>CAXEMW010000001.1:0-38768 GCA_963997395.1 uncultured Planctomycetaceae bacterium
CGGCCACCCACATTCCCTTCCAGAACGACCTCTTCACTATTACGAATGAGGTACGGCGTATAGAAAGAGTGTGCGTGCACCTGATCGTAGTATCCAAAGAAGACATCAAACCCATGCTTCTCCGGGACGCCTGTCGAATCACGCCCCCCGCAACCCCATTTACCAAACCCTCCCGTGGCATACCCTTTTTGCTTCAGCATTGAAGCAATTGTTTCCTCACCCTCTCGCAAGGGAGTGCCACCATCGTTGGCTCGTACCGATGCATGCCCGGAATGCTTGCCTGTCATAAGATTACAGCGCAAAGGAGCACAGACAGGCGAGCCTGCGAGTGCATTGGTGAATCGCATGCCCTCTCTGGCCATCTGATCGATGCGAGGGGTTTTGATATATGGATTCCCCATATGTCCAAGTTCAAAATACGCCAGTTCATCTGACATGATGTAGACAATATTTGGCGGATTCTCACCACGGACAGTGCCCGTGTAGACCCATGCAATAAACAGCAAAGCACCAAGTTGCAACCATCTCAAAAAATTCATATCCCTCACCCCGTATAACCATTCGTACAACCAACTACTTAACGCACACTTTAATTTTCAAGAAAGCTGCGACTCGCCACAATGTCTTGAATAAGATCGCGGAGACCCTTTTCTGGCTTACTTATCTCTTGGACAATCTCATCAATGACAGGCCTATCACTGACTTCTAATTCTCGGCCTAAAGCATATGCAAGTAGCTTTTCTGTGATGCAGCGAGCGAACTGATCCTTTCGCCGAAGGAGAGCCTCTTGGAATTCTGCCGGATTCTCGAACGAATCTCCATCAGGCAACTTCCCTGACGGATCAATCGTAACTTTCCCGTCATATTCATCCCGCCAACCACCAATGGCATCATAATTCTCCAGGGCAAATCCAAGTGGATCAATCTTTCGATGACACTCAGCACACGTTGCAACATTTCGATGTTTTAGAAGCTGATCACGAATACTGACAGCACCACGGATATCTGGCTCAATAAGCGGCACGTCAGGCGGCGGTGGCGGTGGAGAATAACCAAGAACTTTTTCAAGCACATAAATACCACGAACAACAGGCGATGTATCAACACCATTTGCTGATGCCGTCAAGAATGCACCATGGCCAATCAATCCACCCCGTCGACTTCCTTGCAACGACACTTTCTGTAAGCCATTTCCTTGAACACCTTCAATACCGTAATGCAAGGCAAGTTCACGGTTCAAAAATGAATAGTCTGCATCCAGAAAATCCTGCACGTTTTGGTTCGTATCCAGCACATGCCGAAAGAACGATTCCGTTTCTTGACGCATAGCTACCTGAAGATTGTCTCGGTAATATTCAAGAAATTCCGCTGACGGAGGCATCTCACCAATATTATCCAGGTCCAACCACCTCCTCACAAAATGATGTACAAATCGATCAGAACGTGGGTCAGCCAGCATGCGTGTGACTTGTTCAGGCAACTCGGCTTTTAAGTTTTTGTGAACTGCCAAGTTAAGCAGCATTTCGTCTGGCGGCGACGACCAAAGAAAATAGGACAATCTCGAAGCCAGTGCGATTTCTTCGAGTGGCCCTTCACCGAGATTCAAATATAGAAACCCTGGTGCACAAAGGATGGACTGGCATCCAAGTTGCAATGCCTCTAAAGGATCTACTCCTGCTTTGAGGCTCTCAGTAACAAGTTCCTGAATTGGTTCTACTTCGCCTTCAACAGGTGGACGGCGAAATGCTTTTTCAGCGAATAACTCAAGCTGCTGATGTATTGTCTCGGCATTGAGCTCCTCACGAGTCAACTCCCCATAGAGTGCACGATGCCCGGCGGTTGGCCAGACATCAACGTGTGGGCCCTCTATTCCAATTTCCCACACGCGTAGACGCGGTCCCTGATATCCCTTGAGCACCCCGTGCGCTTTTTCAAGACCACCTTTCATATCAACAAACGGCTTGAATTCAGGTTTGTCGGCAGCGTGTGTTGTCAGCATTCGCACCATGCGCTTGGCAGCCATCGGTCCATTACGAAAGCGAACTTCCGGCTCAAATCCCGCTTCCATATAGACATCCCACTCAAACCACTCAGGTTCTTCGTTCGTCAACTCGACTCTCGCTAGGGAAATCATTTTCGAAACATTCCCAGTACTTACAACACTTCCCCTTCGATCGACAGCAGCGATTTCCATAACCAACGGATCACCATTGCGAAAATCACCCAGTGCTTTTCCATAGTCATGGTGACGACTTATCGCTGCCGCCTTCACACGAATGGTGTAGATACCACTATGCGGCACACCACCCTGCCGAACCAAGGGAAGAAATCCAATATGCCCGCCACGATAGTGACGACCATAGAGATCCGTGAAAGGCGTATCGGGTGTAAACCGAAAGCGATCCACCTTGAATAGTTTTGGTAAGTCCTCGTGACCCTTCCCACTAAAATAGAAAGGTGACGTTTGCGTATAGCTTGTACTGACTGGCCGTTCCCCAAACTTCGTGGCGCGATGAATAGCTTCTTCAGCCGCGCTTAAGTAGTGGTCCATTAACATGCCAGAGGTCACGAGACCAGCACCGTTGTTATCGAAGCCGTCAACCACAACCTCCTCAGGAAAATCTTCTGACGGATTCCAAACGTCAACATTCAGCCCGAGTAGATCTCCAATTGTCTGCCGATACTCCCAGGCATTAAGCCGCCGAAGCACACTATGTCCACCAGACGCATTGAGTTCAGCATGAGCAGTTTCAATGCGGCGAGTGAGCGCATCAATCATGACAAGACGTTCACTAGGGGAAGGCTGGGGCTTCCCTTCTGGTGGCATGCTTTCAAGATTCAGTTGGTCCACAACCTCTTGGTAACGACCCAAGTCATCGAGAGTCTCAATTTTTGATGAAAGCGTATCGAATCGGCGGTCAGCTTTTTGTTTTTGGTCACCGTGACATTGGATGCAATATTTTTCAAGAAACACCGCTGCATTCTGGCCAGCTACATTTTCGTCAGCCACATTCTGGCCAACTGAGTTTTCAGTTGCGACAGCAAATGCGATCAGACCATGAAAAACAATGACAGCACAGTAGATCGTGGTTTTCATGCCACTCTCCTATCCAATTTCCATCGGGGAAAAGGTCCCTGTGCTTCTACCAAAATGATCGGCTTCTTCTGCTCCGAACCACTGCAAAACAGACAACCACAGATTCGAAAGGGGGACTCGTCTATGTTGCTCTTCAGGACAAATAACATGCCCCTGATGCTTGAGTCCACCACCGGCAAGGAGCACTGGAAGATTTCTATTACTATGGATCGATCCATCACTCATGCCACTACCGAAGACAACTAATGTGTCATCGAAAATCTGACTTTCCTTCAACCGCTCGAGAAAGTTACTGAGCTTCGTTGTTAAAAAAGCTTCCACCACCTGAAGCTGACCAATCCGGCCCTCTGATTTCCCATGATGAGAAAGACCATGGTAACTATCGAGGTCCAACTCCGACGTACGGAAGCCTAATCCAGTTTCAAATGTTGCGACACGAGTGGAATCTGTCTGCAAAGCAAGAGCCATGAGGTCGTAGAAAAGTTCGACCTCATCAATTTGCTGCCGTTCCTCATCTAGCACTTCTTCTATCGACGGTTTCGGTTTGGGTCGATGCAACCATTCTTTAGACATTTGCAGTCGCCGTTCAACATCACGGACTGACGTCAAATATTGATCGAGTTTGTCTTGATCTGCTGCATTAAGCGTTCGGTGCAAGGCACGTGCTGAATCACGTAATACATCAAGCACACTGCCGCGATGCTCAAGCCGCATGCGTTCATTCTCCACCTTACTCTGGGGCAAACTCACGAAAAGTCCCCGAAACAGCATGGCAGGATTATTGATTGGTGGTACATGAACACCAGCGCGCGTCCAACACATATCGGTACCATTAACAATGCCTGTATTGATGGAGGGAAAACGGGTTTTGCTGCCAACGAATTCTGCTGCTGCCTGATCAAGCGAGATATTCTTCTCAGGGAATCCAGCGGCTTCTTCTTTCTTAATACTCGTAAGAAATCCCTGTACCGCGCCATGCCCACCGTTGAGTCCATGGTCCAAATTTGAGAACACCGTGAGAGCGTCACGATGCATATCCAGTGGCTTCAGTGTCGATGTGGGAACATAATTATGGCCGGCAGCTTTTGGAAAAAAGTTGCCCGGATAAAAGCCAAGGTGATTTCCAACACACACCAACCGTCGCGGAGATTGATCTCCAACGCCTCTTTCTTGACCCAGACTCTGAAAGACTGGAAGGGACAGGGCAAGCCCAGCACCGTGAAGAAGGTTTCGTCGTGTCAATCGATGTGCGGTATTGCTCATTTGTTTTCTCAGCTAGATCTCACAGAAGAAACCCGACACTCAATCGAACATTCCATGTTCTTCTACACACTCGTATTATGCACTCATTTAGCTTGTACGCCATTTTTGGGGCTCACATAGACATAATACGCACTGAGCATTGTATTGTCTTTACCCCTAAACCACGTGTGTAAAGCCGTTGGGCCCTTCTTCAAGTGCATCGTAAAAGTGATACCTTTGTCATCTTTCTTGACTTGCTTGGTGAGACCCTCAAATTGATAGCCCTTTTTTTCACCAATGCTCATGTGGTTATGCCCGGCGACGTATAGGCTCGCCTGAGTAATCGGTAACGCAGTTCCTGTTCCATCTGGCAACGTTCCCTGAATCGTTCCATCTGCCTCTTTGGGCCAACGACGAAGCTCGATGTCATAATCACCTGCCTCCGCCACATCGATCAACCAGTATCCACTTTTCTGCTGGCCTCTGAGAACCTGTCCTTGCTGGTCCACGAAGACATCCAACCATTCGGTGGCAGATAGTTTGGTAGGGTTCTCATACTTTGTTCCAACGATGATGCGTTGTTCTTCGTTCGCGGCTGCTCCGACTCGGTCCCACCATTCAGCGAGTCGCTTTCGCAATTTCACGACGACCTCTGGATGCTGATCGATGACATTTGTTTGCTGAAGAGGATCAGTCTCCAAGTTATAAAGCTCACGATCCTCCAAGAGACGCCACCGTTTCCAGAGCACGCCAGCCTGATCAGCTCGCATCTGAGTTTGACTATACGGTGACGGGTAATTCGCGAACCCCGGCATCCTGCTGTAATTGATGATGAGAATTCGATCATCAGACACGTGCTGTTCACCACGTAAAACCGAAGCCAGACTCATTCCGTCAAACTCGGGTCCGTTCTCAGATTTGATTCCACTCAATTCCAATAGAGTCGGCAAAATATCTTGTACTTGAGTAAGTCCGCCAATGTCTTGTGGTTTTGCGAGATTGCCATCAGGCCAACGAATGAAACACGGAACACGATGCCCACCCTCCCAGAGTTCCGTCTTCCTGCCACGCATACCAGCATTGAAATACCGAGGTCCCAAGAGGCTGCCATTGTCTGTTTTGAAAATCAGAATCGTATTGTCAGCCAGGTCTTCGTCGTCAAGAAACTTAAGCAAGCTCCCCATGTTGGCATCGATGTTCACAATCATGCCTAGATAATTGGCGAGTTGGTTCTTTAATTTTCCATCCAGATGATCAAACTGTGGATCGGCCAATCTTTTTGTGATCACATCGCGATCTTCAGGCTTCGGATTGAATGGCCCGTGTGGCGTATTCGTTGCGAGATAGCACATGAATGGTTTATTCGCTGCTACGGACTTCTTCATGAACGCCTTTGCTTCAGCAAAAAACACATCGGTGCAGTAACCTGAAAACTGTTCTTCTGTGCCGTTGTGAATATAGACGTCATCAAAATAGTCGTTGCCCCAATAGCTTGGAACAGAGGGAATGGACGAGGAGGGATACCAGACGCTCTCCTGAAAGCCACGGTCCTGCGGACGAAATGGATAGTTGGCACCAAGATGCCATTTACCAAATACTCCCGTGGCATACCCCGCGTCGCCAAAGTAATTGGCGATCGTAGGGATTTCCGGACGCAGTAAAGCGCGACCGCTACTTACGTTAATTGCGCCATTCCGTGCTGCATCAATCCCAGTAAGTAACTGCCCACGTGTCGGTGTACACATGGGCGCAACGTGGTAATCCGTCAGTCGCAAACTCTCATCGTGCAGCGAGTCGAGGTGAGGGGTTTGTAAAACTGGATTGCCATGTACGGACAGTTCTGGATACCCCTGATCATCGGTCATGACAACAATAACATTTGGCCTTTCGGCAACAGCTTCATTACTAGCTGCATTCGAGGCCAAGCAGGCAATAAAGCCAAAGAGCCAGATGCCGCGCACCACACGATTCGTTCTGTTCACTTTGACACCTTCTGTTTATGCACAACGGGGTCGAGGTTGGCTTGTATTTGTACATCACTGACTACGGGCGACGGACAGCCACCCTCGGGAACCTCGACATGGGCTGTCCATAAAATGCCGTTGAGCACCACCTTCCGAAAGTTTTCATCAAGCCAACTCACATGATTATGCGCGCCAGTAAAACCAAAACCTCGACCACCAGAAGGACGCTCGTACGCCCATGCCACAACTTGTTTTTCACCCGCTGCAACAGCCCTACGGACTGCAGGATTTCCACTTCGTGGACCGTCTGGTCGACGGAGCGTGTTCGGCGGCGGAAGGTCAGCGAGTATTGGAGTGACTCCTTTCATGTCATCGACAAACCGCATGTGGTAGTACCATTCGTCGTCGACCTGAAATGGTTTCAAACCATTTGCAACAGGATGCTCTGGAAAATCGGTAAAGTGTGGCGTCCAATGCGGATTAACTGACCAGTCGAGATCACAGAATCCACCCATCCATTGCAGAAATTTTTGACCGGGCTCGCCTTTCTCAGCTTCGGTTGCCCAGTGAATCATCACGACACCCACCCCCGACTTCATCAGTGCATCAAATTCAGCAAGATGCGGATTGAGTACATGCCCTTGATGCCCTGTACAAAAAATTACAACAGTCGCCGCATCCTCGAAGACAGACGAATCTTCTGGGTAGCCAAGCACGGGAACGAGTACCGTTTCAACATCGAGGCCTGATCGATCAAGCGCATCAGCCAAGATCATATTTCCGGCTCGATGCTCATGCTTCATTCGCCCATGACTAGGCTTCCCTGAAATAAAGACAATCTTTGCCGGCTTCTCAGCCTGAACCGAAGCATTGAAAATAAAACATGGTGCAGCCAAAAGGCAGAAAAAAGTGACTCCTTTGAAACTCCGTTGCATCACTCTACTCCGTAACGAGTTCCAAATTATTCCAATATGCCCATTCATTGTGCCAATTGTTTGCACGATTTTCTAAAGCCAGCGAGACACGACGACCAGCAAATTCAGTCAAGTCAACCGACACATCAAGCCACTCATCTGATTCAACTGTATCTGGCCCAATAACGTAATCCGCCATTACTTTTCCATTTGCGATGACTCGGAGTTGCCAGTCACCATGTGGATGATGACTGACGCGAAGCTTCAGTAACGTCTTCTTACCCTCAGGTATTGTGAGTTGATTCTTGCTCAAAACACACGGCGTTTTTCGATCGAGAGGATGCGTCTGCACCGCTAACTCATTCCGAAAGACAGCATGCTCAACAACGCCACCTTCTCCAACGTCAGACACTCGCAGCGCTGTAGCCATTCCCCCCTTTGCGATCTTTTTAATCAGGCCGTTCCACACTTCAGCCTTTTGCACCTGGTTGAGTTTTTTATTGCCCCCGTCGCCCGTAATCAATCGTCTTGCAACAAACTCTTGCAACCTCGGTAGTGTACCAGCCATCACAAGCTCAAGTGACTCACGTGGATACTCCGGTACCATCGGCTCCAACGCAAACCAGTACATACGGGGCAGATTATTATCAGCAACATCTTCCACATGTGAGACGAGCCCTTGAAGAATTGACCATCGCTGAGCGAACGGTAGTCGCTGTACTGCGGAAGCCAGATACAGCCTCACAACCTGCGACGGGTCATTCTTTGCCATGGCAGCCAGTTTCTCAAGGATATCTGGCTCGAGCGCCCAATCTGCATTCCGCTCTGGCTGAAACGCATTTGATTCACTCACATCACAGAGGAATTGAATGGACCATGCCCGAACATGCTCATCTGCATCATTAAGCAATTCATAAAGACGGGTTTCCGTCAGTCCGTCAGTCACATACAACGCCCATAACGCACGCAATCTTTTGGATGGCTCTGATGTTGTGTTGAGTATGTCATTCAATTTCTGATGAACCACTTTACGATTGAGCGTTCCGCTTGCCTGCCGATACTGCAGAAGTGTTCTTGCATGGCGGACAAACCAATCGTTCGAATGCAACTGGTACTCTACGAGCTCTGCATCAGACATAGCAGAAAGATCTGGCGTCACCTTGTCCTTCACGCCAGTCGGCATCACTCGATAGATACGCCCACTGTTGGGAAACTTTACTTCGTTGCCACAAATATTCTGATCATGCCAATCAAGAACGTAGACGCCACCTTCAGGACCAATCTCAACGCTGAACCCAACCCATGCCAGATCGTTCGTTGGTAGAAAATCATCACCATGATGACCAATAAAACTTGAACCCTTTGGCTCAAGCACATCCGTCAATACAGCATGCTCATGAATATTGCACATAAATAGACGGTCACGATATTCGGCAGGAAACACATCTGCCAAATAAAACCGAGCCCCCCCATGAGCAGACAAGTGCGTATGATCACGGATGGTTTTAATGTCGTCATAGATGTACGGATTAACGTGCGGGCGTGCTTGCTTGTGATACGTTCCACCTTGTACGACATGAAAAAGATGTGGAATAACACAACACGTTGCACACCCCTGCCCGTAATCATTGAAATCGAATCCCCACGGGTTTGACAATCCACGAGCAAAGATTTCAAAAGCTTTTCGAGTTGGGTGATATCGCCAAATACCGGCATCAATAAATTGACGCTGTGCATCTGTGTCACCTGGCTTCCCAACATTGGAATGTGTAAATACGCCATGGCAACCGTACAGCCAACCATCAGGACCCCAAATGAAACTATTGAGGGTTTCATGCCGATCCTGAATACCCCATCCGTCAAGCAAGACTTGCGGCGGCCCATCAGGGACATCATCGCCATCTTTATCTGGGATAAAAGAGAAATTTGGCGGCGATCCAACAAACACTCCACCAAATCCACAGGCAATCCCGGAGGTGAATGTCAGTTTGTCTGTAAATGTTTTCTTCTTATCAAAAATGCCATCGCCATCGGTATCTTCAAGTATCTGAATTCGACTCACCGGGTCGTCAGTATGTTTTTTACGAGTTTGATAATTAAAATTTTCCACAACCCATATCCGGCCACGATCATCAAAGCAGAAGGCAATCGGCTCAGCAATATCCGGCTCAGCAGCAAAAACAGAGATTTCAAACCCGTCTGGAATCGCCATTTTTGAAACCGCCTCTGCTGGTACCAAAAATGGAGCGTCGCTGTCCTTGTGCTGTTTTTTGGGAAGTTGATTACGGCCGTCACCAGCATATGCGAGAGGAATTGAGGCTATTCCATGCACCATAAAGACAGCCAACGCAACAAGTGACATTGCATTTCTGCGATCATAAGAGAATCGTTGCATCGCTCGATTTATCATGGCAACTCCACTTGCTCGGTCGTCCTCAAATATTTCACGAGATCGATGACCTCTTGCGGCCTCATGGCATCCAATTGCCCATCCGGCATCATCGACTGTGGTGAAATCTTGCGGAAGTCAATATCGTCCTTAGCAATGACAACTCTCGGCTGCTCCGGTGTTCGCAAGACAATTTTCGTGTCGTCTTCTTCAGCCAATACACCATTTACAACACGACCATCAACTGTCAGCACCGACACGGTCCTATACGCATAGGGAACATCCAAACTGGGATACACGCTATTCAATAATATGTAATCAAGATTCGCACGATTTGCACCAGTGAGCTCAGGGCCTACGTTTCCACCTTCTCCATACAGCACATGGCAGGCGGCACACGTCTTCTGAAACACGGCCCTACCCCTTGAAGCATCTGCTGCTGCAATAGCTGCAGGATTACACAACTTTTTATATTTTTTTATGAGGTGTTCTCGTTCTGCACCAACAACCGGCAGTGCGCCGTACACCGTGGTAAACCTTTTTCCAAGAAGATTCTTTAGCGTCCGCGCCACCTGCACTGGAACCGCACTAGGCTGTATCTGATTCGACTTCAAAGCTTCCAGCAATGCTTCAGCGTAAACTTTCCTGGAGGCGAGTGTTTCGACAACTGCTCGCTTTTGCTGAGAATTTAACTCTGGATAACGTGAGATAAGTACGGCTGGCGCTTCGTCATTTCTGACCACTGCATAACCACGTATTGCACTCAGCGTCAGCGCTGGTTCATCGATGAGCACTTTGAGCAGTTGTGAAGCCTCTTGGTTCTGCTGCTCGAGCAACAGACTCAGTGTTGAGCAGCGTTGGGCGGCGGCTACGCTTGAATCTTGAACACACGCCAAAGCACTTGCAATCGCTTTCGTATCACCAAAGATTTGAGAGATCGCCAGAGCATATTGACGCACCGAAGCACTTGTGCTGCACGCAAGTGTATTACTTAGCGTCGACCAACCCTCGGGAGCACGAACGCTCCTGCGACCTTCAAGCCCAAGGAGCATGCCCTTCAGCAGAGCGGACTGAACACTTGTGTCTGCTGTCGACCCAACGGCAGTGACTACAAGCTGAAAAGAATCGACTTCGTCACTTTCAACCACGTCTTTACCAGCACAGTCGAAAGACAACAGGCTGAAAAGGACAAACACCGTTACGGCATATCGTAAATACGCTGGCATGGCTCATTCCTCAGTTGTGACACTGCATGCTGGCAAAGTAAATTCTGGCAATCGAACAATTTCACCACCTTTAAGTGCCGATTCATGAGCACAGATACCAACGCTTGTCCAATTGGCACTCGTGAGAGCATTGGGCCACGGATCACGATCAGCGAGGATAGATGTCACGAATTCGTGAACAAGATGTGGATGCGAACCCCCATGACCACCACCTTGCAAGAATGAGAGATGATCTGCGTCGTGAATTTCCTGTGGAAGCGTAAACCTCCGTATCGACTCCGGAAGAAGGTGAGCATAGTCGGGAACTACAATTTTTTCGGGAATCTCTGGCTCTGGCTTTTTGGCTGTATGAATAACATGGGGCTCATTTTCAACTAATGTCCACTCAAAACTCTTTTTCGTTCCATAGACATCAAAACTCTCACGGTACTGCCTTGCAACGTCGTACAGACACCGCCAAACATGTGCAGTCAGATCACTGTCTCGCAGTTTGATATGACATGATTCAACAGCAAATTGGTTCCCAGATTTTGCAGCAATATCATCACGCACCGTACCTGAACCAAAACAACTTACATACTCAGCAAAGTCATTGAGCAATCCAAGACAAGGACTTACAACATGCGTGGCGTAGTGCATGGGGATCATGCGTTCCCAATAATCAGGCCATCCATCCATATCCTGAGGATGTGATGCTGCTACATGTTGAATTTTCCCAAGCTCACCTTTTTCATAGAGCTCTTTTATAAAAAGAAATTCTCGGCTGTAGACAACTGTTTCAGCCATCATGTATTTCAGGCCAGTGGTTTGTACCTTTTCAACAATCTGACGACATTCGTCAATCGTTGTTGCCATAGGCACAGTACACATCACGTGCTTCCCTGCATCGAGTGCTTTGAGTGACATCCATGCATGGTCAGGGATTGGACTATTGATATGAACAAAGTCGATGTCTTTGTCTGCAAGGACATCGTCATAACTCGTATATCGTTTTTCAATACCGAATTGATCGGCAACTGCATTCAGTTCAGTTTCGTTCCGACGACAGACGGCAGCAACGTTTGCATTGGGGTGCGCCTGATATATCGGTATGAACTCAGCACCAAAGCCGAGACCAATCATGGCAACTTGTACGGGATCCGACATTTTCACTCCGTGTTCGCAGATGCATGACTGAAAAGTACCAATTCATGAATCATAAATGCTAGTAAAAACAATTTTGTAGACAATGTAATATCGCGCACTCTTACTGATTTATTTTACCATTTTTACTACCGTTTCTTGCTAAAATTTTTTCATGAAACGCTCTGTCGCTCTTGTTATTGAAACAAGCAATGAATATGCACGCGGACTCCTTCGCGGCATTCTTCGATACCAGCAAGAGCACGAAAAGTGGACCATCGATTTGCCTGAGCAACATCGTCGCGCCGACCCGCCTCGTTGGCTTCGCACGTATTCTGGACATGGAATCATAGCGCGAATTGAAACCAAATCGATTGCTCGGGCCGTGCAAGCCACTCAGCTACCGGCTATCGATGTAAGTTCCGCGCGAGAACTGTCCACCCTACCGTGGGTCGAAACCGATGACCGCAAGATTGCGCAACTAGCCGTCCAACACTTTCTGGAAAGAGGATTTCGGCATCTCGCTTTCTGCGGTGATGGTTCATTTAATTGGTCCCGTTGGCGTCACGAGGCGTTCGTAGCCGAGGCAAAAAAAGCCGGTATCCACAGTCTGGTTTTTGATGTGGATGATGATTCAAGTGGTATGACTTGGCCACATGCTCGCCGGCGACTTATGCGTTGGCTTGTCGAACTACCCGAGCCATGTGGCTTGATGGCAGCTTATGATTCACTTGCTCGCCGCTTGATTGACTTATGTGCTCAAGCCTCACGGCCCGTCCCCGAATCGATTGCTATTCTCGGAGTCGATGATGATCCGTTGTTGTGCCAACTTGCCACTCCGCCACTTTCCAGTATCGTCCCTGACTCAGAAGGAGCAGGATACGCAGCCGCCGAACAACTTGACGCCATCATGTCCGGCAAAAAGATGAAACGTCTCGATACTCTCTTGCCGCCATTGGGTATCGCGACTCGTCAGTCTACCGATACGTTTGCTGTCGATGATAATGACGTATCGGTATCCGCACACTATATTCTGGCCCATGCCTGCGAGGGAATTCAGGTTGATGATGTCGTCAAACAAACACAGCTCACACGGCGAGCTCTTGAAAAAAGATTCAAAGACGCACTCGGCAAAACACCCCATGCTTTGATTATTGAAACAAGGCTTTCAAAAGCAGAGCGGTACCTTCGCGAAACCTCCCTGACTCTTGAACAGATTGCAACCCGTTGTGGATTTGAATACTCGGAATACCTGAGCGTCCTCTTCAAGAAACACCGAAACATGACACCTGGGGTATATCGGCAACAACACCGACAATAAGAATCCGCCAAGTAGATCGACATGACTACCTGTCAACAATGAATGCACGTCATACAGTCAGCCTTCAAGCCGACTGTTCTTCTACAGATGTTCTGTCGTCTCTGTCCCAGAACAACAACGTGAATGCCACCATGACACCGAGTGCGAATAAGGCTGGCACGTACCACAGCTGTGACCAATTCACCATGTCATCGGCTGAAGTGCATCGCCCCATCCACCATCCAAATGCTTGCGCACCGATGCCAAGCCCAAAGCCCTGAGTGAGCATCACAACCAGAGATTGAGCCTGGCCTCTAACCTCCGGCTTTGCCTTCTTATCGGTATAGATCATCCCAGTCACAAAGAAGAAGTCGTAACAAATTCCATGCAGCAGGATGCCTACAAAGATTGGCAGCGTGAGCATAGGGCCGGTCTGACCAAAGGCAAAGCCCCAAAGCCCATAACGAACTGCCCAAGCCAGCATGCCAATCATGAGCATTTTCTTTACGCCGAGTCGAGCAAAACAAAATGGCATAACAAGCATGAAGAGAATTTCACTCATCTGCCCGGTACTCATGGCCCCTGTTGTAGAACCAAACAGCTTCACGCCCATCGCATCAACAAAGCCATATCCTTTCGCGTAATAGCCGGCCAGCGGAATACAAATCAGAAAAGACGCGATAGCAAAGACAAAGAATGAGTTGTCTTTCAGCAACGCCCATGCATCGACACCAAGAACTTTTGCCACAGAAATTGGCTCCCCCTTTGCGGGTGGAGTCGTTTTCGGAAGAGTCAGGCAATACACGCCAAGAATTGCCGATGCGATTGCTGCAGCATGAAATATGTGCGGTGAATTATCTGAATACTGGATTGTGTTCATAACCGTAGCGAATGCCTGCTCAGCCGCACTACTCGCTGCCTCATTACCTCCGGCAGCCGCTTTCGCCTGCTCAAGTTGTGCTGCTGCCTGACTGATTATTTTTCCTTCACCATTAAAAAGACGACATCCCCACATCGCCCAATTCCCGGCGATCCAGCCTATCGTTCCGAGAACTCGGACAGTGGGAAAGTCTTTTTCACTGTTAACAAGATGCTTAAATGACAAACTTGCTGTAAGACCCAAGGTCGGCATGAAACACAGCATGTAGGCAAGGAGGCATAGAATCATCGGCTGCGTGAACTGACCTAAAAAACTTTCTGGTGCACCAGCACCTGCAAGAGAGGGAGCAAGCCAGAGAAGACCGGCGCCAACAATATTTAAGATCGCAAGCACATGCTCCGTGTTCATCAGGCGATCACAGATTAAACCCAGCGTTAAAGGTGCAAGTATCGCAGCAATTGGTGCAACTGTATAAGCGGCAGCATCGAAGGATCCGCCAGGGCCTATCTCCGTCATACCTGCATCATTCAGGAAACCATACATTGCGACGTACCAAGACCCCCAGATGAAAAACTGGAGAAACATCATGACACCCAAACGTGTCATTGGCAGTCGAACCGAAGGTGACTCCTCAGTTGGATCACTCATAGCAAGCCCTTTTTTTTAAAATATGGTTATGAAAGTACGCATACCAGCTCTGGAGCTACAAACTTTATTTGACCCCGCTCGCATGAGCATACGCTGAATAGATACACCCGCCAATCACTATCACCGATACCGACCGACTCTTACAGGGGCAATTTCGCTCGAGTTTTCCTTGCTATGGGCCTTAAAAATGTCAAAATACAATAGTTATTTCAGTCGTAGGTCGCAGGGGTTCACATGCACGCTCGAACAAAAGAAACTCGGTCAAACCCAATTTATCGGGGCCCTCTTCCACATATCTCCACCATTGAGAGAGTCCCTGTAACGGTTTACGACGACTCGGGAGATGCCAATCGTGCCATTGCTCGCGAAATTGCTGCACTTATTCGTACGAGATCTGGCAAGAACCAAAAAACTGTTCTCGGTCTTGCAACGGGTAGTACACCTGTTGGGATTTATGATGAACTCATTCGTCTTCATACTGAAGAACAACTCTCATTCAAGCAGGTCATCACATTTAACCTGGATGAGTACTGGCCAATGGAGCCAGATGCCCTGCAGAGCTACCACCGGTTCATGCGTGAACACCTGTTCGATCATATTGATATTGCCCCAGAGAACATTCATATCCCAAATGGACAACTTGGCCGTAACGATGTAACTGCAGCATGTGAGGCATACGAAGAAAAAATACGTGAAGCAGGTGGGATCGACTTACAACTTCTTGGAATAGGTCGGACTGGCCACATAGGTTTTAATGAGCCGGGTAGTAGTCTTGAAAGTCGAACACGACTTATAACACTCGATAGCGTCACCCGAGCCGATGCCGCCAGCGACTTCTTTGGTGAGTGGAATGTTCCGAGACAAGCTATCACAATGGGAGTTGGCTCAATTCTTGATGCTCGCCGAATCGTTCTACTTGCTTTTGGAGAGCATAAAGCACCTATTGTTCGTCAAGCCGTTGAAGACTCTCCAAACAGTCACGTATCTGCAAGCTCTCTTCAGCAACACCCTGACGCCAAGTTTGTTCTTGACCGCGCAGCGGCTGCAAAATTAACTCGCTTCAAGTCCCCATGGCTTGTTGGCCCTCTGGAATCAATTGGACTGACATGGACTGACGACCTTACGCGAAAGGCTCTGATTTGGCTCTCATTAAAACTAAATAAGCCAATTTTAAAGCTTACTGACGAAGACTACAACGAACATGGGCTTCAAGATCTTTTGTCAAAACGTGGACGATCCTATGACATCAACATTGAGGTCTTCCGAACTTTGCAGGACACAATCACCGGGTGGCCAGGTGGCAAGCCAGGAGAAACAAGACGGATTCGTGGACTGACTGAGTCAACGACATCAAAAGAATTCCCAAAGCGTGTTGTTGTCTTTAGTCCGCACCCAGATGATGATGTCATCAGCATGGGCGGAACCTTCATCCGCCTCTGCGAGCAAGGACACGAGGTACACGTTGCGTATCAAACAAGTGGCAACATTGCCGTGTGGGACGAAACAGCTGACGCTCATGTAGATTTTGTTGAAGCTTTCTGCCAAACATTTGGAGTCGGACAAAAAGCGAATGAAATCGCTGAAAAGATTCGGCACTTTCTGCGCACAAAAGCAGCCGGTGCAGTTGATATCCCAGAACTGCAACAAGTCAAAGGTCTTATCCGGCGAACTGAAGCTCGAGCAGGCGCCAGGCACTCAGGTGTTCAACCTGAACGAATCCACTTCCTCGATTTACCGTTCTACGAAACGGGCCGGGTTCGAAAAAAACCTCTTGGGCCTGACGACATTCAAATAACTGCAGACCTCCTGCATTCAATCAAACCACATCAAATTTATGCAGCCGGTGATCTGTCTGACCCTCATGGGACTCATCGTGTATGCCTCGGAGCTGTTTTTCAGGCTATGGAGACGCTTGCCGATAATGAATGGACAAAAGCCTGCGAGATTTGGCTCTATCGAGGCGCCTGGCAAGAGTGGGAACCGCATGAAATTGAAATGGCCGTTCCACTTTCTCCTGAAGAAGTAGAACGAAAAAGAATGGCCATCTTCAAACACGAGAGCCAGAAAGATAGAGCGCTTTTTCCGGGCCCAACAGACTCCCGAGAATTTTGGCAGCGAGCAGAGGATCGAAATAAAGATACTGCTCGGCTCTATGACAAACTTGGACTACCTGAATATGAAGCGATTGAAGGTTTTGTGCTCCATCGCTGAATCACTCGCACAACTTTAGAATCAAGGCAGTTCTCGTAAGTAGATTTCCTTGAATTCAACAGGAGCACCCTCAGACTCGAGGCACAAATAACCTGTTGATGGTGAGCAGTTACCACCACCAGAAACTTCGTGGCCGTTCACCCAGAGCCGAACCTCTTTATTGACGGCTCTCACATAGTAATGATTCCACTGGGGACTTCCTCGGCTATGTCGAGCACTCGGAAAACTACGTGTTCCATTTGGAGAAAGCGGTGGAAACGGATTCATCTCGGACGTCCCAACTGCAAAAACATCACCATCAGTAGTGAACCAGGTAGCCTTTCGTCCAGATTTTTTCTTGTACTGCTCTGTGTACCCATGATCCAGAATCTGTACTTCGATTCCTCCACGAGGCAGTTTGCCGGGGGGCAGGTCAAGGAGTGACTCTGATGGCGCCCACAGAAAGACGCCAGAATTCCCACCAGATGACAGGTGCCGCCACTGGAGAGAGAGTTCAAAATTTTCAAGTGGCTTGTGGAACCGCGTTACACCAACAGGGTGCCCCGTACAGGACAGAACACTTTCCTTCCAACTCCATGTGTCGGCCTCACCATTTACATTCTCAAAATCGCCTTCAACAAGAAGCTGCCAACCGCCATCCCGAGCCGACTTATCAATAATACGAACATCACCAACTGCTAACGCGGCTGACGCAATTTGTGACGATTGCCATCGAAGGAACCGCCACACATCTTTCTCCAACCGCCACACTGAAAGAGTAACAAATGTTTTTTCAAATGACTGGCCCTCATGCTGAACACCAATCTCTGCACGACCGTTAATAAAGGCTATGTCAGAACCAGAAAACGCTACTGCTCTTTCCACGGGCTGATACGCGACATATCGTATCTCCTTTTTTTCAATCAGACTGAGCAGTGTTTCTTTTGTATCAACTGACCCTGTCGAATGTGAATATTGAAGGTCCTCTGAAAGCAGCGGCTCCAGTGATCTTGAATCTGCGGACACCATAGCTGCAATTCGTGCATCATCAGCTGCGAGAACTTCTCTCACCCTTGAGTCTGCTGCAAAAACGGAGGCGTACGAAAAAGTGACAACAGAGAGAAACAAAGTGTGAAAAAAAGAACGAGAGAACACCGGGACACCTCCAGACAAGAGCCACGATCGTATTTACGTTAACGATCTCGGTACAACTGGCTGCCCACCGCTGGCAGCACTCTGGTCAGCAGCAAAAATTACTTCAAATGTTCGAGCTGCGTCAGCAAAACTTGTCAGTGGCATGTCTTCATCACGATCGAGGGCATTGAAAAATTCTTGGAACTGGCTCTGGTAGGGATGATCGCTGACATCACCTGAGTCACACATCTTCATAGACAGACGATGCCAGGCGTTCCGCTCCTTGGAGAGCTTCATGGAAGTAAATCGATCATCTAAGAGACTTCCCTCACTCCCAACAAGATGCGTATGAAAGTAGTACGGCTGGAAGCAATCAACAATAGCAGCAGTCTTCCCCAGAGCACCACTTGCAAACTTCACAAGCGTGACACTGGACGTGTCATACTCGTATGGATCGAATGTGTCGCTAGTTGTTTTCGTACTCATACTTGTAACACTTTCAACCTGACGGTCTCCCATCATCATCAAAAGTGCATCGAGCGCATGACACCCAGCAGTTAAAAGCGCACTGCCACCATCTCTCTTTCCAGTATTCCAACGGAACTGACCATACCAAGGGCCAATGCCGTGATAATAATCAATCTCACCGTAATGCAACTTGCCAAGCAAACCTTTTTCGAGCAACTCTTTCGTCACCTGCAGTTGCTCTGAATACCGAAGCTCGAAACAGACACAGCCATGAATACCATTTGCTTTGGCAGCCTGTAAAATCTTGGCCACCTCATCGGGTGAATTCGCCATCGGCTTTTCTAGGATAATGTGCTTCTTTGCGTTGGCAGCAGCCACCGCTTGCTCGGCATGCTTGCTTGGAAGCCCCGTAATATCAACTACATCAATCGCCGGGTCAGCAAGCATCGAAGCGAGGTCATTGTAGACGCGAATGGTGCCGTCATGCCGGGCTGCCAACTCAGCGGCGTCAAGTTTTCGAGTCGAACATACCGCAGCTACTTGCCCCTGTGTGGTCGCATTTATTGCCTCGATATGAGCAGTCGCCGCCCATCCATACCCAACGACACCTACGTTATATTTTTTCTTCATGAAACGAAATGCTCCCCTATTGTCTTGTGATAGTTTTCATCATCATCATTACGCAAGGAAACTCAAGAGCACAACGAGGTTTACGTGCACGATAACACGCTCACCTAACGCTGACTCCCCTCATTTGTATCGTAGCTGCGCAAGAGCAGTTGCGTTCCTTCCTCGCCGAAGCCCTTTTTTTCTAATGATTCGTAAAGCTTCTGAGCAACTTCAAGGCCGGGAAGATGGACTCCGTGACGGTCTGCTTCTTCTTGGGCAAGCAGAATATCTTTCACAAGATGCCGCACAAGAAAACCCGGCTTAAAATCTTCACGTAGTGCGCGTGGAGCCAGGTTTGACAGTCCCCAACTCCCAGCCGCTCCACCACTGATCACTCCTTGAGCCACTGATGGATCCAGGCCGGCTGCTTTTGCTACAGCAAGAGCCTCGCACCACGCCACCATACCGACTGCCACCGCGATCTGGTTTACCAACTTACACCGCTGACCACTTCCGGCCGGCCCGAGAAGAGTAATCGACTTCCCCAATTGATTTAGCAACGGCACTCCCCTATCGAACGCCTCTTGTCTCCCACCGACCATGACAACAAGACTGGCATTACGAGCACCTACATCACCACCCGAAACCGGTGCATCCAGAGATTCCATGCCTCGCTCTTCTGCTGCCTGTGAAATTCGTTCTGCCAAATTCGGGCTCGATGTTGTCATATCGATGAGCAGACTCCCTGGCTTCGCCGCAGCAAGAATACCTCCCGCGCCTTCTTGTCCGAAGTAAACCTGATCAACATCTGCCGGCAGACCAAGCATTGTTACCACGGCAGCACTGGCAGCTGCTGCGGACTCAGGCGTATCATGCCATACCGCCCCTTGCTCAAGTAAGGACTTGGTTTTCTCACGCGTTCGATTGTGCACATGCAGCTGATGCCCGTTGGCGATGAGGTGCTCCGCCATAGGAGAACCCATTATTCCAGTTCCAATAAACGTGACTGGGCAAGGCACTGATGACATCGGCTTATACTATTAGGGAAATGTTTTGAACAGCTTTCAGCATGATACCTCAGAGTAACCTGCCTTATGAAAATTATTCGTTTTTTTAGACAAAACAAAGAATTCTTCGGAAGATTGCACGACGACAAAAGCGTCACACTTCTTAACGGAGATATTGAATCTGGTTTTTCAGACACAGGAACGCTTGCATCTGTTGAAAAGCTTTTGGCACCGACACTCCCTAGTGACATTCTTTGTGTTGGACTCAACTACAAGCAACATGCCGCTGAAACTGGAGCAGCGGAGCCTCAGCATCCTGTTCTTTTTCTTAAAAACACGGGTGCAATCCAGAATCCTGGCGACCCAATCATTCTTCCGCGAAAGCTACGGAGTGAAAAAGTCGACTATGAATGTGAGCTCGCAGTTGTTCTAGGAAAACGTTGCCACAACGTCACTCGAGACGAAGCCGTCCAGCATATCCTCGGCTACACATGCGCAAACGATGTGTCAGCTCGTGACTGGCAAAAAAATGGTGGTGGCGGCCAATGGTGCCGAGGCAAGACATTTGCAACCTTCTGTCCACTCGGGCCGGTGATTACAACCCCTGACGAAATTGATGACCCCAACAATCTTTCTCTTCGAACTCTTCTGAACGGAAACGTCATGCAGGAATGGAACACAAACGACATGATTTTTGACGTTCCTGCTCTGATTGAATTCTTGTCAGCAAGCACGATTTTGAATCCTGGGACAGTTATTCTTACCGGAACACCGCATGGCGTTGGGTTTGCCCGTACCCCACCTGTCTATCTACAACCGGGTGACGAAGTCACCGTTGAGATAGAGGGTATCGGGCGACTCACGAATCCAGTTAGTGAAGAGACTTGGTGAAATCTTCTCAGGGTAAGAAGGATGGGGTATAAAACTTCGCCGAATACAAATCATCCTGATCGTAACGCAACCATTTCTGTATGTTGTGGATTAGTGTTCTGGCATGGCACGATAACTCCACACCGAATGGCAATGGTGCCTTACCAAATTCTTCTCATTCCTTTTTTCTTTTTACGCGACATCTCATGGAATTGAATGCATGGCCCAGTCAATGACAACACCCACTGTTCATCCATTTGGAAAACTCCCTGATGGACGAGAAGCTAGCCTCTTTACGCTCAAGGTCCCTGGAGGGTGGCAAACCACTATCACAAACTATGGGGCAATAGTGACAAGCCTTTGTGTTCCTCAACAACAGGGTGAACCAGTTGATGTTGTCCTTGGATTTGAATCACTCGATAGATATCTCGATGGGCATCCTTATTTTGGTGCAATCTGTGGTCGAGTTGGGAATCGAATCGCAGATGGTCTTTTTTCGATAGACGAAAAACCGTATCGCGTTGCCCAAAACAATGGTCACAATCACCTCCATGGCGGTGTCGTCGGATTTGACAAGCAACTCTGGAAAGCAACGCCACGAGTTTCAGAGAAAGGGCCGGCCCTTGACCTTGAACTCTCATCACCGCATGGAGATGAAGGGTATCCTGGAACACTCCACTCAAAAGTGACCTACACGCTGACTCCAGATGGTGAATTATGGATTGAAATGGAGTCAACAACAGACACCCCGACCCTTGTCAATCTTGTACATCACACGTATTGGAATATTGCGGGCCAAGCAACGAATAGTATCGAGAACCATACGCTTCAGGCACATGCTGATCGGTATCTTCCTCTTGACAGAGGTGGTATTCCAACAGGGATTATTCGTGACGTTGATGGCACTCCCTTTGACTTTCGGTTTTCCTCAAAGGCTCAATCCAATCTTGGCCAGGTGATTCGGGCGCTTACTCCTTCACCGGAAGGTGCTGAAAAAGGAGGTGTTGATCATTGCCTTATCATCAATAACTGGAAACCTGACGGAGCATTGAGACCAGCGGTCATACTCTCTGATCCAGCTAGTGGACGAAGCCTTGAAATTCTTACAGACCAACCCGGCATTCAGGTATACACAGGTAATTATCTTGACTCATCACTTACAGGGAAATCTGGGACTACCTATAGACAACATGCAGCGATCTGCCTCGAGACTGAATGTTTTCCGAACGCGATAAACCAGACAGACTGGCACGGCGAATGGCCGTCCGGCCGTTTAAATCCTGGTGAAACGTACAAGCACACCATGGTGCATCGCTTTACCACCGGATACTAGTTCGAGTCAGTTCCAGTCAGATAACCCATCGAGTCCATCCACTCAACGACTCGGTCGGGCCACGCATCAACAGGCAGGCCCTTCTTTTTCATGCCAAAACCATGCCCACCCTTTGCGTACACATGCACCTCACAAGGAACACCATGCTTCTTGTACTCAACGGCAAGAAGAAAACTGCTACTCGCTGTCCAAGGATCATCTGCCGCATGAACGAGACATAGCGGTGGTGATGTATCGTTCACAGTGATAGCCGAAAGGAGTGGCCCCTCAGTACCACGCTCAACGAGATAGGCTGGATAAACGGGAATAGCAAAACTTGGCGTTGGATTGTTAACATCAAGCTTTTCATTAATAGGGTACGTACGTTCGCTTCCATGCAAGCATGTCATTACAGTGAGATTTCCCCCTGCAGAAAAGCCAAGCATTCCGATTCGATCTGGATCAATATCCCATTCTTCTGCGCGATGATGAATCATTCCAATCGCTCGTTGCGCATCCTGGAGAGCAACTTCCTGTGATGATGGAACACGATACTTCAAAAGAATAGCCGTTACTCCATGTTCTGTAAGAAACTCACAAACATCTGTGCCCTCATGCTCATAGGCCAAAATCTTGTAGCCACCGCCGGGGCAAACAAGTACTGCGGCACCATTTGGATCATTTGGACGGTACACCGTCATTTGCGGCCGAGTCACATTGGTTATCCGCAGAATTCCATTCTTGTTTGTTCGCACCTCCCCGGAATGTTCAGCCTTCTGCCCGGACGGCGGAACACCATCTGGCCAAAGATCAAACACAAGTGGATCTGCTATCAGATCAGATGACATCCCAAGCAACAGCATGAAACAAACGAAGCACATCAGCCACGTTCTGATTGAAAGCATTTCCCTACCCTTTTTGAAAACAAGAACCTCTAAAGACAGCAAAAATCGCTATGACTTTTGCTTACCCTTCTGCTTCTTTTTCTGGCCACGTCGCGGTGGATCAACAAGTGGCACCTTCAACTCTTTTCGTAATCTATCAAGTTCTCCATGCAACTCTTTTTGTGCTTCTGCATACTGCGGTTGATCATAAACATTCTTCATTTCATGAGCGTCCTGCTTCCTGTCAATGAGCGTCCAATAATCCATATCGGGCTCATAAAAATGAAAGAGTTTATAACGGTCTGTTACAACACCATAGTGCTTCCGAACACTATGAGCTCCTGGGAACTCATAGTAGTGATAGTAAAAACTTTTTCGCCAATCGTCTGGCTGTTGACCAGCTAATAATGGACCAAGACTTTTCCCGTGCATATCAGATGGAATGGATTGTTCAGCAGCCTCAAGAAACGTTTCCGGGAAATCGAGTATGGAAACAATTGCATCTGATGTCGTACCTGGCTGCGTCACACCTGGCCACCGAACAATGCACGGCGTCGTGAGCGACTCTTCATAAATCCATCGCTTATCAAACCAGCCATGTTCACCGAGATAAAACCCTTGGTCTGATGAAAACAAGACTAACGTATTTTCACTCAGTCCCGCTGAATCAAGATAATCGAGGAGTTTACCAACTGCCTCATCAACAGCTTTTACACAACCGAGGTAGTCGTGCATGTACCTTTGGTACCGCCATTTCACGAGATCTTTTCCAGTCAATCCCTGCTTGTGAAACTTTTCATTGCGAGGGCCGTAGTAAACATCCCACTCTTTTTTTTGCGCATCTGAAATTGTGCGGGGAGGCTCGAGTTTTGCATCGAGTGGACGAAAGGTTTTTTCGAGCGTCATGTCTTGTTCGTGCTCGGCTCGGCCACGACCGGAATAGTCATCAAATAGTGTTTCTGGTTCTGGGAAAACACGATCGCCATTCCAACCAAGATGCCGCAAGGCTGGTGACCATTCGCGGTGAGGCGCCTTGTGCTGGGACATAAGAAGAAATGGCTTGGATCGATCTACGTCTTTTAACCAATCGATTGATAAGTCAGAAACAATATCTGTAACATATCCTTCATGCTGGACCAGCTCACCGTTGTTAATCATCCTTGGGTTATAGTACGACCCCTGACCTGGCAGGATGTGCCAATGATCGAAACCAGTCGGATCACTCTTGAGATGCCACTTTCCAATCATGGCTGTTTGATAACCAGCCGATTGCAGCATTTTGGCAAATGTGGGCTGCGCACCATCGAACTGATCACCATTACAGCGAAAACCATTTACGTGCGCGTACTTGCCAGTCAAGATCGCAGCCCGACTTGGACCACAAATGGAATTTGGGACCATACAGCGACGGAACAGCATTCCTTCTTTCGCTAGCCGATCAATATTTGGAGTCTCAAGTAACTTGAGAGAATTCCCATAACAACTCAGTGCCTGATTGGTGAGATCATCACAGAAAATCATCACGATATTAGGAGTCTGCTCGGCTGCTACAGATACGCCGTGAAAGCAAACGAACAGACAGATAAGAACTAGAAACTTTTTCATAACACCCCCATATCAAGATTCGACATGACTTTTATTACCGTGTCACGCAAGCATAACCTTTTCAAGCACATTCTGCATCGACCTGAAAGATTCTCTCCCTCAGAGACTTTTCCAACGCCCACTCTATCATCTCATCCGCGCGAATCTTCATCACTTGTTGACTGCTGCCAAGGCACCTGGGCGGCCGCCTGCACGTGACGACGAAGTGCCTCCGTTAGTTCTCTTACAATGGGCCGATGCTTGTTACTCACATCGGTAGATTCAAGCGGGTCATCAATCAGGTTGAATAACTGGTAGTTTTCAAAGGGTGTATTTTGAAGCAGTTTCCAAGGGCCTCGCCGCACAGCGTAGTAATCCTGCCCTTGGTAAAGTTGCCCCCCTTCTCTTCGAACCCAGAAAAGAGTTCGATCGAACGACTGCTTCTTCCCAAGGAGTGTTGGCAGTATCGACACACCATCAATCTCATGTTCGATTGTTGCTCCAGCCGCCTCACAAAATGTCGGAAAAAGATCACTTGTTAATGCCACAAGGTCACTACGTGACCCTGCCGCAATGTGCCCGGGCCAAACTGCACAAAACGGCACTGCAATACCTCCCTCATACATTTCTTGCTTGAAGCCACGATGAGGGCCACAGTTTGCCAGACTTCCTTTGTGGCCGCCGTTATCAGACGTTAAAACAATGAGCGTATTTTCAGCCTGCCCTGTTTTCTTCAGGCATTCCACAACACGACCAATTCCAGCATCAAGATGTTCAATGAATGCGACGAGCTCTGCCCGTTTTGGATTGATGCCTGGCTCTCGCAACAAAACCTTTTTGAGATATGCCTGAGGGGGTTGCACCGGGGTATGTGGCGCATTGAAGGCAAGGTAACAAAACCACGGCTGCCCGGTACCAGCCCGGGACGATATGTACTCAGTGGCCCACTCACTAAAAATATCTGTTGCGTGCCCCTCTGGCCGAACATCAACAGTATTCAATCGCATATAGTGCTGCTCATGACGAGTGTGAGACCAGTAGTCATCCATCATGTCTCCAAGAAATCCATGAAAATGATCAAATCCATGGTCTGTCGGACGAGATGGCGCCTCGAGTCCAAGATGCCATTTACCAATGAGTGCGGTGTGGTATCCAACTGCTTTTAAAGGCTTTGGAAGAAGAGTTGCATCTGGACGGAGAAAACCCCAATTATTGTCAGAGTGAGTGCGAATGACACCAGGAACCCCAACTTTGTCTGGCACCATACCGGACAGAAGGGCTGCACGAGTTGGTGAACACACCGGGCAATTTGCGTAGAAATTATCGAACCTCATTCCTGTGGCAATCAGTGAATCCATTGCCGGAGTCTTCAGGTCGTTGGCTCCATATGCAGCAACATCACCCCACCCTTGATCATCTGTCAAAATCATCAGGATATTGGGTGGAGAATCAAACTCCGCTTGAGCAGCAGATGTCCCGCTGACAACAACTAGCAATCCACTGGCCACAAAAAAGGCATGGCGTAGTTTTCGAAAAAATACGCACCGCCTCATTTCTTCACACACTCTTTTCATAGACGCATTTACCACACCTTTTTCTGTCCAGCAGAGACTGAACACACATGACTAAATATGAAACACTGACAATACCATGGCACACATCAGAACCTCTTACAACTAGCGAGCCATTATCCGAAATGAAAAGCTGACGGCACGCTCTCCTCACGACCAGCCCCAAGCTTCTTGCGAAAAAACAGGTATATTCATGTGACGTCAAATCTCGTTACGGCACCCAGGCCTTCAGCCCACTCGACATCTTCACCCTGCATCAATCCGCTCACCACCGAGGAAACCATGTTTGCCAGACCTGAAAATAAGCACTCCACCGGTGAGGTTCTAATTGTTATTGGTGATGCTTCTGAAACAGTAGACACGCTTTACCCATACTTCCGCCTCCAAGAAGCTGGCTTCCAACCACATGTCATTGCACCAGAAAGGCGTTTGCACCAAATGGTTTTGCACGAAGTACGACCTGGTTGGACGATTACCAAAGAGTGGGAGGGCTACCAGATCATGGCAGACGCTGCATTTGCAGACATCGATCCCGAAAATTATCAGGGTATTTTTTTCAGTGGAGGCCGCGCCCCGGAATACATTCGCTACGATACTGACCTTATCCGAATCACGCAGCATTTTTTCAGTGCAGACAAACCTGTGGCAAGTGTGTGCCACGGCGTTGAAATACCCGCTTACGCAGACTGTGTACGAGGGCGACGCATGACAACGGTCGCGAAGTGCCGTCATGAACTTGAATCGGCAGGAGGTATTTTTGTCGATGCCCCCTGTGTTGTCGACAAGAATCTCGTAAGCGGCCGAACCTATCTCGACAGCGGCTCATTCGTTGGACCTTGGATTAAATTGCTCGAGACATCTCGCGATGCGTGAGATTGGTCATCCACCCGCAAAACAACTTACGTTGATGCTGCTTCTTGTTCAGCCCGAAGAGTTTCAAGAGGCTCAATGATTTCATCAAGCCGTTCATTAAACAGATCACCAATCAGAAGATCAGTTACGTGGCCACGAAGATGAGGAAACCGCTTGACGAACTTGCCAAAGTTAAACCCATCGTAAAATTCATAGACCAGGCGACGCATTCGGTCCATGCCCCGCACATAATCCTCTCCCCAGCAACCCAATCGACTCGCGGAAAGATCATTCTCTTGAAGCGCAGCCACAATAGCGTCACCAGCAAGCTCCCCACTTTTTAATGCCAGCAGTATACCTGAGGAATAAAGTGGATCGAGAAAACCAAACGCATCACCAACGAGAACCCAGCCGTCACCAGCCACATCGCGGGCTCGATACGAGTACTCCTTCGCCACACGCACAGATTCTATTTTCGTTGCATTATCGAGGCGTTCATGTAACCCGGGGCAGCGATTCAATTCAGCTGCATAAACGGCTTCCGGATTTTTGTTCTCTCGGTCTTGAAGTAGATATTCGTATCCTGCGACTACACCGACACTAACCACATCATCATTCAGTGGTATGTACCACAACCAGCCCTGCTTGTCGTCGAGTTGCATGACAAGAGTGGCCCCCTCGTCACGACCGGTTCCACGGGCCGCACCTTTCCAGTAACTCCATACAGCTGCCTTTTTCAGAACTGGATCCCACTCCCGCAGGCCGAGCCTGCTCGTGACCATCGCTGATTGGCCACTCGCATCCACAACAACTTTAGAAGTGATAGATGAAATATTCCCGGCCTCATCTGCCACACGAACACCTGTCGCACGAGTTCCATCAAACAGGACTTCGAGCACTCGCATTCCTTCGTGCACTTTGACGCCATGTGACTCCGCATTACGAAGCATCATCTCATCAAATTCTGCACGACGAACCTGCCATGTCTGAGAGCTTTCATCATCTCGGTGATCAACAAAATAAAATGGTGCCGAAAGCAGTCCTTTTTCATTTACAAATTGGACTGAGTGTTTTTCGACAAAGCGACTTCCACGTAAACGTTCAACCATACCAAGCCGTTTTAATGTCCAGAATGTTTCTGGAATCAAGGACTCACCCACATGAAATCGTGGGAACCTTTCTCGCTCGAACAGCATGACACAGCGTCCCTGCTGAGCTGCAATAGTCGCTGCTGTTGTACCGGCCGGCCCACCACCGACAACAATAACCTCCGTTTGTTCTGGAAGCTTTACTGCGTCTGGTGCTCGTTCGACCATATCCATCTCCTAACGATCGGCATTAATACATCTAAGAACAGTATTTTCTATTTCCTTCATAGCGTCAAAGACGCGAGCGTCAAATCACAAGCACCGAAATTATGCTGACTACCCCGATAACCGCAACTTTTTAATTCTTAATCATCATGACGAGGTCGAGCAAAACTAAATTTACGGACACTCTGCACCGAGCGAAAGTTGAACATTACTGGGCGAGATATAGGGGAAGTGGACTTGCACGAAGTAACTGCAACGCCGTCTCACCAAATAATTTTCGCAGAAGAAGGTTTTTTGCTGAGTTACCGGCAACTATGAGATTCGCCTCCCACTTTTCTGCATACGGCACAAGTTCTTGCACAGGATCTCCTTGAACGAAATCCATCTCAATCTCTCTGCCATGTGAGGCGAAGTAGCTTTCAACAGACTTGAGCCGACGCTCACCCACTTCGACATCACTACCAAAATGTACAACTCGTACTACCGCCTCAGGATAGAGTCCTGACTGAACATAATGCTTGAATGTTTTTGCACTTTCCAGTGAACCTGAGTAGGCCACAAGCACACGACGAATGGGGCGGAATGTGTCTGAGACAGCAAGCATTGGACGAACTCCTGCAGCGACGAGCCGCTCAAGACTATCTGTTGGCTCTGGAACAACATCGTGCTCAAAAAGACCGTGCAGTCCAAACACACAAAGATCTTGATACCGAACTAAATCAGCAACTATTTCGAATGGATCACCTGTTCGCTCACAGGTTTGGTGCGGAACATTTGCTGCTAAACATTTCTCTGCAAAAAGTTTATTTGCCTTTTCAATCTCAGCAGCAACTTTTGTCATTCTGTCCTGACGCAGTTCAGCCGTAAGTGTTTCTACACCCACACCGATAGGCCGCGGACCTGTCCACTCGAGACGCGAGGGATCAACAACCGCTATCCCAAGTAATTCAGCACCCTGTGCTTGAGCAATCTCGATGGCGTGGCTCACTACAGACTCCGCGTGACCGCTTGTTCCAAGTCCGACGAGAATACGTTTCATTATGGCACTGTTTCCGAGATGGCTGTCACGAATCGACAGGAACAAACAAACGGCCCGAAAGCCACCGAATGAAAATTCTTTCACACTTGAATCTCAACGACCACCTTCGTTGATAACGCGGGGGAAATGGAGGCTATTCAAGAACATGGCGTACCATGCCCGTGCAACAAACGGCCCTCCAAATAATGAACTCGCTCGGTAATAAACGCCACGCACCCAGACTGAAAAGATGATGCCGCCACATACTTCCTGGAACTCTCAGGAACGTGTTACCCGAGTGAATAAATAAGGAACAATCCACCAAGCACGACAAAGAGCATGAGAAATGCATCTGGCTCTATAAATGGGAGTCGCCGTTCGCCATGATACAACTGGCCGAGTACTGCTATGGCAGTCGCAAGTACGACAGTAAACGCTGTTACAGCATGAGCCCCGGACATGCTCAAAAAAAATGATCCCTCATGCAACAAATCAAGTGGGACAAACAGAACGATATTGAAAGCATTACTTCCAAATGCATTACCAATAGCAAGATCGATTGCCCCAATCCGGATTGCTGTTAATGATGCAACGAGTTCGGGCAATGATGTCGTCACCGCAACAAGTGTTGTCCCAACAAAGGTTCCGCCAAGACCTGTTTCTTCGGCCAACGCACCGGCCACATGTGCGAGCTTTGGTCCAACAAAACATAAGACAACCGCAGCAGCACAGAAAATGATCGCTGACAAGAGAAATGATGGCTTACGAGCCGAACTCGCCTGAGACAGACCACTGTCGTCGGATTGGGATTCAGCAGCCAGCCTCGCTGAGATACGTTGATTGATAAAAATCATTCTGGCACCGAAAAGATATGACAACAAAATTGCCCAGGACCAGCCACTCATTCCAAGAATGATCGCTGCTGGTAGCTTATCAGCAGTAACGATTGCCAGGCCGGCTAGCGATGTGACGGCAATACCAAGTGTTGCCGAAAGTGCATGAGCCGCCCCTTCACGCGAAAGCATTTTTCTCCCTGACCGAATGCTTAAATCAACTATTGCCAAGATAAGCAGATTCATAAGACTGCTTCCAAAAAGATCACCAGCAGCGAGATCGACGTACCCGGAACGAATCGCCGCAATATCAACCGATAATTCAGGAAGTGAAGTGACCGCAGCGAGCAGCAAGCTACCGACGAGGAGTCGACCGAGCCCTGTTGCCTCGGCAATCTGATCTGCCGAACGGGCCAGTACGGACCCAGCAGCCGCAACAGCTCCAGCTAACAGCAAAAACTGCCAAATAAGCATAGTTGGCATAGCAATCGTCACATGAGCGTACAAAATTTTACAGGCCCTTATGACGCCTCCTAAAAGTAACTAACTGATCCGCCTGTCGACGAATGTCTTTATCGCTGAGCGGCTTGGCCAGAATTAAACCTGCAATAAATCCAGCAACGTGCGCTGAATAAGCCACCCCACCACCCGTGTCTAGAAGGCCGAGTACAACCTGCATGAGAAAGTAGATTCCAACAGCGACATAACCCGGGACATCCATAATAAAACGAAACAAGATCACACTTACTCGACGATTTGGATGGAGGACTAAATACCCACCCAATACACCAGAGATGGCACCAGATGCACCAAGACAAGGAGTGAATGCCTCATCGCCACGAGCGTTCAAAAACACAAAGGCAAGCGAAGCCAAGACTCCGGCTGCAAGATAGTAAATGAGATATCGGGTGTGACCCATATCGTCTTCAACATTATCACCAAAGATAAAAAGAAACCACATATTACCGAGGAGGTGCATCCATCCGCCGTGCAGAAAAATACCTGTCAGTAATGTGAGGTAAACAGGAATCGGTGTGGGACGAAGACCGGGCACAGACACTTGATATTGCTGCCCTTCATATTCAACCTCCCGTATGGTTGGTTCGGTAACGATATCTTGGCCAGTCACAATTTCGGCTGGCACCTGACAGAAGGCCAACGTGACATCGTCGTTTTTGCCGCCCTGTTGAAACAGCACAAAGACAACCACGTTTGCTGCGATGAGCGACCATGTCACCCATGGAACTCTTTGCCGATCAGAATTGTCATCACTCAGTGGGAAAACCATAGTCGTACGATAGAAGGGAAACCAACGATACTGTTGTCACTCTGACAACTTATCAGTCTCTTAATGTACGCACTGCAATTGAAAAAGGGGACTCTTCTACGCAGCTTTCGAGCGTTGCGACCCCTTTGTCTTCTGAGTCGGTGCAATTTCAGATTCTTCCAGCTTCTGTTCAATCCAGCCATCGACACTCCAAGGACCACCTCCGGCATAAATTAATGCAAGGAGTCCACCGCCAATTGCCATATTTTTCATGAATTGAATTATTTGTAATTGCCTCTGTGCTGGATCAGCGATCATCCAAAAATCATGGAAATAAAATGTTGCTGCCGCGAGAAAGACGAAGAGGAAAGCAGCTCCTATCCGTGTCCATGCACCTGCCAAAAGCGAGAGACCGCCGATAAGAATAAGACCAATTGCGCCAAACAACGCTAACCGAGGATTCGGAATTCCCTCGCTAGCCATATATTCAGCCGTCTGTGAAAAGTGACGAATCTTGCTGTCAAAAGCGCTGAATAAAAAAATCGCTACGAGCATAAAGCGAGCCATTAGAGACACGCATCCCTGAACAAAATTGGCAACCTGTTCCATGATGTAACCGTTTCTGCCTTTATCTCGCAGTCCATATCCCAAACCAGAGAACTTCTAGAAGATACTCGCGTTCGCTTCTATCCACCGCAAGACCGGATAGCCCGTTAAGATTGGCAATCTTGAGAAACAAGGTAGCTGAATGACCTTCTTCACCATTCAGCCCAACAATCAGTCGTTAGTCAGTCCAACGCCGGTTGCTGACACGTCACGCAGTGAACTGCTCCCCGCCCACGAATTAATTCGAGGGCTGAAAATGGAACTACTTCTCGATCTGGAAAGAAGCGTTGAATTGTCACTATCGCGACTGCATCCAGATCGTGACCAAAGGTTGGAACAATGACACCACCATTCACAATGAAAAAATTGAGATAGCTGGCCGGAAGCTGCACATCATCAAAAAAAACACGTGGTGGCAAATCGATGGGTACAACGTCGAGCAATCGTCCACTCGCATCCCTAAGACTTTTCAATAATGCAAAATTTGCCTCGAGTGATTCATGATTGAGATCACTCCTATCAGGTTGGCGAGCCGCAACAACACACCCCGGTGCAACAAAACGAGCCAATTGATCAATATGACCATCCGTATCATCACCAACGAGATCGCCATTTACCCAAAGAACCGTATCGACACCTAAGGAAGAACGAAGGACTGCGGTTAGATCCTCTCGACTATACCCTAGATTTCTTTGTGGATCATCGATGCAACGATGATTTACCAAGAGTGTTCCTTCGCCATCTGTTTCAATCGCACCACCCTCAAGAACTATCTCAGCCTCTTCGACTTGAAGACCAAGATAATTTGCGATTTTTCCGGCGACAGCAGCATCAGCATCCCAAGAAGGATATTTCCCACCCCAGGCGTTGAATCCAAAGTTCACGATCCCAAGTTCCGCGTGAACACTCTTCGACTTCAGAAAAACTGGTCCCGTATCTCGTAGCCATGAGTCATCCGTTGGAATTTCAATGAGAGCGACTTGGTCAACACCCTCCAGCAATGATGAGGCGTGACGAAGCACATCCTCACTGCCAATGACACGCACCGGTTCATAACAAGCAAGAAGCCTGACAAGCTTGGCAAAAGCCAGTGGCACTTCGTCGAAATCACCAAGAAAAGTGTCTCGTCGATGAGGCCAGGCAAGCCAGGTTGCAGCATGTGGCTCCCATTCGGCAGGAAACCGAAAGCCGTTTGTTGGTGAAGATAATCCTTCAACCTTCATTCCATCGAAACTCCGTCATCAATCTGCCAAAATTTGAACAGCCAAGAGATTTTTTTGGGCTCCAATCAAACCATCCCAACATGTGATGAGAACACAAGCCAAACATCGCGATTCAAAACACAGAAACACATTGAAGCAGTTCTGAATTCATTTTCACGCTACGTAGGTAACATCTTGGGATTTCATCCAGGGACAACCTGGCTCAGCTTGGCCGCTGGGACTGGGTACTGTTCTGCTAGCTCGGCCACTTCTCGGCGAGTTGTCTCGATCACCTGTGAGTCTTCCGGTGATTTGAGGACTTGAAGAATCCAAGCAGCCACCTGCTCCATCTCGTCAGCCCCCATTCCTCGTGTTGTAAGGGCGGGCGTGCCTAATCGAATTCCTGATGGATCAACAGGCTTCCGCTCATCGTATGGAATCATATTTTTATTGCAGGTGATCCCACAGCAATCCAATGCCTCTTCAGCTAATTTCCCACCAAGACCGAGCGGCGTGACATCAACCAGCATGAGATGGTTATCGGTACCTCCGCTCACCAGTTTCACACCACCGGCCGCAAGCGACTGAGCAAGCGCCTGAGCATTCGCAATAACCTGTTCCGCATATTCTTTGAAGTCTGGTTTAAGCGCCTCTGCAAAGGCAATTGCTTTTCCTGCAACAACATGCATCAATGGCCCGCCTTGAGTTCCTGGGAACACAGCCCGGTCGAGATCTTTTGCATGTTCTGCTCGGCACATGGCAATTCCGCCACGTGGCCCTCTCAAAGTCTTGTGTGTTGTGCTTGTCACAAAGTCTGCATGAGGCACCGGACTGTTGTGAACACCGGCAGCAACAAGGCCTGCATAGTGTGCCATATCGACCAATAATTTTGCTCCAACTTCATTGGCTATCTCCGCAAAACGTTCGTGTGGGATTTCCCTCGGATATGCGCTTGCTCCAGCAACTATCAACTTTGGCTTATGTTCGCGGGCAAGTCGAACGATCTGATCAAAATCAAGAAGATGGTCATCCTGCCGAACGCCGTAGTGAACAAAACGATACAAGATGCCTGAGCTATTCAGTCGCATTCCATGAGTGAGGTGACCACCATGCGCCAAGTCGAACGCGAGCACTGTATCGCCTGGCTTGATAGCTGCGAGGTAGACCGCTGAGTTTGCTTGGCTTCCAGAGTGTGGCTGCACATTTACGTGCTCAGCGCCGAAAAGCTGCTTGGCCCTGTTGCGCGCGAGGTCTTCGACCGTGTCAACAAATTCACAACCGCCATAATATCTTTTGCCGGGATACCCTTCGGCATACTTATTGGTCAATACGCTCCCCACTGCCTGCATAACTGCTGGGCTCGTAAAGTTTTCACTTGCAATCATTTCGAGGCCTTCCGCTTGCCGAGTTTGCTCCGCAGCGATTGATGACCAAATTGCAGGGTCTTCTAGTTCAACAAAGTTCACGGATCACCTCTCGGTTATGTAGCAGCTTTAGAAACAGTGCGTCAGACTCCATTTAGAACAATCTTAGACTATTGTGTGAGCGAAATGGCAGGTCGTCAACGAATGAAAATGAATCCGGGTAGCAGAAGCGGCTCTGGCATGAATGTAATCACCGGAATGACAAATGAAGCAATGCCCAGAATTGTTCTCGCGGTGCCCAACGGCTGCGATTCATTTCGAATGGGCGGGTGATCGACACCCATAAACGTGATTAAAACAACCATCAAAACCCAATGGTCTGCTCCAGTAACAATAATAGCGGTTATGGCTCCGAGGAGGACACTTCGGGCCACCCAGCACGAACGCCTTCCGAAAAGAGCATGGCAAATGTGCCCACCATCGAGTTGGCTGAGGGGAATCATGTTCAGTCCAGTTACCAGAAAACCTACCCATCCAGCCATTAAGAATGCATTCGGGGTAAGCACCTGGCCGATCGGTAAATCTGGTCGAACAAGTTGCAAAAGCCATGTTGCAAGTAACGGCATCGAAAAGAGGCTGGTATCTGCCGGTTGGGCAAGCACGAGCCCCACTGCAAAAAGAGGAACCGCAACAAAAAGACCAGCGAGCGGTCCAGCTAAGGCGATATCAAACAATTGTCGTCTGTCTGCCCGAGATCCTTCCATGCCGATTACGGCACCGAGTGTCCCAGTCAGCATCACCGGTAAAGGTAAAAAAAATGGAAGTGTTGCGGGAATTCGATGGCGCCACGCTGCAACAAAGTGACCTGCTTCATGTGCCGTCAAAATTGCCATGACTGAAACCATATAAGTCAGGCCTCGGAACCAATGCACTGTCAGATCATTCGTAAAGCCACCATAAAGACCAAGAACCACTGGTCGCCAACCGACTGTCCCAGCTGCAAACGTTGTGAGGCAGGTTCCCAGAAAGAGGTACATCTGTAATCGAATGCGTGCCGATTGTGGCTGAGCACGATTGAGCCCCCCCGCCTGGTGATTCTCGTTTGTTGACAAAACCACCGGCAACCGGGAAGTCTCAGGCGAAGTGGAAAAATCAAGTGTTTTGACAGGGTCTTCTCTCATGGCACACACAGAATAGCCCTTGAGAAAGAAATTTGACTGCTACACTTTTATTTCTCTGAAAAACTGGGTGCATAGTTTTACCTACAATAGAGCGTGAGCCATCTTCTCGGAAAGCAAAAACCATCTGTGCCATGAGTGATATAGCCCCCAATACAATAGAATCTACTGGTATTCGACGACAATTTGCCGGCATCGACCTTCAGGAGTTGGCAAAAAGACACGGAACCCCGCTCTACGCGTACGATGCGTCTGTAATCCAGCAGCGATGTGCTGACCTGAGTGATTGGGACACAGTTCGCTTTGCACAAAAAGCGTGTTCAAACCTTGCAATCCTTGACCTTGTGCGGCGCGAAGGTGTGCTTGTGGATGCTGTAAGCCATGGTGAAATCGCAAGGGCCATCGCTGCGGGCTATCCAACAAAAAGCTCATCAGAAGACCAAGACGATCTACCCGCAGCAGATCCAATTGTTTACACGGCAGACATTTTTGATCATGAAAGTCTCGACGCCGTCGTTCAACATGGCATTCATGTCAATTGCGGTTCCGCGGACATGCTTGAACAATTGGCACAACGCGTGCCAGGTGCAAACGTAACACTTCGAGTGAATCCAGGATTTGGACACGGTCATAGCCAGAAGACCAATACTGGAGGAGAAGGCTCCAAGCATGGCATCTGGCATGAAGCGATCCCAGATGTTCTTCAACGCGCGGAGTGGGCAGGACTCGCCGTAACTGGCCTTCATATGCATATTGGCAGCGGTGCCGATTTGAACCATCTCGCTACGGTTGCAGACTCTCTTGAGAAGACAGCACGCGATATTGGCCGTTCCCTTACGATGATTAGTGCAGGTGGAGGACTTCCGGTTCCTTATCAGGAAGGTGAACACCGAGCTGACCTGTCGGAATACTTCAAGCTGTGGGATACCACCAGAAAGCGTCTCGAGGATTCTTTTGGTCATCGAATTCGACTGGAAATTGAGCCCGGTCGGTACCTGACTGCTGAGGCCGGCATTCTGGTCACCGAAGTAAGAGCGATGAAGCGACAAGGTTCAAAAAAGTATCTCTTGGTTGACGCAGGCTTCCATACTCTTGCCCGACCTGTATTGTATGGCTCGTATCACCCGATGAGCCTCTGCCCAACATCGACGACACCTCCGCACGAGATCGAAGCCGTCGCAATCGGTGGACCACTTTGTGAATCTGGCGACATCTTCACTCAGGAAGAGGGTGGTTTCGTATCGACTCGTGACCTCCCCCCTGCCCGTGTTGGTGACCTTCTTGTTATTGAGGTTGCTGGTGCCTATGGATTCGTCATGGCCAGCAATTACAACTCAAAACCTTTTCCTGCCGAAGTCCTCATCGACGGCGGCACATCGCGGCTTGTTCGGGCACGGCAGACTGCTGAAGAGCTCTTCGCTGGTGAGTCGGTTCCTCATCAGTAAAGCCAAATTCGACACAGATGACGACTGATTCTCACTCGCTGCCATTTTTTCAGGCTGAAAGTGAACACATGTGGAAACCTGATCTCTCTCAAACACCACACTCACAGTGAAATCAGACAAAAAACAGTATTTTTCACGTTTCAGACGGGATGGATCTGGTACCCGAGTAATTTGATTTGGTCGGAGGAATTCTCACCGCTACAATAAAGTCGTTCAGAATTCCCATTCCAAACTCCGATAGCAATTCATATGGCAAAGCAGGGACCAAGAAAAAAACTTCCGAAGGAACTGGCAGTAATCAATGCTGATAACTGTACTGGCTGCGAGAGTTGTCTCGAAGTCTGTCCAGTTGACTGCATTTTCAAAGTGCAGCAGTACGATCAATTTCATAATCTTCAAAGTTGGTGTGAAATTGACATCGAACGTTGTGTTGGCTGTGAAGTTTGCGTCCATATTCCCGGGAAAAAGACGAACCCTTATGACTTGAAGGTCTGCCCATGGGATGCGATTGAAATGATTGCGACCGAAGAGGTGGCTGTTGCCGTTTCACAGATGGGCGGTCCACCGGAATATGTTGAGGAGAATTGGGACCGCCTCGTTGACACCGCGCAACATTTGGCTGAACTGAAAGCCGCGAAATAGGCGGGCGCAAAGGGTGCCTAAGATTTTGTCTGATTCAAGCTTTGCGTCTGCTCGAAAAAACTGTATGGTGTACATATATACACGTTTCAGTCGCTGAGTTGCACCATGCCGCATTCCCAACTGCAGGAAAGTTCGCCGCTTATTCGGCACGAACATGTGTTCGATCGACTCAGGCTCGCTGCGATACCTGGGCTCGGCCCAATCCTCCGGCGGCGTCTAATCCGTCAATTTGGCTCGGCATCCAGTGTTTTACAAAAAAGTGCGGCATCACTTGAAAGCATTCATGGCATTGGACACCGCCTTGCATCTGCAATTTCAATGAGCCGTACTCACGACAAAGCATCTCGTATTCTTGAAGACTGTCAGCAGCATGGTATCGATATTATCTTGGATACAGACCCGGTATTTCCTGACCTTCTTTCTCAGATTCCGGATCCACCTGACATGCTTTTTGTTCGTGGGACGATCGATCCCTGCGATAGTCTTGCAATCGCAGTTGTTGGTGCTCGCCACGCCACCAAAGCCGGTCAGCGAATTGCACACGCTTTTGCAGAGGGCCTTGCTCGCGCCGGCTTGACGATCGTTAGTGGCTTGGCCCGCGGTATCGATGCAGCTGCACATCGTGGTGCGATCAATG
>CAXEMW010000002.1:0-35358 GCA_963997395.1 uncultured Planctomycetaceae bacterium
CTGTCTTAACAGACCTTGCGCCTGTTGGTATTACAGTAAAGGCAGAAGATGAACCTGTCGCTGTCGCAGTTTCCTCAATCAAAGTTCTTCGTGATATCTTTTACATTGGTGCTGTTGGTTTTGGTCGCCGGGGTGAAATACGTGATGAACCGATCCTTGAATTTCCACTTGAGTCAGATCAGTTCTTTGTGTTGGGAGATAACTCGGCTGCCAGTAAAGATGGGCGACTTTGGATTGATGTCCATTATGTTGAGCGGCGACTGCTTCTAGGCCGAGCAATATCGATTGTTTGGCCGCATATGGTGACGGCATCCCGACACGTGACGGTTACCCTCCCTATACTGGGCGAGTTGCGATTGCCCTCATGGCCAAACTTCGCGAGGATGAAGTTTATCCGATAGGTCAGGTAGCGTGCCTCCCAGATGGACACGAAGTGAAATCAAGGACAGATCATGTCACTGTTAAAAGCTGAAGGACTTGTGAAGGTTTATGGACGTCGTCGTGTAGTTGACGGTGTGTCATTTGAAGTTCAGCAGGGTGAAATCGTAGGTCTTCTTGGACCCAATGGTGCTGGGAAGACAACAAGTTTTCGTATGACGTGTGGGCTCGTTATTCCAAATGGCGGCCGTGTGCTCTTGGATGATAAAGAGATTACAAAGTGGCCGATGTTTAAGCGGTCGCGAGATGGTGGTATGGGATACCTTGCTCAGGAGCAGAGTGTTTTTCGTAAGCTGACAGTCCAACAAAATCTTTTGGCAATTATGGAACTCATTGGCATGCCACCCAAAGAGCGCCGTCGCCGCAGTGAAGAGTTGATGGAACAGTTTGATATCACACGGATTCGAAAGTCGAAAGCACATTATATTTCAGGTGGTGAAAAGCGACGGCTTGAAATTGCTCGTTGTCTTGTCACTGAGCCCCGGATTATTCTGCTCGATGAGCCGTTTACTGGTATCGACCCAGTGACAATCCACTCGATTCAAAAAATCATCATGGGGTTACGGGATGATGGCATTTCGATCCTGATTACGGATCACCGCGAGCGTGAGACGTTGGCGATCACAGATCGTAGCTATATCGTGCGGGCCGGAAAAATTCTCTGTCATGGCACGGCGGAAGAAGTATTAAATAACCCGGACGCCAAAAAGTACTACTTTGGTGAAACACCACCCGGGAATCCTCTGGATTCAACCGAAGCGGCATAGCAAATCATTTGATTTGACTGCACAGCTGATTTGATTGCACGGTGTTTCGCATGGAACTTGTCTTCTGACCACATGCAGACGCGTGCAGTGCGGTTTTCGTACCAAGAAGAAAACTTCCTATACCAAAACAACTTGTTTTGAAGAAAAACGCTTGATCTGTCGAGACAGTTTTTTCAAGATCATATTTCTTTCTTGCATATTTGTTTTTGGGGAACTTTGGAGGGAACGTGGAATTATGAACACAAATTATCGCAGGGGTTTTACCCTGATCGAACTTCTTGTTGTCATTGCAATCATCGGTGTCCTTGTAGGACTCCTTCTTCCTGCTGTTCAGCAGGCGCGTGAGGCGGCGCGCCGTGTGTCATGTTCCAACAATCTCAAGCAGCACGGTCTTGCGCTTCATAATTATTACGACGCGAATAAAAAATTTCCTATGTACATGTTTGATGGGAATCCAAAAACAGGAGAGCGGAGCGTCGACATTGGAAATGGCACAGGCCATCGAGCACCAGCATGGAATATGTGGCTCGGTCATAGTTTATGGACCCAGTTATTGCCGTGGCTCGAGGAGACAACAACATACGATGCGATGGATTTGAACAGATGGTCTACCGCAGGAGTCAATGGCTCGGCTGCAATTCGCCGAAAATTTATTACGGCATTTATCTGTCCATCAGATTTGCCGTACGGAGATCCTCGATTCGGTGGAATCAATTATGTGGCCAACGCAGGTTCAACGGTCAACATCTACCGTATGGGGGGTGGAGGGGGACCCAATGGGTTACAGACCGTTACCCCCGGTATTTATGATGGGCCAATTATGAAGCACAATACAACGACGTTCGAAGAAATAACCGATGGAACATCAAACACGATTCTTTTGTCCGAGAGTCTCAAAGGTGATAACGATGATACGCTTCTGAATCTCGAACGAGATACGACGGCCCAGATATCTTTGGTGGGTAGTGCGAACTTTCCAACAGCCGCAAATCTTGAAACCATGGGTCAGGCAGCTGATGCCGGCGCATTGACGTGGCATCGAAGTAATGCGGGTCGAGATTGGCAGCGAGGTATACCAACAAAATCAGCATTTAATACAGTCGCACCGCCTAACTGGAAACATGTGTCTTTTGCGACGGGTGGACGATACGGTGATTCAGCAGACCGGAATGGTGTGTACCCCGCTCGAAGCAAGCACCCTGGTGTGGTGAACACAGTGACCGCTGATGGTGCCACGCATACAGTGAGCAACACTATCGACCTCACAACGTGGCAGAATCTTGGTGCCCGTCAGGATGGGAACGTAGCCAAGCTTCCTTAAAATTATTTTGTGGGGTGGTGGAACATAAGTCCCTGATGCAACTTTTGGAGAAATAGATGCGCAAAGAAATGGCATGCCTTGTACTCGGATTGAGCCTGTTCGTTGGATGTGGGGGTGGTGAAAAAGTGATTCGTGTCACCCCTCCTTCAATTACGAATCAACTTCGAGATGTTCTTGAGCAAATCGCCGATGCTGGAATGATTGACAGTTCGATCGAGTATGCCAAAGAACTTGTTGACAAGGTTGTGGCAGCTGATCCAGGTAAAGCAGGGTTGGAACAATCAGTAAATGAGCTTGAGCGTGCTCAAGGGAAAAAAGCAATCTCAAAAAAAGTTGAGGAGATGCTAAACATTCTTGAGTAGCTGGGAACTCGTAGTGCAACGCGGAGCATTACTCTGCCGATGGCGTACCCAGAAAATACCTATTTAGAAATTCACGTCGGTCGGTTTCGCAGCGTGTGTATTCAACCATGGCAAGTAGTTTCTGCTGGTCTCGCCGAAGTTTTTCAGCGAGGGATGGTTCATTTGTAAGAGACTCTGGAAGTCCTCCATAGTGTGAAATCTGTTTTTCTGTACCGGCAATCTGCTTGCTGAATTCAATGGCCCCAAACCGCTCGAGCATGAGGAGGGCACTCTCAAGACGTCGGTCATGGCGTGCCTGTCGGCCAAGAATTTTTTCATTCAGCCACTCGATGCCAAACGCATTCACCTTTTCAAGATCATGTTCGAGTACATGATCGATCTGACGGTAGAAGTCAGCATTCGGATTTGCCCAACGGATGAATTCCATGAGCATCGGAAGATCATTTTGGTCATAGAGGAGAGTACATTGTGACGGGAATCCATCCCGACCCGCTCGACCAATTTCCTGATAGTAGCTTTCGAGTGAGCCAGGAACTTCGGCATGTGTCACGGTGCGAATATTGGATTTATCGATCCCCATTCCAAACGCATTGGTGGCGAGAACGATTGGCTCTTTGCCACGAAGAAAGCGTTCTTGCATTCGCTTTCGGTCGACTGGTCGTAAGTTGCCGTGGTAACAGCCATGAGCAATACCTTCTTCTTCAAGGAGATGGCTAAACCGCTCAAGTGTTTTGATGAGTGTGAAGTAGACGATATGGCCGCCATCACCAGCCTGAAACTTTTTGAGGATGTGAAGAAGGTGCTGCAACTTATCGTCTTCGCCCCAGACCTCTTCGACGAGAAGAACAAGATTAGGCCGTTGAATGCCTTCATGAAAAACCTGCACGTCAGCCTCTTCAAGGCCTAGTTGATGGACAATGTCCTGCTGTACCTCATGTGTCGCTGTAGCTGTGAGTGCGAGTGTGGTGGGATAACCAAGAAATTCACGAATTTCACCAACACGCGTGTAGTCTGGTCGAAAATCATGCCCCCATTGGCTTACGCAGTGTGCCTCATCGATAGCAAGTAACGTCACCTTTCGGCCACCTAACACACGACGAAACTCAGATTTCTGGAAGCGTTCCGGTGTGATATAGAGCAAGCGATACGAACCATTTTCAATTTCATGATAGCGAGCTATCCGCGCTTCTTTGGTGAGAGAGGAGTTGATAAACGTGGCATCGATGCCACGAGCATTGAGCGCATCGACCTGATCTTTCATCAGTGCGATGAGTGGACTGAGTACGACCGTCAGGCCGTCCTGTACGAGCGCTGGCACCTGATAACACAGGCTTTTTCCGCCACCTGTTGGCATAAGAACAAGACTGTGCTTTCCGGCGAGTGTCCGTTCAATAATCGCTTGCTGCGTACCACGAAATGATTGATAGCCGAAGGTCTCTTGTAAAACGTCTTGGGCTGTTATTGGAGCCATTGTTAGGAATTCTACCACTGGTATGTTTTATCTGTCTGCATGCTATGGCAACCATGCCGTGCGGTGAAGGGTATCAGATAAAATGTATGTGAAGATTAATTTTTGTAACCGTCATATAGGTGACAACAAGATACTGAAGGGAATGTCAGATGTATAAACCCAGGTTACTTGTTGAGTTGTTTCTTTTTGTAGCCCTGTGGACTGTCGCAACGGTTGAAGCTGGTCAACGGTACGAACTTGCTAAGCGAGCAAGTGAGATCGATACGGCTGCACAGGAGCATCCAGAATTAGGCTTTGTTTTCTCAGACCCGAAGACTGGGAAGCCTACTGATATAGAGCATGCCATTGTTGATACCCGCGTGCCCTCAAAGCGTCGGCTCGTTATCTGGTTGATGGCATATAGCCCAGAACTTTTTGACAGACTTGCAGGGTATGGTCTTCATGGAATTCAAGTTCATTACGCGAATCGCTGGTTTGGAACGGTGCCTCCCGACGTTCGTGATGCGGGGGGTGTCCTTGGTCCAATCCGACTTGAGGCAGCAACTGGCGAGGACTACAGTCCTCTTGTCAATATTCCCAAGCCTGATGGAATGAAGGAGCGTGCACGGCAGTTTCTTCGGTGGCTCCAAAAAGAAAATCCGCAGGGAAGGTGGGGACAGTTTCTCACAAGCGATCAGCGTGATGTACGGTGGGAAAGGGTAATCATGGCGGGAAGTTCTCATGGCTCAACGACTGCAGCACGATTTTCAATGCATCAGTCGGTAGATCGTGTTGTGATGTTTTGTGGGCCCCGCGATAACACAGAAACCTGGCAGGGCGGTCGCTCTGCCACACCGCCACACCGTTTTTTCGGTTTTACTCATGTGCTTGATAAAGGATGGCAGGAAGATCATTACTGTCGATCCTGGCAACTACTCAAATTGAATCAGTGTGGTGATGTCGTCAATGTCGAAAAGTCATCTCCACCGTATGAAAATACTCGACGACTCATCACAGACTGTGACCTCAAAGGGAATGTGCGACAGGCTCATTCCGGCGTTGTTCCAAAACAGAGTGCTTTTAAAAATGAAGAGGGTGCGTTTCGTCACGAAGCAGTATGGAAGTATCTTTTTCTGCATCCCGTGGACAAAATTGGTGAAGCAGTTGGCCAGGATGCAGATTGTGAAATGACGCCCTAACGTTTCACAGTGATCGATTCGCCGTTATTGCATGTGAGCGAATGCTGTTCAAGAAACATCACTATGCAACCCGTGTTTTAGATATGCTTTGGATATCATGGGTTATCTGTGCTGCAATTTCTGTATCACTTGTTTGTTCAGTTTCGTCACTGTTTGGCTCAGATAGTCCTTCAAGCCACGTATGGTCGACGAGTTCAATTCGCCCATCAAGGTGTTCAACCAATGCTGTACAGTGTTCCATCCAATCACCACAATTGTAGTAGTCAATGCCATCAATTTTACGAATAATTGGAACGTGAATATGGCCGCATATGACACCACTGCAATTTTTCTTTTTTGTATAACGGGCGACGAAAAGTTCAAAGTCATTTATAAAGTTGACAGCGTGCTTTACTCTTGTTTTGAGTAAGGAACTCAGAGACCAATAGGGGTACCCAAGAGACCGCCTTGCAAGATTCATCCATTTATTGAGGTGAAGTGCAGCTGTGTACGCACGATCGCCAAGGTGATAAACCCAGGCAGCATGTTTTGTGAGGTGGTCAAAAAAATCACCATGAATAACAAGGAGACGTCGACCATCGACCGTTTCATGAATAAACATGTCAGCTAATTCGACCCCTCCGAGTGTCTGTGGTGAAAAAGAGCGGAGGAATTCATCATGGTTTCCAGTAGTGTAAAAGACCTTGGTGCCACGCTTAAGCATGCCCAAGATTCTTCGTACGACAAAACTCGAGGAGTCACTCCAGAAAAAGGAACGCTTCATTTACCAGCCGTCTACAATGTCACCAACAAGGTATAGCCGGTCAGGTTCAACTCGACCGAGAAAGGCAAAGAGTTCATCAACTCGGCTAAACCTACAACCAAGGTGGAGGTCAGAGAGAAACAAGGAACGAACTCGCATGAGACGCGGCTCCTTTATGCTTGCTGATTCTGGCTCTATCAAGAAGCCAATTCGCCCATACTCTACAAATCCTTGCGTAGAGAAGCAGCACAAAAACAGATGAGTTTTGTGTGAGGATTCGTGAGCACTATTTTGGAATTAACCACCAAAGCCGAGTTTTGGTGGTTTCATGCTTCGAAGTGTCAAGACGGCACCCACTGACATGAGGGCAAGTCCAAGCCATCTAGGTGGAGAGACAACCTTTCGGCTTGCGGTACCCTGCCAGGCATTTGGAGTGATTGTTTCCTCAGGAGTGATCTGAGCTGCTACCACCTGGCTTGAAAAGTCACTTAACGTAAAAGATTCAACCATCCGAAGTTGGATGCCAATAAAGAATACGATAAGACCGACGAGTAATATTGTGTGACGTCTCACAGGAATTGTTCCACGAGTGGTGGGGAGTGGGGTCCTTGCATTAAGTGAGATCGACCCGACTTATTTCATGATTCAATTCAGACTGCAGATTGACGGTTATGACGGTTGATACGGATGCAACAAAAAGGATCAGGATGGCAGATCCGTCGGCGTCTGCTTAGAACTCGAACCAGCAGAAAAGGCAATGAATCAGTCGGCAGTAATTGCCACCGCGGAAGCTTGCCCCATCGTGCTGAAATTGATGGCGATCGCTGTATTTGGCCGCCCGGTCATCGGCTTTTCATGGATGACGTTGATGGGGCATGCTGGGTCAGGAGTCTCATAGTTACGTGTCGGAGGAATAGTTCTAGATTCAACTGCCAGTACACTGGCTGCTAATTCAAGAAGGCCACTGCCGGCACCTGCATGGCCGAAGTTCCCCTTTGGTGCCGTCACAGGCGTATCACCAACGATAGCGGCAATAGCTTGCGCTTCAGCAGTATCCATAGGTCCGGTGCTAAGGCCATGCGCGTTAATGTGACCAAGTGTCTTGGTATCAAGCCCGGCTTGTTTGAGCACAGTCTGTAACGCCATTTCAACGCCGCGTCCCGTTGGAAGACTCTCTTGCTTTCTCGGTTCACAGCATGCAGCTGTTGCAAGAATTCGACTACGAATATGTGCATCTCGCTTCTCAGCGTGCTCTCTTGATTCGAGAACAAGAACAGCAGCACCCTCTCCATTGACAAGCCCATCTCGATGAAGATCAAAGGGCCGGCATGCTGATTCAAAGTCCTCGCTCCGTTTCGAGAGCGACGCATTTCCTCGTGCTACCAGGGCTGTTGGATGCAATCGGCTTCCAGTACCACCGGCAAGCATGACGTCAGCCCAGCCGCGCTGTATGACAGTCGCTGCTTCAGATACAGCCAATAAACTTGAAACATCCCCTAGGACAATCGTGTTATTTGGACCGCGAGCATCGTGTGCAATAGCGATATGCGAAGCCGTCATATTCGGCAGGTGCTTGAGTAGCCAGAGTGGTTGTAATTCCTCTTGTATCGCTTCAGCCCACTGGTCATAAGAAAATGTATCAGCCGCAGTTTTGGCACGGCGATAGGTCGTTTCAAGATCATCAAGATCTGCATAGATCATGTCATTCCCAAAGACGACTCCGAATCGCTCTGGATCAAGATGTTCACTTGCTACGCCAGCATCGGCCATGGCGAGGTCTGCTGCAGCAAAACCAAATTGGATATCCCGACTCATGACCTTCAAACTTTTGCGGGGCCGCACATAGAGTTTGGGGTCGAAACTAGGAACTTGACCACCAAAGCGAACGGTAAGACCATGTGCATCAAAAAGATCGATAGGTCGTATTCCGTTCTCACCTTCGAGGAGCGCATGCCAGAAAGCATCAGCGCCAATTCCTATGGGGCTGATGACTCCGACACCAGTAATGACAACATCCGATTTATTCTGCATTGTTTGACTCGCATTAGGTTATCGGATGACGACAAAAAAGAACTCAAGTCGACCCTCGATTGCCTGCATAAGTCGTCGTGAATGGTGTTATTGCCGGGGGTGGGTGGCCCGCCAGGTAGCCGGCCGAACGGGATCGGGTGCTTCCCATAGGCCAATCCGGGCTTTTTTCGCACCCTTCTCTGCAGCCACCAGATCAGTGGGTGGCGAATAGCGATCAAAGACCCAAGCGAGTCCTTCAGCAACAAGTTCCCGGTTAATATTCCTGTCATTCACCCAGAGAGTTGCAAGAAGACGGTCATATTGATCACGACCATTTGGTGTCATGTGAAATGGAGTTTTGTTTAACTTTTGAGCGAGTGCCTGTTGGGCTGCTTGTCCATAAGGCTGCCGGTACTCAGGAGCATCAATATCTGCAAGTCGAACTTTTTCAACATGACCGTTTTGATTAACAACTGTTACGGTGTCGCCGTCATGAACTTTTCGAACGGTCCATGTTGTTTTGGATAAAGAATGCGTGTCTTGCTGACGACGACACTCACCAATCGTCAAGATGGGGACAAGAAGAGCAAGTACACCGAGTAGTTTGTAGAGCTTGGAATACATTCGCCGTTGCCACAGAGAAGACTTTGATAGGAAATATGCAGTTCTATCGAGCATACCGTCAAACCAAGGTATTCCGTGATCTTCTACTCACTATGAAGATAGTGGTGTGACCAGAAACTTTTTATGAAGGACGTCCACCGGGTGGGCCCCGACGTCCTGGAGGTCCACCGCCTCGGCCAGGTTCCATACCGAGTTGCTCACGACGTTCGTTCATGGCACGTCTGTATTCTGTTCGGAGAGCTCTTTCATCTGGAGATGAGTTGTCGAGGCGGCGCTTCATCCAATCGTTCCGGGTGTCTTCCGTTCGCTGTCCGCCACGACCTCCGGGACCTGGTTCACCACCGGCGTTTGGCCCACGCCCTCGGCCTTCCTGTCCACCACCATTTCGACCGTTCTCCGCAGTCTGGCCATTCGCATTAGCTTGCTCACGGGCAGCCCTTTCAGCTGCCCATCGTTCTCGACGCTCTTTGCTGCGTGCCTCTTCAGCCTTTATTCGTCTGTCCATTTCGGCCCGGCGTTGCTCGGGGGGAAGTGCAAAATATGACTGGGTTGCTGCCCGTTCACGGGCATTAAAGAGTCGTCCCATATCTTGGCGAATCTGCCCACGATATTTTTCAGGGACATCTCGAAATTTTTGGAACCACTCACCCATGTCAGGGCCTGAAGATCCATAGGGAATTTCATTTCGAGCTACTCTGGCAAGACGAGCAACCTCTTCATCGACCATTGAATGGATTTCAGCAACAGCCTCAGGCTCAGTGAATCCACCACTCCACCAGCTACCGAGAAGAAAGAGTAGCACGATACACGTACCAGCGACAGCAATACGAGATAGCCACTTCTTCCGCTTCGAGTGGCTATTGCCGGATTGCTGGCTCACAGCAGCACGGATTGAATCACGAGTTTTTGAGGAAGCACTCATGCCCTTCTCCTAAAAAGTCATTCAGGGAATATTATTCGCAACGATACAAACACACTTCTATACAAGAGGCCTAAAGAGTGAAACGATTCAGACAAGAAGAAGTTCTGGAATGTAATAATACCATCGAATATATGCAAAAAAGAGACCAGTTCGAAATCCCGATAGGCCATGTTTTGGTTATAGTTCGACAACAAGTGGCTCGCTATCGGCGGAATGAGTCCACATCTGTGTAACCGATGCGCCATTTACCGAAACAGTGATTTCATAGTCACCAAAGAATGCTTTGGTTTTCACTTGTCCTTTTGCGTCTGTCTGCATGTCCGTATTTGTGGCCCACGTTTTGTGTACAAGTTCTCGCCATATTTTGATAGCGGGTCGTTCAGTCCAATCTTTTCGAATCAGCGTCCCCTCAGGTTTCCAATGATAGCCAGCCCAGAAACCCCAGTTAATAAAGGCCGTCATCTTGGGATGACTAAATGAAAGCGTGAGTACATCCCGTAGATAATCGGCATGCAGTTCATCATCGTTACAAACAAAGTCATACTCAGTTACAACGAGCCGATCGACAAGTGGTGCAAACCGTTCGTACCGTCGCCAGAGGTCTTCCATACCTCGTAGGTTGTTGATTGAAAAGTGACTCTGAAAACCAATGCCGTCTGCTTTTGACGATGCCTGTTCTTGAAAAGTTTTCATGAACGTAAAAAACTTTTCCTCACGAGCATTGTCGAAGAGCGCTTCATTGACGATCAGTTCGGCAGATGTCATCGTCCGCTGTTCAGCAAGAAGTTCTGAATAGATCGAAGGTCCAAAGACATCACGAAGATCTTTTTGGAATCGAATGGGGTGGTTAATGGCGTCCCATTCATGGATGAAACCTTTTGTTTTTTGAAGAACATACTTTTCATGTTCGTGTATAGACGAGAGGATTTTTTCAGGTTCACCGGCTGTGACAAAAGCGTTGCTCCATGGTTTCAAATTCCCCCAGACAAGTGTGTGCCCTCGCATGGGGAGTCGACGGTCGTGAGCCCAATGTAATGTGTTTGTTAGATCAGAGAGAAGCTGGTTCGCATAGTTTCCATCTTTTGTATGAGGTGTGTGTTGGGGTATCAGGGCAGGTACAGGAACGAGAGCGTGAAAGAGTTCTTCAAATGTTTGCCGATACCGAATGGCATCAGGGCTCATGTCATCAACGAGACGAACCTGAAAAGTGCTCCCAAAACCAAAAGCGTGACGACGCATTCGTATGCGCACGTCAGCTTGCTGAATAGTGTTTCCATGCGGATCGAGTACACGAACAATCAGCGGTGCTGTTCGGTATTTTGCTATTCGTGCGTCCGCATCCTGTCTCCAGGGAGCATCTGGTTCACGGCCCTGATACCCAGCTTCCATCATGGGTAGTCGTGACATATCAAAACCAGATGGTGCCACATAAAGCCGGACATCCTCAATTTCAATACGTTGTGGTTGGACGTCAAAACTCAGGCGAATTTTTCCTGTATCTGCGGCAACTGGTTTGGCTGCTCGAAACGGGTGAAAGTACCATCCCCACTCGTGACCAATTGTGCCTTTGTGGTAGAGCGCTGTTTGCCGAAGCGTCTCCCGGTCACCGACGTGAATAAGGACTCGTCCGGGGCGCGGGTCATTTGCATTGTTGTCCGCATCAACTATTCGGCATCGGACAGCTACAAAGCCGACACCATCCTCTTTTAGCGGGACATCAAACGTTTTCGAGAAGGCTAGTTTATTTCCCTTTCCGAGAGTCGCCGTTGACTCTGCCAGCCAAACAAAGCCATCTCCCGCAGGTAATTTTTTGAAGCAACCTGTTTCTACCGGCGACGGTAATGTTTTCGGAAGACCGCTCTCGAGGACCTGAGTAAGTTCATCGGGAAGAAAAGGTAACGACTGCGCGGTGCAGATGGTGCCCAATGTAAAAATGGAACCAAGAATCATCACGGCCCAGAATGAGTAATAAAGAACGATTCGATGGGTTCCGTTCATCAGTTTCTCCAAACGATAAAGGAGGCAAGCGGTTTTCGGTTGTGTTAAAAGTGACTTGTGTAGCAGCACGTGGTTCCCGTAATGCGAGTTGTTGGGTTTTCTATCACGCTACAATTCTGGATGATTTTTGAAAACCAAGGTACCATAAGAAGTTGCTGTGAAATGCATTCAGAAATGAATAAAGGAAATGCAATGAAATATTCTGATTGTACTCATTGGTTTTTCGTGTGCCTTGTGTTGATAGTGTGTGCAGCAAGGGGGCTCGCTGAACCGGCGGATCAAGTGAATCAGCAAGAAGGCAACAAAGAAGAAAAAATTCAACAAAAGGCTAGGGAAGAATATGCAGGCCTATGGCGAATTGAAACAGTTGCATCGAAAGGCGATACAACGGAACCAGATAAACGAATTGCCATTGAGAACAAGACGGATGGAACATGGGTCTTATTTATAGATAACGAAGAGTTCAGCAGTGGTACAAATTCTTTTGCTCCACTTTGTGATCCAAAGGAAATTGATATTTCTATTACAGGTGGTGAAGGCCAAGGAAAAGTTCTGCAGGGAATTTATGAGATTGAAGAGTCAATACAGCGACTCTGTTTTCGAGGTGGTGATGGTTCGCGACCAGATAGTTTTGAGTCATTTTATGGTGACGAAAGTATTGTGGTGACTTTTGTTCGTGAGTAACTGCTGGAAAATTATGTTCAAGCTAAAGCAGTACGAGACATACCAGTGAAAAGAAAGTACGAGTAGGGATGATTTCTAGGCTATTTGTTTCATGTGTGTGTCTTTTCGCTCCTTTTGTTCTCCTTGTTGACACTACACATGCCAAGCAACTCGATGGGTTTGATCTTATAGCTATAGAAAAACCCCGTGTCCTTGGAAAAGCAAACAACTATCTTTCCGAAGAGCCACGGACAGTCACGTTTTCACACTGTGAGAGAAGTGCTGGCGGTCGACACGATTATTACTCAGAGGGCGATTATTGGTGGCCTGATCCAGAGAATCCTGACGGTCCCTTTATTCGAAGAGATGGTGAGACGTATCCCGAACTATTTTTGGATCACCGCCAAGCCATGATTCGGTTGAGTGAAATTGTAGGCACGCTCACGTCGGCATATATAGTCACCAAAGATGAACAGTACGCGACACACGCAGTCAAACATCTTGAAGCCTGGTTTGTGCAAAGCAGCACAAAAATGAACCCAAGTCTTCTTTATGGCCAGGCTATTCAGGGTCGTTACGAAGGTCGGAGTATTGGTGTTATCGATACACTTCACCTTACCGAGGTAGCTCGAAGCGCAAAAATTCTTTGTTCATCACCTTCATTTCCAACCAAGTCTCAAGCAGGTGTCAGACAATGGTTTCAAACCTATTTGACGTGGATCAATACTCACGAGTACGGCATTCGTGAAAAGAATCATCCAAATAATCATGGCGTATGCTGGTCGCTTCAGGCAGCGTCTTTTGCAGATTTCGTAGGCGATGAAGAAATTCTGCAATGGATTCGAGAGCAGTTTCAATCTGTTTACCTGCAGGAAATGATGGATGATTCGGGTGGGTTCCCTGCCGAACTAGCACGAACCAAGCCCTACGGATACTCACTCTTTGTCATCGATGCTATGGCCGGAGTAGCTCAAGTTGCATCTACAGAAGGAAACGATTTATGGGCTTTTCAATTACCAGACGGACGTGGCATGCACCGTGGAATTGAATTTATTGTTCCATATATTGAAGACAAATCTTCATGGCCATATCCGAAAGACATCATGTATTGGAAGGAATGGCCCGTGCGGCACCCAAGCCTTCTTTTTGCAGGGCTTCATTATGAGGATGCCCGCTATCTAGATATCTGGAAAAACCTTGAAGCAGACCCAGAAACATTTGAAGTGAAGAGGAATCTTCCACTTCGCCATCCACTCTTATGGGTGTCAGAAAATGAAGCAGACAGTGTTTCTGGAATAGGCTTGTAAGGACAGTGTCGATGCATTTGGTTCTAGATGCTACGGAGATGCTTGGAGTGGACCATCAATGTCGAACTCAACAACAGTAGCAATGTTGTGAAGAAGGGGTTCACCAACAAGTATTGTTGTCTGCTCTGGACCGGATGTAACACGAAGCTCTTTGCCATCAGCATGTTGTCGGGCAGTTGCGGTGGTATTCGTTCCAAGCGGCAGAATAAGCTTCCCATCAGCAGGCCAATCAAAGATGTGTAAGTATAGTCGAGTCTTTCCGTCAGGCAGTGGCTTTTGTGAGCATCGTCCCCAACTGAGTTTTTCAAAAGGGCTGGCCTTTGTGCCGTATATTGCTTCACCATTGGTCTTCATCCAGTCACCAATTACTTTGAGTGACGCAATACTTTCCTCTGGAACGCTTCCATCGCCCGTGGGACCAATATTTAATAAATAGTTTCCACCCTTGCTTGCGACGTCGATGAGATTTCGAATGAGTGTCTCATCAGATTTCCATGCATGATCATGTTCACTGAACCCCCATGTTGTATTCATGGTCATGCATGTTTCCCAATCGAGATCAGGGAGTCCGGTCGCTGGAATATGTTGTTCAGGTGTGATGAAATCACCATATTTTGGTTCCAATTGATCAGTAACTGCATGAGTTCCCATGCCACTAAAACCAGCTTCAGGAATTCGAAAAAGTCGATTGTTCATGATGATCTGGGGTTGCTTCTCCTTGACGCGATCCATGAGTTCAAAGGCTTTCCAGGCTCGTTCTCCTTGGAAGTCTGTTGAGCTGTAATCCCACCAGACAACGTCTACTTGTCCATAATTGGACATCAATTCATTCGCTTGTGCGTGCAGAAACTGAATATATTTTTCATGGTCTCGATGGCCATTCGGATATGGCTGCCCTTTGAGTGGATAGGGCAACTCCTTCGACAAGAGATATGCATATTGATCATGATGCCAATCAATAACGGAGTGATAGAATCCGACTCGAAGCCCTTCTTTCCGGCAGGCATCAACGATCTCTTTCACAAGATCACGATGAAGTACAGAACCGGCATCAAATTCACTTACTTTTGAATCATGTAATGCAAAGCCGTCGTGGTGCTTTGTGGTAAAGACAAGGTATCGACAGCCAGCATTCTTTGCCATCTGAGCCCACTGGGTTGCAAAGTCTTCTTTTGGCTTAAATAGGGGTATCGCATTCTTTGCATAGGTTGCTGTGTCGGCTTTGACTCGTTGCTGTATCCACTCCATCCCGCCCTGCGTTGCAACAGGCTTGCCTTCCCAGGTACCAGCCAATCCAGAATAAAGGCCCCAGTGCACAAACATTCCAAAGCGTGCGTCCCGCCACCACTGCATGCGACTATCTCTTTGTTGGGACGACTCGGTCGCAGAAGAGGGTTTGTCAGAAGCGTGCCCACAAATAGAAAATGTGATCGCAATGAAAAAGAGAGTAAGTACGATGCAATGCTTGATCATAAGAGAACCTTTTGTGGTCTAGAAGAATGCTGTACCTGACTGGTTTTTCTCATCCCAGACACAACAGATATTGTTTCTGGTCACTACTTATCAACTAATTTTTTCAATGGTCGGAAACCCAACTGCTTTGCGGCATTGGACATTGATGCGAGTAAGACGTCCCCTCGTATTTCATAGTTACAGCTATAGGTTAACAGACGGTATGGCACGTTTGACTCCTGCCGAAAATACCATTTTTATACAGTTCGTTCGCCATATGCGGAAACACCTCAAACACATCGTGCGCTTCGCTTACATCTTCAGCCGCGTGAAATAGTTGTTTACCCTTCCGGAATATCCTGTATGACTTTTTGAACCCATTTCCTTACACGATCACGATAGCTACTTGGGCGGTGCATCCATAAATCAGTGTGTGCATGCAGGTAAGGGCCCTCTGGGATATTGAATATGCTGTCTACTGGAACATCAAGGAACGTAAAGTCAGCAAGCTCAAGGTATTCAGCAAGGAAGTCTTTGCGAACTGCTGTTGCACGCTGCCCACATACAAGGACAGGTCTTCCTTGTAATCGTGAGAGACGGTGAAGAGCCGATTGGCGGTCACTGTGTGGGTATGGCCATTTTCTCACGCCATCAAAATGATCGTGAGTGACGACAGCCTTCCAGAGCCCTGCAATTTCATCGTCAGCAAGCCCGATATAACTCGTTGCAATTGCACCACGAGAGAATCCACAGATCAGCAGGTTGTCGATATCACCGCCAAACTCTTTACAGATTCGACCAATATTTTGTTTGCAGTATTGAACAGTTGCCTCCCGGTTGCCCCACCATGTAACAGCATTGTGGTTGTTATCCATGGCGATATAGGGCATGACAATCCAGATAAACTGAGTGCCACCGCTGATACCATAGCCAAGGTTGGCGTCACGTACCTCACCACTTCCGTTTCCTGGTGGAAATTTATTGCCGGTGTATTCAACCAGAACAGGGTATTTGTCTCCGGGCACCCAGTTTTGTGGGAGATAGAGTGAGTGATAAACATCCGTGCCATGATACTCAGGTGCTTGTTGCCAGACTCGTTTGCCTGCTGCTGGTGCCTCATGAGTCATTGGCGGTGTTACAAGATCGGAGGCGGCACCAATTTCTATAACAAGAGCGACTGCAGCAAGAAAAAACATGGTTCGCAGGATCATGTCAGGTTGAGTCAATCAATGAGTGGTCGAGGCTCCTGACAAGGAGTCTACTGTCCTTTTGACTCCTTTTGAATCGGAAGTACCATCATAGAGCAGGCGTCATTTGTTACGCCCTGCAAGAACAGGTTGAAAATCGAGGGAAGTGGTTGTTCTTTTTGACGAGGAAAAGTTTTTTATGGGTGCTCAAAAACAGCGTCGGTCAATGGCAGAAAAAGCAGATAAGTACAAGTGCTATTTGAAGTCAGTTCAGTCTCCTGAGCATGAAGTCGAATTTTTTGATAAAGCATTCAAGGATGAGTTTCATCGTAAGCCAACCACATTGCGTGAAGATTTTTGTGGCACCTTCTCAGTGTGTTGTGAATGGGTAAAGCTTGGCAGACAACGTACGGCACTCGGTGTCGACCTTGATCCAGAGCCATTGGCATGGGGGGAGAAACACATTCTTTCAAAGCTGCAATCCGCGCAGGCTTCACGGGTTCGCATCCTTGAAAAAGATGTTCGTGAAAAAACGCGGCCAGGTGCCGACGTTCTAGCCGCACAAAACTTTTCTTTCTGGCTATTCAAGACTCGCAAAGAATTATTGGAATATTTCCGCGTTGCCAGATCAAACATGAGTCGGCAGAGCGTCATGGTGATGGATATGATGGGCGGTGGTGACTGCTATGCAGAAAATACAGTTGAAAAGAAAGTTGTGAAAAAAGGGAAAAAGGGTTTTAGCTATCACTGGAAACAGGTGCAGTTTAATCCGGTCACACACGAGGCTGATTTCTCAATTTCATTCAAATTCGCTGATGGCAGCAAATTGCAGGATGCCTTTCAATACAACTGGAGATTCTGGACGATTGCGGAGGTTCGAGAACTCCTCGAAGAAGCCGGTTTCAAGAAGTCATATGTCTACTGGGAAGAAGAAGACGAAGATGGCGAAGATACGGGTGAGTGGATCAAAGCCGAACAGGCTGAAAGCTATCCGAGTTGGTTGTGCTATATCGTTGCTGTAAAGTAGATGTTGGAAGCGATAGGTGCCTTCTTAGACGTTCATAAGGGGTGTGTCTTGTGGAAGCCCTTTGTCTTCAGTCACGGAGGATGTTCTTCATTGAATTCTATGGGTGACCATCTAGCTATAAAACCTGTCGGAACACATGTTTCCAAGTGGGGTGAAGGTCCGCGTTTCTGGAACAACTCGCTACTGTACGTGGATATTGAAGGTCACTCTATCATTCGCCTTTGTCCCGATTCACACAACGAGGATGTATGGGACGTTGGTGAACGAATCGGTGCAGTTACGCCAACACACGATGGAGGTTTGTTATGTGCTGGAGATTCAGGAATATACAGCTTCCGGCTACAGAGTGGAGAGAAGAAGGTTCTTGTTGACCCAGAATCTGACAAAAGACCAGACAACCGATTTAATGACGGCATGTGTGACCCTTCAGGGAGGTTTTGGGCTGGCACGATCAGTACCACAAAGCTGGTGGGCAATGCATCACTTTATATGTTTGATCGTGAGGGGCAGTTGCACAAAAAGATTCCTCGTGTGACCAACTCGAATGGAATCTGTTGGAGCGAGGATGCGTCTTTGATGTATTACATAGATACGCCAACGAAAAAGGTTATGGCATATCCGTTTGAGAATGAAACGGGAAATCTCGGCATTCCAAAAGTTGTTATCGATACTCAATCAGCAGACGTCGAGGGGTCGCCAGATGGCATGGCAATTGATATTGATGGAAATCTTTGGATTGCAATGTGTCACGGAGGCGCCGTGATTCAAGTTGAGACGCAAACGGGAAAGGTAGTGAAGAAGATTTCTTTCCCGTGTGTTGAAACAACCGCCTGTACGTTCGGCGGTGCTCATTATGACAGACTCTTTGTAACAACCGGACTTCACAAGACTCTGAGAGAGCCTGATGCAGGAAAAGTATTTGTTATTGATGGTCTTTCGACACATGGTTTTCCAGTGGTTCCTTATAAGGGAAGCATTTGATGGAAACGTATTTCAGGTAAACCTGAGGGAGACGTAGGAGTCGTATACCAATGAGATACATACTGTTTGTGTACTCGCTGCTCTTATGTGCCCACGCATCAAGTAGCACCGCACACGAACTCACACTTGAAACGATTCCTGGACACGGGTGCTGGGTTGACCCTCGGGTGAATCAGAACCGTCTTGAAAACTTTCGAGTCACGGCATGGTTTGAACAGCAATTGCTCGGTGACGGCCTAGCGTATCAGCGGCGGATGGCGTCATTAAATGATACAGGGCGTCGGGCTCTTCGGATCGATGTCCGAAACGTTCTGAAAGAGGCCAATCAATTGGCTATCGAAAAGGCTGGTCCGGTCCTCAAGGCGCTCAAAGCATCCGATGTCATTCAAGACGTTACATATCATTGGATTGTGAATGGTTTTACCTGTACGACAGATAAGAATGGTGTCGAGGCAATCAAAGAAATTCCCGGTGTTCGATGTCTTTTCTTTGTCGGTCCTGTCCGCAAGAGAAACACTCCAATTATAAAAAATGTGCAACCAGAACACGAAGATGAACCGGTACCATTTCAGTCAGATGACGTGTCCCCTGCGTGGTATATCAAAGCACTCCGTGCTGATAAGGCTTGGAGTTTATATAACGCAACAGGGGCAGGCGTGCTGAATGTCATTCACGATGGCAACTTTGTGGTATCACCGACTATTCGTCCAACTCGCTATCGGAATCAACAGGAACAAGCCAATGGAATTGATGACGACGGGAATGGTCTGATTGATGATCTGCATGGCTTTGACTTTGACCGTCAAACCGGTGATTTGCTTCGAAGAGGGTCAGATAACATAAACACAATCGATAGAAAACTTCTTCATGGTCACCAGTGTGCTGCCATTATCTGTGGTCGCACAGCGGGAACGCCTGCTCGACAGTTTGGTATTGCACCGGATGCTCGGTGGGCGGGTGTGCTTGCAGGTCAGTGTTTCGAAGAAGCTCTCGAGTGGGCAATCGAACACGATGCCGACACGTATAGCATGAGCTTCTCCCGAGCAAATCTAGGTGAGTACCGATCACACTGGAGAAAAGCGTGTGAGCATGCTTCCCTCTGTGGTGTTCACCTTGTCTCAGGCGCTGGGAATTATGCAATGGAAGGATCGACTCAATTCAAGCCGGTTCCTATTCAGATGCCCATTCCACAAGACATTCCTTTTGCGGTGTTTGCTGCTGCAGGTGTGCAGCGTGATTTGTCCCGAACACCATTTTCCAGTCAGGGGCCGGTAGAATGGAAAACGCATCACTATCAAGATGGCCAGGTGAAGAAGCCAGAGGTTGCAGCTTTTAATTACCGCTTGCCGTCGATTCAGCCGAATGGCCGCATTCTTGGTCAAGCAGCGAGTGGAAACTCATTTGCCGGACCCATGCTATGCGGAGCTATTGCACTTATGCTGTCGATTGACCCGGACCTTCACCCATGGGAAACGCGACAGATTCTTATTGATACTGCACGTGATATTGCCGACGAGGGCTACGACTACCAAACGGGGCATGGCTTAATCGATGCAGAGAAAGCAGTCGCAATTGTAGTTGAGAGACTGAAGAGTCGGGCGGTCGACGTGGAATAAGAGGACATATACTGCTGTTTCTTTAGTATCTGTCACAAATGGAAATGAGAGGAAATTCTAGTGCGTTTAGTCTGTTACATGATGACGGTATTGATCACCTGTTGTTCTGTAGGGACAAGACAGGTTGATGCGGAGCAGCCGTACATTGTTTTCCTGATAGCGGAGAAAGAGTATCAAACAGAAAAGACTCTGCCAGATTTTTGTGAGCAGTATGTTCATCACGGAAGGGCAAGCTTTGTCTACGCAGATCCACATGAACCCAACAAATTGATTGGTAGTGAGGCAGTTGATACGGCAGATCTCTTGTTTGTGAGTGTTCGTCGAAGGACATTGCCACCACAACAACTCAATAGAATTCGTCGGTATGTCCAATCTGGTAAGCCAGTCATTGGTATACGTACGGCGAGCCATGCCTTCTGTTTACGGAAGCAAGAGCCAGAAGATGGCTTTGCTGCATGGCCAGAATTCGACAAAACGGTGTTTGGTGGAAACTACACCAACCATTACAAGAACTCACTCATCGCGATGATCCAGAGAGTGAATCCATCCTCTACCTTGGCAGAATCTCTCTTGTCTGGAATAAAAGAACTTCCATGTGCTTCGGGTGGCTCGTTGTATTGTGTTTCACCGCTTGAAGAAAAGGCAGACGTTGTTTTGGAAGGTGTTGTTGAAGGGCATGCCCCCGAACCTGTCGCCTGGACTTTTCGTCGTGCTGATGGAGGCAAGTCGTTCTATACATCGCTCGGACATATCGATGACTTTCGTGGGCCGATTCTTCCGCCTCTTTTATTGAATGCGATTGAGTGGTGTCTCCATGAATGAGTTGTATTTGTATCAAGTGATAGTTTTTTGCTTCCTATTTTTCTCTCATTGCTGTTCACCAGTTTTTGGTGCGCCGCATGTCGAGTGGATAACGGGTTGGGGAACGGAACACGAAGATCATGTTTTTGAGGGTGTCCATGTACAAGCAGGGGGTTTTTGTGTGGTCGGAAAATGTGGTGAGCCAGATTCGTCAACGGCAAATGGATTTGTGATGAAAGTTGATGCCAATGGGGAACAAGAGTGGCTGACAGTACTGGGCAAGCAAAGCTTTCATGATGAAGCACGCTGTGTTGTTGAAGTGCACGACGGTTTTATCGTTGGTGGAACAATGGGTATCTCTAAAAGAAGATCAAAAGCGTGTCTTTGGAAGATAAGCCCATCCGGTGAAGTTACATGGAAGAAAGTTCTGGATCATAAGAAAAATGGTGCGATTCGGGGACTCGATATTCTTGACTCAGAATCATTTGTTGCCACTGGATATGTCGCGAGTGATGAGATAGGTGTTCCGTTTATTTCAGATGAGTCCACCGGCATCCTTCTTGTCTCGAATCAAAGCGGAGACATCGCCTGGCAAAAAGAAATTCCCTTTTCACAGGGTGCGAAGGTTTCGTATCAGAAAAAAACGCATGTCATCACGATTTGTGGCACCACTTGGCAGGAATCTTTTGAACATGAACACCAAGATGCTTTCCTTGTTCAGTTTTCACACGATGGAGAAAAACTCCATCAGCATCTGTATGGAGGCACTGATATGGAGCAGTGTTTTGACTTCGAGGCGTTACCTGATGGATTTGTTCTTGCTGGACACAAAGCAAGCCACGAAAGTGGGAATTGGGACGTATGGCTCATGAGAACCGACACTGAGGGAGACCTGCTCTGGGAGCAAACCTATGACCAGTTGTCGAATGGAACAAGTAAAAACATTTTTGATGAGTGTTATGGAGTGAAGCAGACATCCGATGGTGGATTCGTGCTTGCCTGCGGGTCTGGGATCGAGCCAGATCACGTTTCCGACGAAGACTCACCTGACAATCTATGGGCTGCGTGTTTGCTTAAAACTAACGCCATCGGAGAGCCCCTCTGGACGTATGTGTTTCACCAACCGGAAAGCGGGCACAATGCCTGCGAATGGGTTATACCGCACGGTGATGGGCAGTACCTGATGCTTCTTGATAGTGATCACCTCGGTGAGGCAGAACCATCGAATGTTGGATTGGTTTACGTGTCCGACAATTAAATGATGGTTGTCACATGACACTTGTCTTGTGTAACCCTAGTATTAGGCCCGTGATGACATTTTGTGTCCTGGTGAGACAAGAGATCAAAATTGTGTCAACATAGTGAGCGTACATTGCCATATGTTCGTTGACTGCAGCAGAGGAAGAGAGAAATCCATGCGTATGATGTTTCTACCTAATAATGTTATGAGCCCCAGTACGAGGAGCATTTCAAGAAATCTTAGCGTCACGGTCACCGTTCTATTTTTGATTTCAGCTTCATGTAGTTTTTCATTTGCTCAGCGGCCCGGTGGGCGTCGAGGTTCTCGCGGGCGTTCAGAGGCATCTCTTTCAGAGCCATATCGTGGCATTCGTTCAGGTGGCACAATTCAAGAGGACCTCTTTCGGATTGAGTCTACAGGTGTTTCCACGCAGCCAGTTGTTGATGCAGCAGTGACGTTTTTGAATGGGCTCAACGACGAACAACGAAATCGCACCACATTTCCTGTCGATGATATTGAGTGGCGGAGTTGGGATAACAGGCACTTTTATAAGCGACGTGGTGTTGGCTTTGATGAAATGGATGAGCAGCAGAGGAAACACGCGTTCGCACTTCTGAGCGCGAGCCTAAGCGCCAAGGGCCTCGCATTGTCGAAAGACATTATGAAGCTCAATGGAACCCTCGCTGAACTTGCTGATAATTTTGATGAATATGGAGAGTGGCTCTATTGGATAACCATCATGGGAGATCCTTCATCAACAGAACCATGGGGGTGGCAGATCGACGGTCATCATCTCATCATCAATTATTTTGTTTTGGGCGATCAGGTTGTCATGTCTCCAGTTTTTATTGGCAGTGAACCAGTCCATGCAGTTTCAGGAAAATTTAAAGGAACTGTTGTTATGCAAGACGAACAGGATAAGGGCCTTGCTTTTATGCGATCACTCGATGAGCCCCAGCAAAAGAAAGCGGTTCTCAGTCCACTCAAAGAGCAGAACAATGCCGTCGCACAGGCGTATCGAGACAACATTGATCTTGAGTATGCAGGCTTGAACGCAGCGACATTATCAAATGATCAAAAGGATTTGCTTCTCGATGTTGTGCATGCATATGTCGGAACAATGGATGAGGGGCATGCTGCAATCAAAATGCGTGAAGTTGAAGACCATCTTGATAACACCTGGTTTGCATGGGTTGGTGGAACAGCAGACGACAGCGTCTTTTATTACAGAATCCATAGCCCAGTGCTTTTAATTGAGTTTGATCACCAGAGACGGGTCGCACCGTTTCGATCAGACAAACCGTCACGAGATCATATTCATGCGGTGCTGCGTACACCAAATGGTAATGATTACGGCAAAGATCTTTTGCGGCAGCATATCGAGCAGCATCACACGACAAACTAGCCCTTGCTCCGTCATTCGTGTTGGTCGTTTGTTTGAACAAACAACTGGTTGAATGAAGCAGCACACATGGTGGTTTCATTCACCCGTTCGTGGTGTCTGTGATTCTCGGTATTTATTGAGTTCTTGTACGGTGTCATGCAAACCAGGTCGGCTTAAGAGCCCATCTGCAAAGAATCCTTGCTTCACTCCTGATTTGCCAAATCCCTTTGGTGTGTCGACTGGGTTGCACCAGAACACACCAAGTATGTAGCTCGTGTTGAGGGCAGCTTTTATATATTCAGCGTAGGCTTTTCCGGCAGCCACAGAATCCTCGGCAAGTTTCCATGCAGAAATATTCTTGTCACCATCCTGAAATCGGATGGCAAAGTCACATAAGAGGATTGGCTTGCCAGTACATCGATGAATTTCATCAAGCTTCTGTTGCGGAAATGATTCCATGAAGTACGGCTGCACGGCTATGGCATCCACATATGGAAGCATTTCCTCGACGATAGCAGGATTGAATGTTTGGAATGAAAAACGATCGCCAAAGATCAGATGATCGGGGTCGTACGTTCTGTTCGCTGTGCCAACGATACGAAAGTATTCGCGTGCGATGAAACGAAGAAAGGCTTCGTCCTGTGATGTGGTTCCACCATCTTTCCATGCCTTTATAAATTCTTGGTGCGCCTGTTTTCCAGGTGCATCTGGAGGGAGTGACTTCATAAAATCAACCCAGTTGTTGCCGGTCGAATTGTCGAGAGGCCAGGCGCCGAGGTCAGTCCAACAATAGCCAATAACGTTTTCAGGATTTTGAAGGCTCTTTTCGCAACTAGCCTTCACTTCAACCTCGAGTCGCTTGTGTTCTTCTGGATCAAAAATATCAATGAAATGAAAGCTTCCGGCATCTCGATAGGTCGAAATAGGAACAAGATGGTTCCAGCTTTCAACGTAGGGCATGTCACCCCGCAGCTGAGGAGGACAGCCGTATCCATAGGCATTGAAACCAAGCCGCTTACAGGCAGTGGAAAACTCTGTGAAATCAAACGCATTGCGGTTGTTGCTGGCATGTGTAATGCCATGAGCAAAGAATGGATTGCCATGAGAGTCCACCAGCCAATCTCGACCATCAATTGTGGCAAGACTGATGGGTTTTGATGGCGGCGACCCTGCTCGAATGGAATCTGCACAATTGCAAATCAAGATAAAGCTTACGAGTGAAAAGAGAAATTTCATAATACAAATCAATGGCACCGAAGGGACTGACGTTGTTTTCTACAAACCGTGTTACTGTTTCATGCGTTCAAGTAACAACAAATTGGTATTTGTGTGAACAAGAAACCGTTCGAGCTTCTCGCACTACCCAAGATACACTAAATATCGAGTGTCCCGGTACTTGATCCAAATTGATCGGACTCAATGCCCATTGATTGAAGAAGGGATACAAACAGGTTGCACAGTGGGACATTGTCTTTTTTGTTGTGCTGAATAAACCTGCCGTGATTGTGCTTCCCACCGGCCAGAATGATCGGAAGGTTTCTGGGGTCGTGAGCATTTGCATTTCCGAGGTTGCTGCCAAAGAGAACTGAGGTCTGTTCGAGTAAACCCGATCCATTTTCAGATGGCTGTTTCAAGCCATCAAGGAAATCACTCAAGCACGTAAGGATTTCCATTTCAATAATCTTGAGTTGTGCGATTCTCTCCGGGTCTTGTCCATGGTGAGAAAGAGGGTGATGGCCATCGGACACACCGTCAATATTTGGAGTGCCATGGTCACTCTGAATAACAACTGATATCACGCGTGATGAATCTGTCTGGAGAATAAGTGGAATGAGGTTGAGGAGCGACCGAACACGACCAACTAGATCAGACGGGTCGGCAATATTTTCCGGAGGTGCAGTCTGAACACTGGGTTTCGGTCGATCGAGCCATACTTCGGAATTATTTAATTCTGTTTCAGCAACCCGAATGGAGTCAAAATATTGTTCAAGTTGACGTTTATCGGCGCTATGTGTTGTGCGTTCTACTGATTGTATCTGCTCAATTACACTATCGAGAATGCTATGGCCATCTGCGAGGCGTTGTCTCTGTTGTCTGATTTCTTTTTGACTTCCACGTAAGAATAATTTTGCATACACCTGAGACGGCATATCATCAGCAGGAATCATCACACCGTTTCTTGTGAAAGACTGACTTTTCTTTCTGTTACTACTCAGTGAGACAGATGGGTATCTTGTCACATTTCCAATTTTCTCGGCAGCAAACTGATCAATTGAAATCGTGTTTCGAAAACCTCCGAGGCCGGGGTTTCTTGCAGATGTCAGAAAGGTCATCTCGGTGTCGTGAGGATCTTTCCCTACCTGGTCTGGATGTGACAGACCGGCGAATAGCGTGAACTCTTTGCGATGGCGTTGAAGAATGTCTAGGTATTCGGTGCTTTCATAACCGGAGCCTGGTCTCTGAGGAAACAGAGACGGTGCATGGAGGCCAAGCGTGTTGCAGATACACACCATTCGCTTGGGTGGCGTCATCTGACTGCCGCCGACTGCTATGCTCATGGATTCAAGAAGAGGCAAGGCAACTGTAATTCCAGAAGCTTTTAGTGCTGTGCGTCGTGAGAGCGGTGTGTGCATCATCGATTCCTGAACAGGGGACTTGTAACAACGTGGTGGATAAGACTTCGGAGAGGATATCCGTCGCTTTGTGTCGCAGAAAGAATGCGTTCGACTTCATCACGATCAGAAAATTCAATGTCACCACCCGTCGCGAAAATGATCAATTGTGAGAGAGTATTTCGTGCAATTTGTTTAGTTGATTCACGAAGTAATTTTCGATAGTCACGAATGTTTTGGAAAACATCGCCCTCGACTGTGACCCCAGACGTGTTTACACGCGGGCCTGAGTTGTAACCCACTCGCTTTAACCGTAATCCAGGTTGAAGACTTTGTTTCATATTTTTACCAATGCGATAGTGCTGCCGGTACGTACCAACCGGATCGAAGCCTTCCATTGCGAAACCTGGTGGATCGATATGCTGATGACACCTAGCACATGTTTCAACCGACTGATGCTTCAAAAGCATCTGACGAATTGTGGTAGTGCCTCGTGTATCTGGTTCAATTGTGGCAATGTCTGGCGGTGGTGGATTCGGTGGAAGACCCAGCACATGCGTAAGGATAAAATTGCCACGTTTGACGGGCGTTGTGACACTCCCATTTGCAGTTACTTTTGCAATTGAGGCATGTCCAAGAATACCGCCTCGTGGACTTGATGCGTCCAAGGAGACTCTCCTCATCGTTTCACCGAATACGCCTTTGATGTCATAGTGTTCAGCAAGACGGCGGTTCAGGAATGTAAAGTCGGAGTCAATCAGGTTATGGATTGGCAGATTTTCTTTCAGCAGATACGAGAAAAACTCTCGTGTCTCAGCAAGCATTGCTCGACGTAAGACATCATCATATTCAGGGTACAGTTTTAGATCAGGTGTCGTTGCATCAATCTGATCGAGTTCGAAACACTGATCGGTAAAATCATGAATAAAAAGTTGACTTTTTTTATCAGCCAAGAGTCGATCGACCTGAGTAGACAGCGTGTTGGATTCAGAAAGCCTTCCCTCGCTCGCTAATAGAAGTAACTCTTCGTCAGGAGGGCTTCGCCAGAGAAAATATGAAAGTCGAGAGGCAAGCGCATGGTCGGTTAGCTTCGATTTATTTTTCTGCAAATCGTTCGTCAGAAAGAGCGTATGTGGAGAAATGAGGATCGCTGTTAATGGAATGCGAGCGCTGGCAATAAACCCACGCCGGGCTTCGAGGCTCGGGATAGCGAGATTGGCCAGCTCCGTTATTTCTTTCTTAGTGACTGGTCTCCGGAAGGCTCTGGGCGCAAGCGCTGCCACAGCGTCACGAATATGTTGGTAATGAGATTTTGTTGTAACGGGTCTGTACGATCTTCTATTTACAGTCCGTTCCCATTCAACACCTGGGAACAGGGATCGTGTTCGGCGTGGAGGCCACGTAGTTTCCAGCGGACCTTCAACAAGCACCTCATGAACCCGAACGCCCTCTCCTTTGAACTCACTTGCAGGTTGAGAGTTGTAAATGACTTTGCCATCAGGTGCCGGTTCAAGTTCATCAGCACTGACATAAAAGTAATCATCTGGCCGGAAATAGTGAATCGTTGAAACAGTTCGCATTTTCTCTGTCACATCCCATGCGGCAAAGAGTTCACTACTGCCCTGAATATCATTCTGACGCTTGAGGCTCATGGTTACCGACGAGCGCGGCTGATACGCGGAGCCGGTCACCGTAATCCGGTATCGTCCGGGAGTAGAAAATCGTAGGCCGTTTGCATCCGAGCGTAGGTTGTAGTTTTCACCACGGAACATGATGAGATCATCATTGTCTCGGAAGACAGTGCCACCGCCACGGCGGACAGGTCGTTCAAACCACATTTGCATATATCGTGAGTTTGCATAATCAAGCTCACGTTTCATGTTTGGTTTTGGGCCTAACTCAATTGCTTCATCAAGAGCGGCTTCGGCTGCTTTGAGAAAACCTTTCACGTGGACGTGGGACATTTCCTGATTCGCCGCCACGACATCAAACGCTCCTGACTCATCTTCTGGTGGGAGATATTTTGCAATCTCACCACCTATGCCCAGAAGATCATGGAGCGTATGTTCGTACTCACGTCGTGACAGCCGCCTTGAGGGCACTCTTCCATTCTGTTTTCGTGCCTGTTTATTTATTTGTGAAAGTTCTTTTTTAAGTGTCGATAATGCGGCATGCCTCGCCTCATCACTTGGCATGAAAGAATCTGGTGGAGGCATTTCTCGACGCTGAATACGATCGAATATGAGTACCCATTGCTGGAACGCTTCCGGTGACGTGTCCGGTTTATCGATGGCGTTCAAGTTCAAATGTGTCTCTGTCTCTGCATCATGACACGAGATACAGGCTGTCTGAACCAGATTTTCAACTGCATGAAAATCATTTTCCGCATGTACACACGGCATGTTAGTAGCAAGCAGATACGCCCATGCGACGAAATACTTTCGGAGAAGATATCGAAATAGTCTCATTGGTTTGTCGCTGGAATAGCCTTTGAGGACTCGACAAATGCCAAAAGGTCGAGAATATCTTCAGCTGTAAAGGTATCGAGTAATCCACTCGGCATGCTGGAAACGTCAGCAACCTTTCGTTCCTCAATCGCTGACTTTTGAATTCGCTCAATGTTCTCCGGTCGAAGCAGGTTCTGTACGATCTCTACATGGTCCGGTGTTTCATTGACCACTAAGCCTGTTAGGAGACGACCATCATCAACAAGGATCATCTGTGTTTTAAAATCCTTATGAATCTCTTGAGACGGATTCACAAGCTGCAAGAGAAGCTTGCTGCCCTGAAAGCGTTTTGAAACTGCTGTTAGGTCCGGGCCGTATTTTGCACCCTTTCCTTCAATCGAATGGCATCGGCTACAGGCTGCCTGTTCGAAAACGTACCGGCCATTGTCGAGAGATCGATTCTCTAAATGATTTGCCTGTGTAATCAGCTCTCGATAATTCTGCTTCCATTTTTTTACAAACTTTCTGGTTGGAATAGCATCCGGCTCGGTACTCCCGACGTGTTCTAGAATACGAATAAACATTTGGCCATCACGGCTTCGCTTTGGATTCTGGCGTCGGAACTGTTGCCACAACTTGTTCACCTGTTGTCGTTGCGATGAACTGAGTTCAGTCATCCGTGCATCAACATATTCTTGATGATTTTTTCCGTGGTAGGCAGCTGGTAATGGAGATTGACCAATTTTTTGAAACAGGCCCTGATTCGGAGGCCTACGTTTTGGTACCACAGCAAGATTACCCACATCATGATTCCCGTCGTATGTTTTCGCGATGAGCTGCGTGCCACCATGTGTTGGCAGCGTGTCAGGTAACGAAATACAGATCACAGCCCCAACGCCTCGTTCCATATGACGGGCTGGTCCAGATGTACTGGTCCAGACTTTTCCGTCATCATCAAATTCAATTTCACGTGTGTATGAGACGCGGGTTGGTAAACGGAACTCAACAAGTGTTTCAGTGACGGGGTCAAACCTGTTGATTGTGTCGTTTCCAGTACCACAGACCCAGACAATGCCGTCCTTATCGATATTTAATGCATACGGAATCTGGTTTTCAGCATCAGGCAATTCGTAGACAGTCCAGCGTTCGGTCGTGGGATCAAACTTTCCAAATACACCCGATCCAAAGCCAGGAACCCAGACCATGCCATCAGGTGCTACATGAAGCCGACGTGGTCCACGAAAAGGCGGGTTCCACTCTTTGATCGCGCCATCATCGACCGACGGGTCAATTCGTCCAATCCGGTTGCCATTGAGCTTGGAATACCAGATCATTCCATCGACGGGAGAAAAATCGATGCCATAGGGGGTAATGCCTCGTGACTCACCACGACCAGCGGCAGTCGCCTGACCAGCATCAAGGAGTTTGTATTCTTTGACGACGTGTGTTGTTGGATGAATCGAAAAACATGAATTGGAGCCGGCATCGGTGTACCAAATCAATCCTTCAGGATCACTCGGATTTATTCGTAATGTATGTGGGTAATTCCCACGTGTCTTTGGTGCCTCCGCACTGCTGTAGGTTTCAAATTGCTCTGTATTGAAATCAAAGCGAACCATCTTGCCACTTGCGCACATGGTCGTCCATAAGCTTCCATCATTAGCTGTTTCAATTGAATGAGGGCCGTATGCTCCTTTCGGATATTTGTACGTTGTTTGCTCACCCGATTCGGTATCAAGTGCAATCAACTTTCCATTTTGAATGTTGACCGCATAGACTCTTCCATCACGGCCAAGTTCCAGATCATGAAACGATCCTTGGAGCAGTTCATCCATTTCCCACATTGTGATTGTGGCAGCAGCAGCAAGCCCTGTTGGAGCTGGTGGTGGCACAAAAGTTGGCCATTGTTTGACGGCGTCTCCTTTGTACGTTTCCATCAGTCGAGGAATGATGGTTTCTTTTGTATGTGGAAACAGCCCACCGAATCCATCCATCCGTCGCAGCATGGTCTCCCAGTCAACAGGCTCTTCTGGAGTTCGAAAACCCACGGTTCCAACTTGATGGCAGTAGGAACACATCATTTTGAAATTGAGCTTGGCATGTGAATCCTCAAAATCCAACATGCTGAAGGCACTGTTTGCCGGTCGCTGTAATTCGAGCTCTTCACCAACTGCTGGGCGTGTCTGGATGTGAAGATTATCTGTGTTCGCAGACACGCTGCTCAGCCAGGTATCTGCGAGCCCCATGAGGCGAGTACGGAGCCGATACGTACAGTCTCTAAGCCCATCAATAGTGAAAGAGCCATCTGGTTTGGTGAATACAGATGTCCATTTTCGATGCTCAGTGTCAATTGCTGAAACCATGACACCTCCAACGGGCATGTTCTTTTCATTGACGACAGTCCCTTGAATCGTTGCTGCTTGGCTGAAAGCGCAACTGAGCAGTACTGTAAGACTAGAGCACAATAGAACCACACTTTTTTTCATGGCATCTTTCCCACCAAGGCAAAAAACTTGTTTGGTTTTCATAGTATCCTCTCACAATCAGATAGTTCACTTAGTTGTTTTTGGTTTCACCAATGCAGTACAGATACTGCCGGCCCCGCAAATAAAGGCAGTCGCCTACTGGTACAGGTGAGGCATTGAATTCATCATCAAGCGTGTTCGTAGCAACAACATTCAATTCATTTGTGTGTTTGAGTACGACGATAGAACCAGTTCGGCCGGCAAAATAAACATGGCCGTTGGCACCAACAGGAGACGCATAGATATTTTGAATATCAGGCAGGCGTGTTCGTTCGATGATTGCTTCACCAGTGGTGACATTCAAAGCAGTAAGAATTCCCTTGTTGGATTGAGTGAAATACAACTGGTCATCAAATAGGAGTGGAGATGGAATGTATGGAGTTCCTTTGTCCCCTGACCAAACAACTGCAGAACTTCCAGAAACATCACCCTTCGAATCGAGTTTTAAAGCCATGACAGAGTGGCCCTCATAGCCGCTCATGCAGATGACCATGTCGTTATAGATGACTGGTGAAGGCGTAACGTTGCCGGTCAATCCACTGCATTGCCAAATGACCTCTCCGGTATCAAGGTCGTAGCTGCGAATGAAATTTGAAGCTGCTGTGATAACCTGCGTTCGTTCACCATCTTTTGTAAAGATTTGAGGTGTTGCCCATGCGTTTTTCTCATCGCGAGTACGTTTCCAGACGGTTTGACCGGTGGCAGCTTCAAGGACCTCTATCGATGATTGGCCAGAATGATCACGGACGATAATAATTCGTCCATGATGAAGGACAGGAGAGCATCCTTCACCGAGGCTGGCTCCGACGCGAACTTCTCCAAGGTCCCGTTTCCAGAGCAATGTTCCATCAAGGCTGTAGCAGTACATTCCTGCAGAACCAAACCAGCAGTACAGTCGCTCTCCATCAGTCACCGGTGATGCACAGGCAAAGTCGGCATGGTGATGAGTGCCTTCATGGGGAACTTTTTCAGTTGCAGTTTGTTGCCAGAGTTTTTTTCCAGTGAACCGGTTCAAACAAAGAACTTCAAACCGAAAAACAGTATTCGGGAATGTGATGCCAAAAACCCGCTCAGGCTGTTCTTCTGGAGGTGGCAGGCTTGGATCAACAACTTTGGTATCAACGGCTGTCAGAACAAATATCTTGTCATCCCACACAATGGGAGAAGCGTTACCTTGTCCTTCAATCGGTACTTTCCAGCGGATGTTGTTTTCTTCACTCCATGTGACAGGAGGTGAAGCAGTTGCACTCATGCCAGTGGCTTCTGGCCCTCGCCACTGATGCCAGAAGCGTTCTGTTTTCTCAAGAAAAGCTTTTTGTTCGCGAGGGAATTGGTAATTGCTGTCTGCAAACGTGTCATTTCTTGTCAGCGTATCTTCACTTTTTTGCTGTTTTCCTGATGACTGGACGTAATCCAATATTTTGACAAAGAGCTGTCCTTTATTGACACCCTCATTCTGTTCGGTGCTGGCCTTTTTCCAAAGTTCTCCCAGACGTGTTCGTTGCTTCGGTGACAATTTTTTCATTCGTTCATCAACGTAGGATTGATGATTTGAGCCACGGTAGCCACGAGGAATCGGGCGTTGCGATATCTTCTTGAGAATGTCTTGAGATGATGATTGAACACGCTGACCTTTCTCAGGATTCTGTTTCGCTTTTCCCTGTTTGTTTTCTGTCCCAGTTTGAGCAGACCAGTCAGGTGCATCGGCCATAATATCCTTGTAGAGCGCCAGCAGCTTTTTCTTGAGACGCTCAGTGACTTTCGGACGTTGCTTTGAGATGTCCTTCTTTTGTTGCGGATCAGTTTTTAAGTCGTACAGTGCGAACCGGCTAAACCCGCCTGCCTTGATCGTTGGAATCCACGCTTCCTGGAAAGTCCGTGCACGAACGAACTCACTCTTCAGCCGGTTGTATTCGGGGCTGGAGAAGGTGGTGTTGGTGACGCGGGAACCCAGGTTGGGCGCCCGCGGATTGATGCCCGCCAATCTGGCCAGCTTCTGCTGCAATTCATTTTTCTTGGCATTATTCGCTGGCAATTTGTAATCAGAGTAACCCATCAGCGTGTAATCCCCTTCACGCAAGGTAGCGAGATGACCCGATGACGGTGAAAGCCACAACAGGGGTTGCGATCGATTCAAGTCACCTTTCTCGATGAGCAACGGTGAAAGGTCAGCGCCATCAAGGTGCACGCCTTTGGGTTTATCGATACCGGTCAGGCCGCAAATCGTTGGCAGTAAATCAACCGAGCCTGAAGGTGTGTCTTCAGTACGACCGCCTCGAAAACCATTCGGCCAGAAGAAAATACCAGGAGAGCGTAATCCACCTTCAAATTTCGATCCTTTGGCACCAGTCAATCCACCATTTCGATCAGCCCGATAACTTCCGTGGTCTGAGGAGTAAATAATTAAGGTGTTGTCCAGCTTGCCTGTTTCTTTGAGCTTTGCAACGAGTCGTCCAATGGCTCGATCGGTGTTATCGACTGTGGCCGAATAGATTGCGGCTTCATCCTTGAGATCGCCGTAGATCGAGGTGATCTCATCAGGCGCCGCCAGTTTGGAGTGAGGCTCATTAAACCACATGTTCATGAAGAACGGTTGATCTGGATTCTTCTTCTCGTCTAACCAGCGGATCGCATCGTCCACGATCAACTGACACGAATAGCCTTTTAGCGGTCCGACTCGTTTGCCGTTGCGCATAAAGTTCGTAGGATCCTTATGGCTTGGGTTGGCTCCGTTCGAGAGCCCGAACCAGTAGTCAAAACCGTGCTGCTGAAGCGTAGGTTTTTTTCGTTTGCCTGAGGTCATCCCGACGTGCCACTTGCCGAAGTGGGCCGTTCCATAACCAGCCTGTTGCAACACTTCTGCGATCGTCACTTCGCGTTCCAGCAGATGCATGTCGTGCATGTGATCCTGCAGAACGCTGTAAATACCAGTGCGGAGATTCTGCCTTCCGGTAAGGAGAGTCGCCCGCGATGGCGAGCAGACTGCTGCCCCGGCGTGAAAGTCGGTGAACTTGACCCCACGCGCTGCCAGGTTGTCGAGCACTGGTGTTTTGACTGGCCCGCCATAACAGCCGAGATCCTTTGATCCAAGATCATCGGCCAGCAGAATGACGACGTTGGGCTTGGATTGCTTTTCTTCAGCTGAAGCAAACGCAGCGAGCATCGAGAAGCATAAAAAAAATGTGAGGATAGGTTTCATGATATGTGTTCTCTTCTTATTTTGTTTTGGGCTTGCCCGTAGTTTTATTTTCATCTGACGTATGACCTGACGCCGCTGGAATTGCATGCGGTGACAACCAGTCAATTTGAGGCCAGTTCCGTAAGTCGGTCTTCAGGTGAGGCCCCGGTGTACTGCGTCCTTGCCTGACATATTCACCCGCGAGAGCAGTCAATTCACTGACGACGTCAGGACGTATCTCGATCAGATTGGTTGTCTCGTCCGGATCAGTCCGCATGTTGTAGAGCTGGCGGTTCGCAGTGTCGAATGACCTCTGTTCAATCGTTCCGTTGTACCTGCTGCTGCGTTGCCCGGCTCCGTAACCGTTCCCTCCGGATCCCGCGTGCAACAGTAATTTCCAGTCACCGGTTCGAATCGCAAATCGACCGCTCGATGAGTGGTGAATTATTGCATGAGCTTTTCGGTTGTCATCGCCTTTGCCTAGCATCAATGGAAGAATGGAAACACTATCGACCCCCTGATCTGTGGGAAGCTCGACAGACAGAAGTTCTGAAAATGTTGCCATCATGTCGACAAGACAGAAGGGTGTGTCGCACGTTGAGCCCGGCGCGATCACGCCTGGCCAGCGAGCAATGAATGGAACGCGGTGTCCGCCTTCCCAGTTGTCGCGTTTGGCTCCCAGGAAGTGAGAGGAGCTGTCGTGACCAAACTTACTCCGGCGTGGATACATGTTGGTCTCAGGTCCGTTGTCACTGGTCACAATCACCAGGGTGTTGTCTGTGAGTTTCAATCGATCCAACGCATTCATCACCCTTCCTATGTGATGATCCACTTCCACCATGAAATCGCCGTAGATATCCAATTTGCTTGTACCGACGAAGGCATCACCCGGCGCGTGAGGTGTGTGAGGTGCATTGAGCGGCATGTAAACGAAAAAGGGGCTTTGCTCGTTGCGTTGGATGAAGGAGATGACTTCGTCGGTCAAGGTCGGCATGACATGCTTATGCCGCCAGCCAGGAACCGCAGGTCCCTGCCGACCACCTTTGTCTTCTTCCTTCAAACTGGAAGTGGGTTGCTCGGTGACACGGTCATTTCGAATGAAAAC
>CAXEMW010000003.1:0-34877 GCA_963997395.1 uncultured Planctomycetaceae bacterium
CATGATCCCCATAGTTGATCCATGGTCCGTTGTCCGACGTGAAGACCACAAGGGTTTCATCCGCAATGCCTTCTTCATCGAGGGCCTGAAGCACCTGACCCAGCGACCAGTCCAGCTCCTGCATCACATCCCCATAGAAACCCTGTTCACTACTGCCCTTGAATCGAGCATCAGCACCGAGCGGCACGTGCGGCTGGGGATGAGCCAGATAGAGGAAGAAGGGAGCATCCGCATTGCGGTGGATGAAGTCCACGGAACGTTCAGTCAAACGACGTGTGATCGCATCCTGGTCTTCATAGTCCTCGATGATCTCGATAGGCTGATCACCTTCGATCATTGGTAGCTTTGGCCAATTCTTCGGCGTGACAGGATGCCCGGGCCACATGTCATTCGAATACGGGATTCCAAAATACGTATCAAACCCCTGAGCCCGTGGAAGAACTTCGGGCTGATATCCAAGGTGCCACTTCCCAAAGCAGGCCGTCACATAACCCTGACCTTTCAGATGATCAGCAATCGTATGCTCGCTAGGATTGAGCCCTTTTTTCGATGTCGGGAAAAGAACGTGCTGGTGCATGCCAACGCGTTTCGGATAACAACCAGTCATCAAAGCTGCACGTGAAGGCGTGCAGACAGGCGAAGCAACCATAAAGTTCGTAAACTTTCGGCCTTCTTTGGCAAGGCGGTCAATATGTGGTGTGTTAATTGTCTCTGAACCAAAACAACTCAGGTCACCGTACCCCTGGTCATCAGCAAAAATAAGTATGACGTTTGGCTGTGCGGCATCTCCCTGTGAAAAGCAAGCGAACACACATAAAGTGAATATCCACAACGTTTGAAGATATCGATATGTCATTTATTTTTCCTTCAAAAATGAATACTGATTCCGAACACCGCCCCGAAGACTTTAGTTGAACATCTCAAACAAACCAGAACAAGATTCTGTTGCACGGCCTGCCTGATAAGCCCATGCCGCCGGCCTAATTCTTTTTAGTGGAGCGAGTTGACCGAGGAGAATATTGAAACCCAAGCCGAGTTAAACCCCGCTCGACATGGGCATTTTGATGCAGATACTTCCATATCAGTTGTGAGGCATAGTTCTCAAACATCAAGGCGACAATGCCCTTGTCTATTGCAAGATATGACTTCGCGACCCAAGGCCTGCCGTTTTGAGATTTGGTCTGAAAACTATATGCGTCGTAGAGCCCATACCTGCCGGTTAACTCAGGAATCGCTCTCATATACTCAAACGCAGCCCTCGATTGTTTCGGTGTACAAACAAGAAATCCTAGAGCGCCGTATGGTGCAATCGTGCCATCCATCAGCAGAAAGTCCCGGTCGGCTGGCATGGAACCGTAGTGGCCAGAATACCCGTCAGTGGGACTCATGCACGCAGACATCCCCCACGAGTTCTTTCCTAAGCCTTTCACGGATCCTGATGAATCTATCGCAAATCGTTGTGCCGCGAGAGACGCCTGACGAGAGTTTTCGAACCAGTCGAAGCCTTTGTGATCAACCATATTTCGAAAATCGAGAAAGCAATGACTCCACTGGTACACAAACGCCGAACCGGTCCGACAATATACAAACGGCTTGCCTTTATAAGAGCCCACGGGTGTCTGCATAGCGGCATATGGACGTGAGTCGATTGCATGCTTCTCTTCCGGCGACCCCGCGGCCAGCACGTACATAATGAGATGCTCTGAATAGGCCGCCCAGTGACCAAACATTCCCCGTTCGTCAACACGCTTCCCTTCAGGCACCTGCTCTGGGTGGCACGCCATATAAAAATGCTGCTGCTTCGTGTCAAGAAACCAGTTCCAATCAATGCGTTTATAAAGTTGCTCTACACGATCACGAACATCGCCTCCAAAATATTCCGCAGCGACAATCGCTCCAGCAATCATTGTTGCTGTCGACATGTTCGAGACTTCGACGTTCTTACTACGCCACCCGGGACCACCAGTTTTGAGATCAATGAAGTGGTAGTAGAAACCGTGGAAGTGACGCAGTTGCAAAAGTGAATCAAGTGCAGCAAGAACTCTCTGCCGACCCGCCTCCCTTTCAATCCAGCCTCTCTCAACACCAAGAATGATGATCGGAAAGTAAAACCCCTGGCTCTCTATAGCCAGTGGCACGTACCGATGGATCCCAACATAGTCTCCCGCATTCAAGCCATAGGTAGGGAGCGATTCGTCACGGACCCACTCATTCCAGAAAAAGTCGAAACAGCCTCGCAACTCTTCCTCCATATCCACCGTGAGTGGCTGAGGATCTGCGGCAACAGGAAACTTTTGCTCTAACTGCTCATGTTCAGCAGTATCTGCCTTCACGATTCCAGATACAAAACTGTTTTCATCAGTGCTCGCGGACAAGGCAAGGCCAGCTGCAACAAGGCTCACACAACAAAGATGACGACAACCGAATCGTTCTTTCATCCCCTCACGCTCCGTGGCTACTCGTCAACATTTTTTGGCACATTATATTCAGCACGAAGCTCAGCCAGCTTCCCTTGAAGACGCTCTCTCACTTTTCTGTAAGCAGAGTCATCATAAACGCTCTGCAGTTCATTAGGGTCTTTCTCCAAGTCGAACAACTCCCACTCCTGACTCGGCTGGTAGTAGCTGATTAACTTGTACCGATCTGTTCGCACACCTTCGAACCGCGGCAGGTTGTATGCTGTATCCATGTAGTAGTGGTAATAGATTTCCTGCCGCCAGTCCGGTGGCAATTGCCCTTGAAGCAAGGGCACAAGCGAACGCCCCTGCACCTCATCCGGAACGGCCACACCAGCCACATCAAGAAACGTTGGGGCGTAATCAATATTTTGAACCATCTGGTTGATACGAGTGCCCGGCTTGATAACAGCGGGCCAACGCATGAGCAATGGCATTGATAGACTCTGTTCATACATCCAACGCTTGTCATTCCAGCCGTGCTCACCAGTGAAGAAGCCTTGGTCGGAGCTGTAAACCACGAGCGTGTTTTCAGCGAGGTCATGCGAGTCAAGCCAGTCAAGAATCCGGCCAACGTTATCGTCAATCGCTGCAACACAACCGAGATAGTCTTTCATAAAACGCTGATACTTGTACCGATCAAGCGTCCGTCCCTTCAGCGCACCTTCTGCCAAGAGCCGTCGATAGTCTTTGTTCTCTGAATCGTACGCCTGATGAAACGCAACCCGCTGGGAGGATGTCATTCGTCCCAAGAACTGATACGGACGCTTTCCACCGTCATATTCACCCTGTGGAGGCGTAATATTCAGCACATGATCAGACATGCCAAAAAGACGCATCCAACATTTTTTTGCATATGAAGAACGTCCTTCGTAGGTGTCGAAAAGTGTTGCCGGCTCTGCCACCCGTTGCCCGTCGAGTATGTTCATATGTCGTGGCGGTGGAATACGATGAATATGCGGTGACTTGTACTGGCACATCAACAGAAACGGCTGCTTTTGTTGTGACTGCTTATTCATCCAATCGATTGATACATCTGTAATAACGTCAGTTGAATACCCTTCAACCTGAAACGACCGACCATCAGAGCAGCGAAACTCTGGGTTGTAGTAATGCCCCTGTCCACCAGCTCCCTCGAGCACCTGCCACTCGTCAAATTCGTCTGTGGGCCAGCCCCGCAAATGCCACTTCCCGAAAAGCGATGTAGCGTATCCTGCTGCTGAAAGAGCACGTGAGAAAACAAACTGATCACCATTCCACTGCGAGCCGTTACGCAGAACGCCATTTTTGTGACTATGCTTGCCGGTCAGAATCGTCGCCCGAGACGGACAGCAGATTGAGTTAGCGCAATAACTCCTTGAAAACAATGCCCCCTCGCGAGCGATTCGATCAATATGTGGCGTTTTATTGAGTCCGCTGCCATAGGCACCAAGAGCACGAAGGGCGTGGTCGTCGCTGAAAATGAAGACAATATTCGGAGGAGCTGCTGACAGAAAGCTCCAGAGAGATCCAACAATACAGCAAGCCAGAAACCATGTGATACGAGAACACCTTCGATGCACGCCACACTCTCGGCACAAAGATTGTTTCATCGTGTCATTCTCACCATACGGAACACCATCATCAGCTCAGCGTACTCACTCGCCACATGGTTGGCTACACTCCTGCGTATGGCAACCTGTTTCACAAATCGAGTAGATTGAACCACAAGCTCAATCCTATTCTCCAGACCACAAGCCAACCTGTCATCTAGAAGAATCTGTTTTACAAGGCCTCGTGATCCTGAGCACTTCACCTCCCTTTTTTAACCAAAAACACCGTGCATCAACACCGCAGTCTCTGTCTTGCTTTTTTATTGTGCTGTCTTGTAGGTAGTGCTCGCGCGGCATCGCTAAACATTATTATTTTTTTTGCTGATGATCTTGGTTATGGCGATGTGGGGTACCAAGGTGGCGACCTCCCAACACCTCACATTGATTCGATTGCGCACAATGGCGTTCGGTTTACTGATGGCTATGTCACCTGCCCTGTATGTGCGCCTTCTCGCGCCGGACTTCTCACTGGTCGCTACCAACAGCGGTTTGGCTTCGCCGATAACCCTGGCCCTTTTCAGCGCGAAGACGCACGCTACGCTGGCATTCCCCCATCTCAGCCAATACTTTCAGAACGACTTAAGGCCCTCGGGTATAGCACGGGCATCTTTGGCAAAACGCACGACGGGGTAACTGAAGAACAAATGGCGTTCGAACGATGGGATGAATTCTTTGGTTTCAATAATGGTGCTTCGAATTACATTAGCGAACTCAACCGCCGCCACAATCCTATTTTTCATAACCGAAGTATCTTGAATCAGTCACTAAACAATCAGACAATACCTCGAAGTGACTTGCTCGATAACGGTGTCATACACTCAAGCGAGACTGAGTACCTCACCGACAGTATCGGTGATGCAGCCGTCGAGTTTATAGACAGGCACAAAGAGGGTCCGTTCCTTTGCTATATCCCCTTTAATGCAATCCACGGACCATTCCAAGCACCACGACATCTTGTTGACATGTTTTCAGATGAACCAGACGAGAATCGCCGGCTCGTCAAAGCGATGCTCCATTCACTTGATCAGAATGTGGGAAAGGTCATCCAGTGCGTGCAAAAAAATGACCTTGAGTCTCAGACTCTGATCATCTTTCTCAGTGATAACGGAGGTCATGACTATTCACCAAACACACCGCTACGCGGCAAAAAAGGCACGATGTGGGAAGGTGGTATTCGTATTCCGTTCTGCATGCAGTGGCAAGGAATCATTCCTTCTGAAAGCACGTATCACCGTCCCGTGAGTTCGCTTGACATACTTCCCACTGCAATTGCCGCAGCAGGTGGAACGATCGCTCCAGAATGGAAACTTGATGGGGTCAACCTGTTGCCATATGTCTGTCAAAAAAACATGTCCGATGAACGTCCACATAACGATCTCTATTGGAGTCTTGGTCCTCGTCTGGCAATCCGTGACTTCGATTATAAATTAGCAACTGATGATGGAAAGACGTACCGCCTGTTCGATTTAGCGACCGACAATGGCGAGAAAACAAACCTCATCGAGTCCAAGCCCGCACTTGCCAATCGGCTTCGCAGAAAACTTCATACCTGGAAAGACACTCTTCCACCAAACAATGCTGGGTGGAATCCGGCAATTGGACCAAAGCGGCCTGACTTTGGAACACCACAACCCTACCACCGTTTGCCCTCATTATCTCAACCTTAAGACTGGATTCCCACCCCAGAATATGAAAACATGCCAAACACAAAACCTCCTTTCCGTTATTCACATGTGCTGGCCATTGCCCTTTTATGGGCAACCTCGTCGTTCGTACTGAGCGCTGATGTAGGCCCGCCAAAGGCTACAGACAGCGAATTAGCCAAGGCCTCATACACTGAGGAAAAAAAACTCAGAGATTTGCCCAGTGCATTTATTGACACAAGCCCAAATGCCGAGGACGGACTTGCAGTAGGCACGCTTGGCATTGATGGCGGCGAGGTTGATGCCATTCTCCAATTTGCGAATGAGATTGCTGCCGGCGCGCATGGCGAAGTTGATAGTTTGTTGATCTCGTACTGCGGCAAACTAATTTTTGAATCATATTTTAGACGGGGTCGGGTGAACTATCCTCACTACCAGATGTCTATTACCAAGTCCTACACCGCCCTTGCCATTGGGCGAGCGATCCAGTGTGGCTACCTCACCATGGATGATCTCGAACGTCCAGTTTATGAATTCCTTAAGGAACTTGACCCGACACGATTTGCCAAGGGAGCGGCAACAATCACTCTGGCTGATGTAATGACGATGCGGTCGGGCATTCGAATTCCACAAAATGTCCAGCAACAAATCAGATCAGACACTGCGAAGAATCAGGGGCAGCATCAAGTGCAGATGTTCTTTGAACGCACTGCACCAATTGGATCTGTACCTCGTGAGTTTAAATACCAGGGCATTGACCCAGCTATTACCATGCACGTGCTTGAGGCAGTGGTACCCGGATCCGCTGATAACTTTTTAAAAAAAGAACTCCTCGAAAAACTTAAAATATTACAGTTTCATTGGCCAGACGATATCAACGGCCTACCGAAGAGTGCCGCAGGGAGCAGCATGCGTTCTCGTGACATGATGAAGTGGGGACTTCTTGTTCGCCAACACGGGCAATTCAACGAACAACTACTGATTCCTCCTGAATTCATGAAGCAGGCAACCAGTCCTCTATGCGAGCCATCAGAGACGAACTCGTACGGTTTCTTTTTTTGGCAGAGTAACGCTGAGGTTGGTGAAACAAAAACAGAGTGCATCACATGTCGCGGTGCTGGCGGCCAGTTCATTTTTTTCTTTCCGAAGCGAGACGTGATCGCTGTTGTCACGTCTCACAACAAAGGAATGGGGCCGCTTCTCAAGACGCTTCCGAGCAGGGTTTTGCCCTCTTTTCGACACATTAAATGAGTGTGTTCTCAAAACGGAACGAAGGCATACATAACGCTTCGAAAGCCCACTTTCCTTCCACGAGCAACTGAGATACACGACGCAAGTGCCTGCAGCGAGACATCTCTCCAAACAGAGTAAAACCATCTACGTCACAATAGTTTTCCTGACGAAAAACCTTTCATCAGCTCTCGTTCCGTAAAGGCTGGGGCTTTAAAATACCGAAACTTGTGATATTCCCACTCGTTGGCTACATTTTGGAAGTACGGTAGTGGGTGGGTTTTGGCATTTTTCATTCATTGGATTGAGATCCTTCTCGCCGTTTTTTTCTTCATTTACTTTTTTCCGGAGTTTTTGTCATGCGTTTCCACAATACGTCTCGCTCACGCGGGTTTACGCTCATTGAGCTGCTCGTTGTTATTGCAATCATTGGTGTCCTTGTTGGGCTTCTTCTGCCGGCTGTTCAGCAGGCTCGTGAGGCTGCTCGCCGCTCAAGTTGTCAAAACAATTTGAAGCAACTTGGTCTTGGTCTCGCGACAACCGCAGATCAAAACGCGTGGAAAAGTGACAATCACTTTCCTCCATCCATTGAATTGAGAGACAATTCAAATACCTCTCTTTCAGCATGGTCGACTGGTGCAACCGGTGCTAAGGGACATACATGGGGAGTACAGATTCTTCCTACTATTGAACAATCTGCTTTGTATAGCGCACTTGAAGGAATGGGTACCAATGGTTTTAATTCACCATACCCGGGCAATTGGGGGCAGACTATTGGCCCAAACAGCCCCGCTGGTAGTGCGACTGTGTCAGCGTTCGTTTGTCCATCATGGAGCAATGGCGTTACTGACATTGACGGCGAAAACGTCACAAAACTAGTCAACAGTCGACCGAGTGCGCAAGGTGCTTCAAACTATCGTGCAAGCGTTGGACAACTCTACTGGGCTGTGTCACTTGTTGGAGCTTCAACAGGCACCCAACCCTGGAAAAACCACGACTCAGCCGTCAATCAAGCACGAATCGGCGCCTTCAAAGTTGCAGCGAAGACTGGTATTCCTGCAAAAGATGGATGGACTGGTATGGGTGAGTTCCTTGATGGGCTTTCAAACACGGTTCAACTTGTCGAAAACGCTTCCGCTGCGAGGTGGTGGTTTAACAATCGTTACTCAATTAGCTGGATCAACACCGCTTGGTGGAATGGCACAAATAACGCAGCTAACGGCGTGCAATACACCCACGGCAGAACCCAAGGAAGTGTTGCCAACGGCACCGACTGGAGAAAGAACTACATGAACGGTAGCTCCGGGCACACTGGTAATCTTTTCGGAGTCACCATGGCCGACGGCTCGACAAAATTTGTCAGTTATAATGTTGACCGTGATGTCTGGCTGGAAGCAATTACGAAGGCAAGTGGCAACGTGAATGGTGACTTTTAAGTAGCTTGTGGCCAAAATATTGAGGACACAGTGTGTGGCAGTAGCCGAATCAGGGTGCTGCCACACATATTGCTATTTGAAACGACATCCGCACAACACTTTTTATTTCGAGTAAACCAACAGATCAAAGGAAATTTAATGAAAAACTCTTTACTTATTGTGGCGGCCGCAATGATTCTATTGGCCGGCTGCAATTCGGCAGTCGAGGTTCCTCCTGAAAACGTACAGATGCGAATGGACTACATGTCATTCTTGCGAGAAATGAATAACCGCCAACAAGTTCAAGGTGGATATGTCCGAGAAATTTCTCAAGCTGCTGGAGAACTTACAGACAACGATACCGATAAAGAGAAATTAGTCTCACTTTCAAAGGAGCTTCTGAAGGCAAAGGGTGAAGACGTCTCTCGACTTTGCGTTGAAATGGGGAAGCTCATTCCATTAGGTGAAGGCTACGAAGACTATTACCCATCAGCGAAGAACTCGGGGGGGTCTGTTGGCGTAGATGATCAACAATAACTCCAACATTCTGGAATCTGTTTTAGATCCAGTTTCTTGTTGTGCCAGCAAGCATCTACAACCAAAAACCCCTAGCAACCAAATAATTGGAGATTTTTTCAATAGCGATGCGCATGAAACCGATTTCATGCCTTGTGCCGGTTAAAGCCTGAGTTCTCTCAATAACGAATCTTGTAGTATTTCGAGTTTCGCATTACAGTTTGTTGTACGAGGGCTTGGGGTTTTTGTATTTTTCATTCAAATCTGATTGATGGTCTCAAGCCATAATCTTCGACTTTTTTTCCTTTATTCACTTGCTACGGAGTGTTAATCATGCGTTTACACGATACGTCTCGCTCACGAGGTTTTACGCTCATTGAGCTACTCGTTGTTATTGCAATCATTGGTGTGCTTGTTGGTCTTCTTTTGCCGGCTGTTCAACAGGCGCGTGAAGCTGCTCGCCGATCAAGTTGCCAAAACAACTTGAAACAAATGGGTATGGCTCTTCATACCTGGTCTGACACACATCAAAGAAAAGGTGACAGCCACTTCCCAGCAATTGGTTCAATGAAAGAAGCGGGGAGTTCGAATGAAGCCAGAGACAAAGCTGCAGATATTGCCTATACATGGGTCTGTGAAATTCTTCCAGGCTTAGAACAAGCAAATCTTTACAATCAGTTGCAATCCAGAACAACCAACGACGCATGGGAAGCCCCATACGATGGTTCTATCCATGGCTTTGGAAATACAACGAATGTATCCACTTTTGTCTGCCCATCATGGACCGACGGCCTGACAGACGTAAATGGTGATTCGTATGTAGCCGAAGCAGGTAGTCGAATCACTCCCGCAGGAAGCATTACTTATCGTGGCTGCACGGGTCTTACATATTGGAATCAATCCCTCGTTGGACACGCAAACAACAACATAGCCTGGCATAAGTGGCGAAAAGGTGCCTTTAATACCGGCGTCGTGAAAGGACAAAATGTCAATCAAGGATGGGTTGGATTTGGTGATTTTACCGATGGCCTAAGCAACACCATTCAACTTGTTGAAAACGCCAGCGCACAGCAGTGGTGGCGGAATCAGCATCGAGTTGTCTCTTGGTTCACTGTAAATAATACTGCTGAGCCAATGGGTAAAATTGCTGCTCCAGGCACATGGAGACGGGCCTTCTACGGTGGAAGCTCAGCTCATACTGGCAATGTTTTTGGCTATACAACTGCAGATGGTGCGGTTGGCTTTATGCCATACACCGTTGACTTGGATGTTTATCGCTCCATGTCAACACGAGCAGGCGAGGGCAGAGATCCGACGCTTAACACACTCTAATATCCTCTAGAACGTAGTCACAACTTTTGCAGAGGGGCACCAAAAACCCCTCTGCAAATTTCGTTTATAAACGGTAAGGAAATTTATAATTCAGGGAATCAATCGTTTGTTTGATATTAAATTCCCCAAATTTAACTGATTGGATTTATATTTCCGACAAACGATCAAAAACATATTCAAGTTTTAATCTTCAATTAAAAAAGGGGCCTTCGATGAGAGCATGGACTTCGATATTTGTATTAGTTGTACTTCTTGGTGTTACTGGTTGTGGAAGTAAGATGAGCGGCGCAGTTGACCAGTCCATGGACACGCAATGTGCATTGGATTCAATGGCCTATCTTGAAGAAATGCATGATCTTGCTGGTGGCGGTGGAGAGGAAGACAGAAGTGATGGCAAGGTCAACCAAACTTACTGCAACGAAATGAGCACATACCTTGACGAGGGCATGCTTGGCTCCGCCAACAAAGACGAGCTCAAGAAACTCTTGGACGAGCTTCGTAAGGCCAAAGACAAAGAAGAAATCCAAAGGATCACCGGAGAAATGGCTGGACTGATTGTATTGCCTGAAAAATACATGAGCCGCTTCGCTAAAAAGTACAAAAAGTAGTCCAACACTATTCGATTAAGAATGGCCAGTCAGGCGCTACAGGCCTGGCTGGCTATTTTTGTTGCGTCATAACACAGACTTTGGCGACCATATTCTGAGACCAGAAACAAGGCTCAACAGAATTTTCTTATAAATAACAACACTCGCATGTTAGCTTCATGCACGTGTTGCTATCTATAAGAGCCGCTATTTTGAAGCTTTCCGAAAAACACCCGATTTCGCGGTCCGAAACCTTGACGGCGTTGTTGACGAAATGATTATCTTGAACGCTGCCTTGTCATCAGATGAAATTCACGACATCTACGTAGTCGGACATGTTCACAAAGAATAACTGGAAGATTTTATGCGTCACTTTGTATTAATGTACTCGTGGTTTTTATTTGCCTTCGGCACAATCATGATAGCGACGGGTACCATCTGTATGGCTGCAGCGAAACCAAATGACACAACAGACCGCCCAAATGTTGTCTTCATTATTTGCGATGACCTGAACGACTACATTGAAGGGTTTAGTGGACACCCCCAAACAGTGACACCGAATATGGTGAGGCTTGCTGATTCAGGCGTTCGATTTACGCAAGCCCATTGCAATATTCCGATCTGCGGGCCTTCTCGGGCATGCTTGTTCTCTGGCATCTACCCGCACAACTCAGGCTGCTATGGGTTTACAAAATGGGACACCTATGAAGTCCTGAAAAACTCCCGAACACTCATGGATTATTTCCGTGAGAACAAATACTACACCGTAGGAACCGGAAAACTTCTGCATCACATGGTTCGTGGAGAATGGAAAAATTTTGGGAACCGTGCGGACTATGGACCTTTCGCCTATGACGGGAAAGACAATCAACCACACCCTGACACGCCAGCTCCCTATAACGAGATCGGGCCAGTTGATGGATCGTTCGGACCACTGGTCAACATTGAAGGACGAACGACAAAAGATGGTAAGCCACTCATGTGGCGAACCGGTGGATGGCAATCGGTAGACAAACTGACGATCCATCCTTCAGGTGAAAATGATCCGACACCGGATGAAAAAAATGGGAACTGGGCCGTTGAACAGCTTGAGGCGCTCGCTGCAACAAACGCAAAAAACCGCAAGCCGTTTTTTATGGGCATTGGTTTTATCCGGCCTCATACACCACTTATTGTTCCACAGCGATTTTTTGACATGTTCCCGGTGGATGAAATCTCACTGCCTGAAATTCTTGACGGCGACATTAACGACACCTTCGCGCGAACAATCCGAGGGCTTCCCCACGGAAAAGAACCTGACTCAGTGCGTACCGAAGATATGGGAAGCAAACTCTTCCACAAACTTGTCGAATCTTATGACTCGCGCGATGAAGCCCTTCGGCATTTCATTCAAGCCTACCTTGCCAGCATTGCGTCCGTTGACGAACAGGTTGGTCGGATTCTGGATGTGATCGATAGTACAGAACTCAAGAACAACACAATAATCGTCCTGACAAGTGACCATGGATGGGGAATGGGTGAAAAAGACTATCTCTATAAAAATTCACTCTGGCAAGAAAGTACTCGAATCCCCCTCATCGTGCGGGCCCCGGGAATCGCACCCGCTGACACAACATGTAGCCAACCTGTGTCACTCGTCGACATCTATCCAACTCTGAGTGATCTTTGTGACCTTGAGGGCGATACGATGAAAAATGAAAAGGGGCATCCACTCGACGGGCACAGCTTTCGACCACTGTTAGAAGATCCGGCTCATGGCACATGGACTGGTCCGGATGAAGCACTCACCGCACTGTACAAGTGGCGAATGAAATATAACCCACACGAAGAGAGCTATTCACTTCGTAGTAAAGAGTGGCGATATATTCGCTACGAAAACGGAAAAGAAGAACTGTACAACACAGCATCTGACCCGAACGAATGGAAAAACCTTGCTGCTGAAGCACAACACAGCCACGAGGTAAACCGCTTACGACAAGTGCTTGCGTCGCGTCTCCCGGAAAAAGATGTTGTCCCACCACAGCCACAGTGGAAGGCTCCCGGGAAACCTGAACCAAAAAGTAATGAATATTGGAAAAATCTTTATTTCAAAAAGAATCCTGATGCAGACGCTGACAAAGACGGAACGCTTAGCTGGCCAGAGTTCCACGCCCACAAAAAAACTGCTGTCCCCGCAGCAAAAACACCCAAATGACACATACTGCCCCAGCCTGACTAGAATAGCGTGTGGAATAGAAACTCCCCGCACGCCAGTTTGCCATGAACATTCACCTCACCATAACACCAGCACAGAGCAGCCCCTATTTGTCGCGTCGCATGCTCCTATGCTGCCTGGTCGTTCTTTGCCTCCAAAATGCTGCACGCATTGATGCAGCTATTGGATTTGATGAAGACATACGACCAATTCTCGAGGAGAATTGCTGGCACTGCCACGGAGAAGATGAGCAAGAGTCAGGCCTTCGGCTCGACAAACGAGCAATGATGCTCAGGGGTGGAGACTATGGACTCCCAACACTTGTTCCAGGATATCCTGAGAAAAGCTATCTCATGGAAGTCGTCGAACACCGCGACCCAAACATGGCGATGCCACCTGACGAAGACAAACTTCCCCAACAGCAAATCGATTTGTTACGACAGTGGATTGCTGAAGGTGCTGAATGGCCTGGACAAATGAATGATGAGGTCGCCTTTACTGCAGATGAGATGCCCTGGTCGTTTCAGCCTGTCGTTCGTCCTTCCGTACCCGATGAGCACGAGCAGAATCCAGTCGATGCGTTCCTCCTGAGGAAACTCCGCAAGAAGTCTCTTCATTTTTCAAAGCCAGCGAGCCCAGCGACCCTGATTCGGCGCGCTTCAATCGTGCTTACCGGCCTTCCACCGACACCCGAGGCGGTCCATCATTTTGAAAAAGCATGTGAAGCAGATGCAGACAGTGCCTACATCAGTCTTGTAGAGCAACTTCTTGCGTCACCCCATTTTGGTGAACGATGGGCACAGCACTGGCTTGACGTGATCCGCTGGGCTGAGACGAACGGCTCCGAAAGCAACATGTATCGAAAAAATGCCTGGATCTATCGAGATTACGTCATCAGAGCATTTAACGAAGACAAACCCTACAACGAATTCCTTACTGAGCAAATCGCTGGTGATGTGGTCGGGCACGGCGATGCCACTGGTTACCTGGTTTCTGGACCGCATGTTCCCGTCGCAACCGTTGGACAGGAGCCGTCTGCTCGCCGGCAAGCCAGAGCAGATCGTATGGACGAGATTCTTCAGACTGTTGGTGCCTCTGCGCTTGGTGTGACGATCGGCTGTGCGCGATGCCATAACCACAAATTTGATCCGATTACGATTCGGGACTATTACTCGCTTTCTGCGGTATTCCAAGATGTTGAATTTGGCAGCCGCTACCCAGAATTTGATGAACATCATCCCCGCCGGGAAATCGCACAGCGACTCTACAAAGAAATCGGCAAGCAGCGGTATCGGCTTCGAGATGCTGGTGCATGGCAAGAAGACTGGACTGGTTATGGTGAAATTCATTTCCCAAGTACAACGACAAACGCAGTTCGGATTACATTTCTCAGTCGATATGTTGGTCTTGATGAGCTTGAAATTTTTGGCCTTCACAACCTTGAAGAAAATGTCGCCAGTTCCGAAAGTGGTGCAACTGTAACCGCAGCACCGGGCATGGAAGTTCTTCGAAATGAACTCTGGAAAATCAATGACGGTGAATATGGGACTGAGCGGTGGGCTGCACGTGTGCCCGAGGGTAAAAAAGGAAACCCTTGGCTGGAATTTCAGTTCACGAAACCAACTGAAATTGATCGTATTCGTTTGAGCAATAATAGAGAAAACTTCTTTGATACTGACTACCTGACAGACTTAAAGCCTTTTAACTTTCCAAAGTATCGTATTGAGATCCAGACTGCTGGTGGTGAATGGCAACAGGTTGCCAACTCTCAAACCAACTCACAACTCAACAAAACGTTCCCCTTTCGATCCGATGCATTGCAGAAGCTGCAACGCCTGATTGCTCAATTCAATACGGAAGGTCCTCGGCCAAGCTTTGTTGGAAGATTCAAAACACCCGGGCCAACACATGTCTTCCACCGTGGGAGTCCCGAAAACCCTCGAGATGAGGTTCCGCCAGCAGCTCCCCTTGTTCTTGTTGGTGACCTAAAGCTTGACAGCAACGCATCTGGCCAGGCACGAAGAAAAGCTTTTGCCGACTGGTTAACAGAGCCTACAAACCCGCTCCCATCGCGGGTCATGGTCAATCGCATGTGGCATCATGTTTTTGGACAAGGGATTGTCACAACCACCGGTGACTTTGGATTTGCTGGTGCCCAGCCAACACACCCAGAACTCCTTGACTGGCTTGCTTCAGAGTTCGCTGAACCAGTGCTGGTGGTCAGCGATCGCCCAGCCAAGCCATGGTCCGTCAAGCATATTCTCCGGCTGCTTGTCTCCTCTCGTGCATTTACTCAAGAGAGCAAACCCAACGAAGAAGCTCTAACTCAAGATGGAACGAGCAGCCTTCTCTGGCGATTTCCTCCCAGACGTCTTGAGGCCGAGGTTATTCGGGACGCCATCCTTACTGCATCAGGCTCACTGAAACCAGAACTTGGTGGGCCGAGCTACCGCATTCATAATATCAAAAAGCGTTATGCACAGTGGGAGGTCCTAGACAACTACGGTGAAGACACCTGGCGGCGAATGATCTATCAGGAACGGATGCGTCGGGTCGACGACTGCATGTTCACGGCTTTTGATTTTCCTGACTGTGGCCAGGTACGGGCCAAGCGCCCGGTCTCAACAACACCACTTCAAGCACTCAATTTGATGAATAGCCCGTTTGTCATATCGCAGTCAGAACTGATTGCCAAACGCGCGATGGAAGATTCTGAAAATGATCTACCAGAGGCACTCGACCGGTGTTTCGAAGTCCTTCTTGCTCGGCACCCAACTGCTCAGGAAAGGGCCGCCGTGCAAAATATAACCTCTAAAGAAGATCTTTTTCTCGTCTGTCGAGCGATCCTCAACTCCAATGCTTTTACTTTTCTGGAGTAACCGAACATGAATGACGCAGAACATCTTTTGCCACAGGGCCGGCATCTTCTCGATCGCCGCACGTTTCTACAGACCGCAGGGCTTTCCACTTCGAGCCTTGCGCTGCTTCAGATACTACAAAACGATGGGCTTTTAGCTGAAACTGTCCGTACTGCTGGAGGAAAGGTGCCCATTCGTCCGCAGATCGACCCGAATGATCCGTATGCAGCTCGCCCACCTCACTTCCCAATGCCTGCAAAACAGGTTCTTGTTATCTACTGCCCCGGTGCTGTCAGCCATGTAGACACGTTCGACTACAAGCCACAACTTGAAAAGTTCCATGGACAGAAGCCACCAGGGATTCCAGACGTCACCTTTGAAGGACCAACTGGAAACATAGCAAAGCCATTTTGGAAATTCCGGCCGCGCGGAGAGACCGGCAAGATGGTATCTGACCTTCTCCCTAACCTGGCCAAACAGACAGATGAACTGTGCTTCGTTCACTCCCTCCATACTGAGTCAAGCGCTCACCCTCAAGGTGAGAACTTCATGAACACCGGGTTCACAATGGAAGGCTTTCCATCTTTTGGCGCATGGACGACCTACGCACTCGGCACCGAGAACGAAAACCTCCCGGCATTTGTTGCAATTAATGATCCTCGCGGCCTGGCGCGCAGTGGAAAAAACAACTTTGGAAATGGTTTTCTGCCAGCAGCGTTTCAGGGCACCGACTTCAGTGCCACAAGTCCTCCAAAAAACCTTGATCGTCCAGATCAACTCACCGGACAAGATGATGCGACAACTCGTGACATCATTCAACGGCTCAACGCCCACCATCTCGAACAGTATCCAGGAGATGCTGATCTCGCCGGAAGAATAGCAAGTTACGAACTTGCCGGTCGCATGCAAATGTCCATCCCTGACGTTATGGATCTCGCAGGAGAATCCGCAGCAACACTCGCATCGTATGGTGTTGAAGGCGGGAGTGAATTACGTGGCTCATACGCTCGCAATTGTATTCTCGCCCGACGGCTCCTCGAACAGGGCGTGCGCGTTGTCCAACTTTTTAATGGGAGCGACCCTTCTGGCGGGAATGGAATTACAAACTGGGACTCCCACCAGAACATCCTCAAGACTCATGCCATGCAGGCCGAAATCATGGATCAGCCAACAGCCGCGCTCTTGGCAGATATGCGAGAACGGGGAATGCTTGATCACACGCTTGTTGTCTGGGCAACAGAGTTTGGCCGGATGCCATTCCTGCAGGCAAATGGAACAGGACGAGACCATAACCCAGATGCATTCACGTGCTTTCTTACCGGCGCAGGTGTCAAACGTGCTACCAGCTACGGAAGTAGTGATGAATTTGGATTTAAGGCGGCTGACAACCCAGCATCCGTCTATGACTTCAACGCAACGTTACTTCATCTCATGGGACTCGACCACGAACGACTGACGTTTTATCACAACGGCCTCGAGAGGCGGCTTACCAATGTGCATGGACATGTGATTGATGATCTCCTTGCCTAGTCTCGTTTCCAAAGGCCTGAGAGGCCATCAATTTTCGATTGTCACAGGGGGCTTTATTCGATGCGTTTCATCGCACTCTTTTTCATTTTTTCGACAACGACAGCATTATTTGCTGACACTTTAGAAAAACCGAATGTCATCATTTTCTTTATGGATGACATGGGGTATGGGGACTGCAGGGCGTACAACCCAGAGAGCAAAGTCTCGCTACCAAATATTGAGAATCTGTCTGCACACGGCATGCGATTCACAGATGCACACAGCCCATCCGCTGTGTGTGCCCCATCGCGTTACAGCGTGATGACTGGCAATTATCCATGGCGAGGTCGCCTTGAAAACGGCACATGGATGTTTCATCAGCGATCCCAGATTCTTGACGGTCAGACCACACTTGGCCAACTCATGCAGACTGCTGGGTACAGTACTGCATTCCTTGGAAAGGTCCATCTCGGCGGAACGGTCTTCAGCACGACAACCAAGAAACCTGTCTCCTGGAAATACGATTACCGCGACATCGACTTCAGCCGTAAATGGAAAGATGGACCATCTGATCTTGGCTTCGATTTTACCTACAGTCTCCCCCAAGGCATTCAGGGCCCTCCCTACATTGCTTTTCGGAATGGCTTCCTCGACGGCAATCCTGACGACCTCATTGAATGGAAACCGGGTGCGTATGGGGATTCCGTGATCCCCACAAAAGGTTTTGGTTTGAAACAGTGGGACTCATCCGTCGCTGGACCAAATCTTATTCGTGAGGCGACAGGCTTTATCGACCGGCACGTGGAGGCAGACACTGGCAAGCCTTTTTTCATGCACTACTGCACTGAATCCTGTCATATTCCTCATACCCCTCCCAAGGCATTGGCAGGAAAGTCCGTGCGAGGAACAGCAGGAGATGCACACCTCGACATGCTTCTCGAGGCGGACATTCAACTTGGCATGCTTGTTGCCCGTCTCAAGGCACACGGAATTCTTGAAAACACACTCATCCTTTTCACGAGTGACAACGGTGGACTTGCGCGTGGCAAGCCAGGCCACAAACTGCTTGGACACAACTCAAACGCACCGCTTCGGGGAAGCAAGGCCACCATATGGGAGGGAGGCCATCGGGTACCACTCATTGCGCACTGGGGAAACGGAACTCGAACCGGCTCAACTATTACACCAGCAACAACGTCGTCCGCACTTGTCGGACTTCAGGATATTTTCGCAACACTTGCTGAGCTAACAGGCCAAACACTTCAAGCCAAACAAGGGCTCGACAGCCAGTCTTTTTTACCAGCTCTTCTTCAACAAGACCCTGTTCACCTACGGCACGAACTTCTCGTGCAAGCGAATGATGGAGACGGGTGGGGACAAAAACTCGCAAAAGCGTTCCGGGAAGATCAATGGAAGTTGATTGCGACAAAGGACCGAAAGCCGCTGCATTTATTTAATCTGAACGAAGACGTAGCGGAAGAACACGACCTCATTGATAGTCAGGAGCAGAAATCGCGTGTTGCAACGATGCTACGTGGCCTGAACAGAACTCTTGATAGCGACCGCAGTACCCCAACTACACGAGTTACTCGAAAACCCGTGGCACGCAACGACTCAGCATCATCCGATTCGATTTCTTCAGCCGAGCTCTTTACGCCAGTACACAATTTTGCGATGAAGCCCGGTGTCATACCCGACGGTGTTCGTATCAACGCTGTTGGCAAAGGAAAATGGCAAGTGCAAGGTAAGACTCCTTTCACACTTCATTTCACACCAGAAAACACTGCGGCGTGGGACGCCTCGTCCTATCGGCTACTCGGAGTACCTGTCTGCAACAAGGAACGTGGAGTCGTCACTCTTTCGGCACGATTGAACAACAGCAAGCCTCTCGGCTGGGGCCGGCACTGCGTTGGTTCTGCAGTCGCTCTTCGAGATGAGAAGACAACGATTGGATTCGTCTTCCCGACTACAGAACCCCACTATGATGGACCAGCTGTGTTTCAGGATCAACTCGGAAAACCAAACGGCCACCGGCACCACTGGCGCAAGTTTTTTCCTGCTGACGTTGCGAGCATAGCTCTGGAGATTAACTCATCCAGCGGCAAGGCCGACATCGAGATCTCAGAACTCTTTGCTGCCTGGGAAGCCACCCCCGATCGGGAGCAAGCCCTTCACACCCTGCCCTACCTCGACCGCTTTGGACAAGTTCGGGCTGTGGAATGGCCCGGAAAACTTCATTCACTGGAACAACTCAAAGAAGAACTGCCCCTGGAACTTGCTGCAGCAGCGAAGGTCGAACGGGACGACATCAGCCACTACGGCGGCTGGAAAAAGGGACCACGCCTTGAGGCTACGGGTCGTTTTCGGACAGAAAAGATTGACGGGCGATGGTGGTTTGTCGACCCGGAAGGGTATCTCTTTTTTTCTGCAGGCGCGTGCATCGCTGGTACTGAAGCCATGACACCTGTCACACCAAATCGAATCAAAGAGCATTACTTCGAACATCTGCCGACCAAAGGCTCTCCGTACTACTGGCTTACAATGCCGACGCGAGGCAAAAAAAACTATGTGAATTTCCCCGCTCTGAACGCTGCAGAGTCCTTAGGAAATCGCTGGCAGGAAATCAGTCGAAATGGCATTCATGACCGGATGAAAATGTGGGGCCTTAACACACTCGCTGCGTGGAGCAGTACAGAAATTCGCCAAGACAAAAAAACGCCGTACACGCTTCTTGCTTCTATCTGGTGGCTTACGGGTAAGAAAACACCTTCACCGTTTCGAGACGATTACGTCAAAGATTTATGTAAAGCACTCGAAAATTCTTCGTGGGCAAAAGACGACCCCTACTGCTTAGGCATTTTTATTGGAAATGAATTTGAGTGGCCGGATCACTTTTCCCAACTTGTTTTCGAACTTCAAGACGGTGACACGACAAAAGACTGGGTCGTTCGGCAGATTCGTCAGAAATACGCTTCGCTCGATCAACTGAACGAGGCGTGGGATACATCTTTTTCAAGCTGGGACCAGATTCTTCAAGATGGGGACACCACACATCGTGCATCTGCAGCAAAAGACATCGATCCTCTTTATTTTGAATTTGCTTGTGAGTTTTTCCGGAAATCCAAGCAGGCCATTGAACAGTCGCTACCCGGCACACTTTTTCTTGGCTGCCGGTGCCATCGAGGCCCAAACGTTCTTGGGCGTGCCGCTGTCGGTCACGCGGATGTGTTCTCAGTCAACGTCTACGACCATGAAGTTCGCTCATGGCAGGTCCCTGACAATGCTGACATACCGATAATCGCTAGTGAGTTTCACATTGGCGCGGCCGACCGAGGTGTCCCGAGCCCTGGGCTTTCCTCTGTCTGGAACCAACGGCAGAGGGGCCTCGCATACGCCCGCTACCTGGCATCAGCACTCGCAAACCCAAAGTTTGTCGGCGTCCACTGGTTTCAATGGATTGATCAATCTGCTGGAGGCAGGCGGGACCGTGAGAACCATCAGGTTGGGCTTGTTGACGTGACCGGGCGATCACATGTTCCCTTTGTTGATATCGTCAGCCATGCAGCGAACAAAAAAGCCGCCGTCCGCCATGCGAAACCTTCATCACCCATTCATGCACTGGAAAAACTGCTTAAAGACCTTCCCTCGAAAATCAAAGGCACATCCACGACTTCGACAAGGAAACTTCCAGCAACAATGATGGTCTCAAGGATACCAGGAGCAAACTGAAAACTTACCCTTGCCATCATCAAGGTTCATGAACTTGGTGAAACAAAGAACGTGGTGTTACAGCATGCCAAGACGGCAGGTCAGCTGAAGGAAAAACTTAATGACTGGAAAGCGGAACTTGTCGACCCAAGATGGACCGGCTTGATGCAGAAAAAGAGCTACAAGTCGCCATGAATGACGCCGTTCCCACAGAGTCGTGCTGATGCTTCCATTTCGTCAAAAACTATTTGCACAATCCGGTACTGAAACTATCCCGTGTGGACTGAGCAGATCACATGTAAGATACTGTGGGTTCCCATATGTTGCCTTAGGTAAGGATAAATCAATGAAATCATTTACATCCCCTTTCGCTGAATCACTCTGTCTGGTGGCAGCACTCGCAGGATTCGCTACAGCCCCAACACACGCTGCTGAAACTGTGGCAACACCAAATATCATTGTGATCATGGGCGATGACGTCGGCTACGGTGATGTCTCCTGCAATGGGGCAACAGCAATCACAACACCGAATATTGATGCTCTTGCTGAACAAGGGCTTCGATTCACCAGCGGATACTGCTCAGCTTCGACGTGCACACCGACTCGGTACTCTTTCTTAACTGGAAACTATGCCTTTCGTAAAAAAGGAACGGGCATTGCTGCTCCAACTGCTCCGGCAATTATCCAACCGGGTACCGCAACAATTGCCTCACTCCTTCGTGAGGCTGGCTACAACACTGCCGTAGTTGGAAAATGGCATCTTGGGTTAGGCGGACCAAGTGGCCCTGATTGGAATGGTGAACTTAATCCAGGCCCACTCGAGATTGGTTTTGATACATGCTTTCTTCTCCCCACAACAAATGATCGTGTACCGCAGGTATTTGTTGAAGATCATCATGTCAAGAACCTTGACCCTGATGATCCACTTTGGGTCGGTAAGAAGAATCCATCCATAGACCAGCCGACGGGCGTATCTGCACGCGACACACTTAAAATGGACTGGTCGCATGGCCACAACCAGACAATTCATAACGGGATAAGCCGTATTGGTTTCTATACCGGTGGACATGCCGCACGATTTCGTGATGAAGACCTTGCAGATACATGGGTCAAGCAAAGCAAGAAATTCATTAAGGAAGATCGACCGAAAGGCCAACCCTTCTTCCTATTTTTTGCCGCACACGAATGCCATGTTCCTCGAATCGTGCACGAACGATTTCAGGGTTTGTCACAATTAGGGCCACGGGGTGACGCCATCCTTGAACTTGATTGGTGCGTTGGGGAACTGACACAAACGCTGGCAGATGAAGGCCTGACGAATGACACGCTGATTGTTTTTTGTAGCGATAATGGGCCAGTACTCGATGACGGATACAAAGATCAAGCCATTGAAAAAAATGGTTCCCATCACCCAGCCGGACCGTACTCCGGAGGAAAATACAGCGTCTATGAGGGTGGGACGAGGACCCCGTTTATCACATGCTGGCCGGGCACCATTAGCCCGGGAGTATCTGATGAAATGGTATGTACGATCGATCTGGCAACGAGCCTCAATCACCTTGTCGATCACCACATTCACGATAACGACTGTCTCGACAGTCTTGATGTCAGCGATGCACTCCTCGGAAAGAAAGGAGCAAAGGGACGAGATCACCTGATTCAACAGGACAACGGGAATAACGGGAACTATGGACTGCGGGTTGGCAACTGGAAATTGCAGCGACACGAACGTGGTAGAGCACGCAATGTCGTCGTTGAACAGGAACTCGCAAACACGACGGTCCCGAAATACCAACTTTTTGATCTCGATGCTGATCCATCAGAGAAGAACAATCTCTACGACACAGAAACAGAGCAGGCTAAGGCTCTTACGAAAAAACTGCAGGAAGCAATTGATAACGGACGTACGCGACCAACTGGTCGTTAGCAACGAACCAGATCTATAGAATGACAACAAAATGCTACTTCGCATGCCTTTCACTACTTTTAACCTTTAGCCAAGACGACCAATGAAGCTTCATGTTTCCTTCCTACTGTTTCTCACATGGGGCCTGTGTGCCCAGTGTGCTGAACTTGGAGTTATGTCTCCTGATCAATGGCCTCGTTTCCGTGGACCTGATGGCACAGGAAAAGCGACAGCTGAAACACTCCCTGCATCATGGACTACCGAAGACTGGACGTGGCAAGCTGATCTGCCGGGAGTAGGACATTCTTCTCCCGTCGTATGGAATGAAAAAATTTACCTGACATCTGCCGATGAAGAGAGCAAAACCCGCCATTTGTTTTGCCACAATCTGCACACCGGCAAGCTCGTGTGGAGTCGTGATTTCCCAGGTGCTATAGAACGCCATCACAAGCAAAACAGCTCTGCCTCCAGCACGGTAACAGCCGACTTTCGCGGCATCTATTGGCTGTGGGGCACGAGCCAGAACGTTCGGCTTGAAGCCCTGACTCATGACGGAAAGTCACGATGGAGTGTTGATCTTGGCTCATATATAGGACAGCACGGTTTCGGTGGCTCACCCGTGGTCTGGGAGAACGTTGTCATTGTCCCACTCGAGCAGAACACTGAGGGAACTATCGTCGGAATTGATGCCAGCACAGGAAAGGTTCGATGGAAGCTACCACGTGACGGTGCCGAAAAGGCGGCTTATTCCACTCCACTCGTTCTGGCAGATACAGGGAGCGAACCATGCGCTATCTGCACAAGTAAAGCCCATGGCATGTATGCAATTGATCTTCGAACAGGCGACATCCTCTGGGAAAATAAATGCTTTCCTCTACGAACCGTCGCCTCGCCCATCTGTGCTGGAGATCTATTGATAGGCACCTGCGGTAGTGGTGGTGGCGGAAGTAATCTTCTTGTTGCCTTCAAACCTCCTGCAACAAAGAACGACACTGGTGAGATTGTTTATGAAGTACCTCGGAGTACAGCACCTTACGTTCCAACACCGCTGTTTTCTGAAGGCCGTCTCTACCTCTGGGGAGACAAAGGCGTCGTCACCTGTATCCACGCGGCACGTGGAGAAATCATATGGAAGGAACGCGTCGGCGGTAACTTCTCGGTGTCTCCAATACAGATCGGGGACAATATTCTTAATATTTCAAGTGACGGAGAGATGGTGACACTTGCTGACGGTGAGAGGTTTGAGATCACGGGAAGGCGGGAACTTGACGAAGAGTGTCGAGCGACTCCTGCTGTATCGAACGGCTTTCTTTTAGTCCGGACGAAAAGCAAGCTTTTGTGTATGAATATCTCACCGAACTAGGAACACTCTACTTCAACAATTCTTCCCATATCTTTTGCCCACCTGATTCAAGCCAAAATTGATCTTCGTTTGATAGCCGCTCACCTGCCTGCCTTTTCCTAATGAGTTGCTTCATCTCCTTGAAAAACTGCGTGTGCACGTCAACTCGCTTTGTTAAGAATGGCCCCCACACAGCATCTTCTTGATAGGTGTTCTCGTACTTTTTTATTACTTCGTAGACGAGACCATCGTAGCATGAAACTTCCTGATACACCTTTTCATCCCACTCGCCCTCAAGAATTTTTTTTCATAAGCTCAAAGTGAGTAGCAAACTGGATTGAGGAAAGGGTTACAACATCTTCAACAGGCTGATCACCTTTGGTTGGCTGGGAAGCCATTGCAACGGAGTTGCCAATCAGCCCACAAAGCACTGAAGCAACTACCCAAATGATAGAGTTACTCCTCGATCAAAAACTATTAGGACAACAAGCCCATACGTTGTGTTCTAGTCAAGCAACGTTTGTTCGAAACAATCTACCCCAGAGAGATCTTGCGATGCTTCAACAGGTGAGTCCTCTTCAACAGGCTGCCGCAAATCATCCCATATTGAAGGACCAACAGAGGCATAGAACATCTCGAAAACATCTAATTCTTCAGTTTTTTGTGACGACATAGCAACTTCCATAGGAATTGGTATTTCCATCCACAATTGTGGCAGGACGCTACGCGGAAGCAAGCAATGGCGCAATAGCAGAAAAAAGCCTGAAATTAAGCCTTTTCCGTACTACTCGCCGTCTCTACGAAGAACTCGATCAAAGAATTTCTGCATTGCTGGCACTGTTTCAGATGCATGCTGCCGAAAAACACCATGCCCAGCACCGTCTATGCGTAGATACGTAACATCCTGGGATTTCTTTTCCTGAAAAAGAGCATGAAGATCATCACTCTGCTGAACAGGCACTGTTGTGTCCGCAGTACCATGCACCATGAGAAACGGGGGTGAAGAACGTGTCACATGCGTAACTGGTGAAGCCAACTCCATGGCCCGTTCTGTATCCTCCTCACCAAAGAGTGCTGCAGCGCGGCCACCACCACTTCGAACTTCTTCTCCCCACAAACGAAAGTTAGTCGGCGTTGCAGCACAGCAAACAGCCTGCACTGCACTCGAATAATCACGATTGGGTCCATCGCCTTCCAATTCGTTTTGTGCTGATGAAAGACCAAGCATCGCCACAAGGTGTGCACCTGCCGAATTCCCATACGCACCAAAGTTATTGACATCAATTGAAAACTCTTCTGCATGGGCGCGTAACCATCGAACAGCACACTTACAGTCCGCAATGCAGTCAAGAATCGTACCCTCATCTACCAGCCGATAGTTTATGGAAGCACACACGTACCCACGAGAGGCATACTCAAGAGGATAGTCTCGAAACACTCCCGAAGCCTTGTCTCCGTTGCGCCATCCTCCACCATGGATAAAAACAATAACCGGACACGTTTCATCTTCACGATTCTTAGGCAACATAAGGTCTAATTTCCATTTTTCATTGCCTTCTCGATAAGCGACATTCTCCCGGAGCTCCACATTGTCTGGCACCGAAGTACTAGCTGGCACCGAGTTCCTGCCAACTGCTCCTCCCTGCCCTCTCGCTTCACGTAATCTCTTGAATAACTGCGAGAGCTCGTCTTTCTCAATCAATCCACTCGAGTCTTGGTCAACCCGGTCAAAATTGGCCAGCATCCGACCCTTTGCTTCACTGCGACTGATTGCTCCATCGTCGTCCTCGTCCATCTGCTTAAGAGCCCACTGCATGCCCTGCGACTGCTGAGCAACAGCCGTCTGAATTTGGCTGATGGAACCAACCGAGACATAGAATGCGACTAAAAAAATAAAAAGACTGCCCTGTTTCACAATTCCATCTCCTTAAACAAACCAAAAATATCCCCAAGAAGCACACCGTATCACAGAACGATGCTGCAAGGAAATTATCTACTGAACTGCTGGACTGTGAAATCCTGACTGTTCACGAAAGTCATTTGTTTCAGGCTTCCTGGTCCAGTTACGGACCTTCACTTCATTTCCCTGAAGAATGCTCTGCGAGATGTAATTATCACGGGCGTATTTTTTAATCAGTATGGCGGATCGCCCACTCAGATTTTCAAGTCTGTTGTTAAAAAAACAGTTGTTCTCTGTCGTTCGATCAGCAGCTCTTCCGCCAAGTGAAAGCCCACTTCGATTGGCTTCCATCTGCACGCCTCCTCGAATGACATTACAGGCCACAATATTCTTCTCTGTTTTCCCTCGAACATTCTCTGTCCACATACAAATCCCATTTGCTGGATTTTTTTCACAGAGGTTTCCAAAGGCCGTGTTTGATTTCACACACTCTTCAAAAAAGATACCCGAGTGATACGAATTCCGGGAGACGGTGTTAAATAGTGCCGCACCATGAAAACAGTAGGCATCAAAATCTATCGAAAAGCCTCCTGCTCGACATCGATTGCCCAGGGCATACACACGTTTTGAAACATGCATCCAGATACCTCGATGCCCGGGATCCCGGATTGTACAACCACGAACGACAAACGGACCATAGTGCTCTTTTGAGCTTACGGCATTCACTGAATTACTTCCGAGGCCCCCATGTTCCGAATGGAGATTGACATCGACGTCATCTAAGAGAAATGCATTACTGGCACCAGCCCCACTGATAGCCGAGAACACCTTGTTCTCCGAGATTATTCGCCCGCCAGAAAAAGAATTACAGCCTTTCCCTTTCATGTGAATCAATTCAAACGACTCTGGATTGTCTGACACGTAGTCATTCACTATTTCTCCATCGAGGATTACACACGTGCGATCAGGAAGGACAAACCCGTCCTCAGATTGATTCCTAAACGAGCCTCGCATGCGAACGACAAGAATAGCATTTGGGTGATCCAGCCGCTCGTGCCTGAGTTGATTGTTTACTTTCTTGATTTCGAGGGACTGGCTACCAGAGTCAATCACTATATCACAGCGTGAATACAGCTTTGAATCAGCTGAACCATCGTTCCAGACAAAAGGCTCGTCATGGAAATCAGACCTCGTGGGTGGATTAAAATATGCGACTCCAGCACTCCGTATGGCATCAGGTTCAACACCACGATTGGAATACATAATATTTTTTGATCCACCAGCAACTACCTCTTCATCGTTTCGAAATACATTCCACCCAACCGTTGCCTGCTTTCCCTCGAAAACAATTCCAGCGGCATTCTCAGAAATCAGATTTTCATAAACCAGCGAATACTCTGATTGTTCCTTTAAATACACTCCTGTCCCATTTTGCAGCACCTGGTTCCGTGTCAGGATTCCATCAGATGAAGACATAACAATTCCTTTTCCACTGTCGCCGCAAAGCGTGTTTGCAACGACCGAAGAGGGAGAATCAATGACAAGAGCAGCTTTGGCAACCGAAGTGATCCTGCTGTCGAGGACAATGCACGCTGGCGATTGTTGAACGCGTACGCCGTCTCCCTGACAGTCACAGACAACAGAACGAGTCAGCGAGACTGCCTGGTCGTATTGTTCAGCACCACGACCCACTATCGAGATGCCGGCACCTCTGCACCCGGCAACTGAAATACGATCCAAGTTAATCCGACCGCTATCGTTGACATGGATACCGATATCAACGCCACCATTCCCACAGAACATATTTTTTTGCTCCGAGCCTCCCGCTTGTCTCGGGTCGTAGCTTCCGGTGATGCTGACATACTCTCTATCAAAGATACGAAGTAATGAATCTGCCGTACAGTCAGCAGACGCAACAACCTGTCCGTCTTTCTCAAGAACCATACAGGTTCTGTCATGTACAGAAAGCGGCACAGACGAAACACTAATCGCGCCCGTCACGTGCACAATGAATACTGCAGCAGGATTCTCCTCTAGGCTTTTATCAAGAATATGTTGCGCTTGAGCAACGGTCATCGCCTTGAGCTCGATCCTGACTACCTGCTCAGTTGGATCGATAACAAAAGGAAAAACAGGAGAAGAATAAAAATCAGGAAAAAGACCCGTCGGACTTTCCTTCAGAAGATTTTCAAGACTTGCCTTTGGCGAAAGCCACAAAGGACACACGTCTTCAGCGACCACTCCACCAAGACACCCAACGGCCCCCAGCACCACTAGTATGAAAAGGAGTCCGTTGCGATTCATGTTGGCCTTGTCATTCAACAGCTTTGAGAAACATCTCGACAGAATCCGGGTCAGCTTTTGCATTCACTCGATCATCTCGATGAACGACCTTACCATTCCGATCGATAATAAATGTCCAACGTTTTGCCGTTGCGGTACGCGTAAGATCAACATCAACACCATCTATTGATTTTGTCACAGTCTTTTCACCCTTAGAAACAGGCACTCCGAAAAGTTCCGCGATTTTTCCATCAGTATCCGCAAGGAGGGTAAAGTTTAGTTGGTGTGCTTTCTTGAACACCTGGTGATTCTTGGCAGTATCACCGCTCACCCCAATGACTTCTGCATTAAGCCTTGCAAAAGACTCCTTTCTGTCTCGGTATCCGCACGCCTGGGCTGTGCACCCGCCTGTCATATCTGCTGGATAGAAATACAAGACAACCATCTTCTTGCCGATATGGTCTGTTGACTTCCAGACATTGCCCTCGTCATCAATTGCTTCAAACGCAGGAACAGGCTCATTCAATCCAATGGCAAAAACCTCGAAGCCACACAGCAGCCAGCTCACGAGACTAACGATACAAATAATATTTTTCATCAATCCAACTCCTTGATCTTTAGCTTCCTCTGTTCGCAGCCTGAATTTGGTCAATAACCTTTTTCAGATTAAAAGCACCAGGTTTTTGACTCGGCGGATAGTCAACAAACGTTTGCAAGAACTGGGCGACATACTGCTGCATTGGAACGAGGACAAAAACTCGATCAATAGACCAGTCATCGTATGTGTTACTGTTATGTTGCGCCTTCTCAAATGGGTCGCGACGGAGATTGAATAGCAGTGGCAATCTCAACTCAACAAATGGCTCTCGCCAAACGCCAAACGCCTGCCCTCTGTTTTCTAAAAACACGCCCTTCCACTGCCCAAGCCTCACGGCCACAACCTGCCCCTCGTCGTTGACATACATAAACTCTTTCCGAGGTGATTCCGATACATGACCGAAGAGATACTCAAGCTGATTATGGCCATCGATATAGTTGCGATACGTACGACCATTCAGCTCCACTCCTTTCTTCAATTTCTCTTTGACATCAGCGTCACCGGCAGCGGCTGCGAATGTCGGCAGCCAATCTTCGTGGGCCACAACACCATTGAGCGTCACACCAGCAGGAAAATGCTTGGGCCATCGCACAAAAGCAGGCACTCGATAAGCTCCTTCCCAGTTACTGTTTTTTTCACTGCGGAAAGGTGTTGTCGCACCATCAGGCCATGTGTTGAAGTGCGGGCCGTTGTCCGTTGAATAAAGAACAATAGTATTTTCGGCAAGGCCAAGTGCATCAAGATGATCGAGGAGTTCGCCGACATGCATGTCGTGCTCAACCATGCCATCGTGATACGTATTACCTGTTGGCCCAGACAGACCTTCATGTTCTTTCTTTAGGCGTGTTCGAAAATGCATCCGAGTGGCATTCCACCAACAAAAAAATGGTTTCCCATCCTTTGCCTGCCTTTGCACAAAACTCTTGGCTGCTGATACGGTTTCGTCATCAATTGTTTCCATCCGCTTTCTTGTCAGCGGCCCGGTGTTTTCAATGGTCTGTGTGCCGTCGGAATTTGCACGACACTTAAGCACACCTCGCGGCCCATATTGCTGCTGAAAGGTCTTGCCGCTCGGCAGTACAAGACCGTTCGGGTAATCTCTGTTTTCTGGTTCTTCTTCTGCATTCAGGTGATAAAGGTTTCCAAAGAACTCATCAAAGCCATTATTCGTTGGAAGATGTTCGTCTCTGTCTCCAAAATGATTTTTCCCAAACTGCCCTGTTGCATACCCCTGTGCTTTCAATACTGTGGCAATTGTCACATCAGTCGTCTGCCATCCTTCTTTGGCTCCGGGCAGACCAACCTTCGTCATCCCTGTGCGTAAAGGTACGTTCCCACCAATAAATGCCGCCCGGCCGGCTGTGCAACTCTGCTGCCCGTAGTAGTCCGTAAATGAAATTCCCTCGTTAGCAATGCGGTCAATATTCGGAGTTTCATAGCCCATCATTCCACAGTTGTTGTGGCTGATATTCCAGAGACCAATGTCGTCACCCCAAATAACAAGAATATTCGGCTGCTCATTTGCGCAAGTCTTACTTGCATGTAGAAAGACAACCCCAACGATTGTCATAGAAATAAAAAACAAAGACCGAACTGGATGCATAGTTTTCCATTTTCCTTTTTGTTGCCAAGCCAACGAAGCACTCTTACAAATTTACCTACTGAGTGTAACGTTTTCTATCTTTCCGTAAGGTCTTCAAGGCTGATTTGTTATCGCCGCTTTGGCCACCTAGAGAGCCACCCTCTTTGAGGACAACGAGCTCCTGCAACGCAAGAAACATGGACATCCCCAAGCCGTGGCAGATGTAAGCCGAAACAGATGACCTGATAAGCCTCGGGAACCGTATGAGAAAACTACCTGCCACGAGGGCATTACTATGCGGATTGCACCTATTTTACAGCGAAAAATGAATGGAATATGACGAATTTCGAGAACATATTAAGATTTAGGAGGGTGATACATAGATGTAGTAAGTAGGCAGGGGATATGCACCAAATTCGCCCTGTGTCCAGTACAGCGTTCCTGAAGAGAAAAATGATGCAGCGTTACCTCCACACCAGTGCTCTGCTTGTTGCGATAGCGCCGTGCCTTTTTTCGTCACTGACGGGTGCGGCAGAAGAAACTCACGTCCCGCGTATTGACGATCGCTTTCATGCTGATTCGGATAACGCAGCAGAATCTCCCGACTTTCGGCGACATGTTGTTCCACTCATGGGTCGACTTGGTTGCAACGGCAGAGCATGTCATGGTTCCTTTCAGGGCCAAGGTGATTTCCGGCTTTCACTCTTTGGCTATGACTTCAAGGCAGACCACGAGAACCTGCTTCAAGGTGAAGACCCACGCGTCAATATCGACAATTTGGAAGCCAGCCTCTTTCTCCAAAAACCTCTTGAGCAGGTCGACCACGGAGGTGGCCAGATACTTGATCCTGACAGTTGGCAACTCGCTGTTCTCAAGCAGTGGATCGAACACGGCGCTCAGGGAGTCAGCGATGATGACGCAGTCTTTGTTCGCCTTGACGTTTCACCTGAAGAAATAGTTGCACAACAAAAAGGGCAGACGTGGCAACTCAAGGCAACAGCAGTGTGGTCAGACGGAACGCATGAAGACGTCACACCTCTGTGCAGATTCCGTACAAACAATGACCAGATTGCTGACATTGATGAACACGGGTTGGTTACAGCAAAAGGCCCCGGTGACAGTCATGTCGTTGCGTTTTATGACAATGGCGTGGTGCCAGTACCGGTTATTTTTCCCGTCTCTGACAAGACTGGTTCTGAGTATCCGGAGCTGAAGACACCAACTCCAATCGATGAACTTGTCGCAATGAAATTGCGGAAGCTTGGTGAAGTCCCATCGGAAGTGTGCAGCGATGGTGAATTTCTACGTCGAGCATCACTCGATATCACGGGAACACTTCCACCAGTTGCAGAAACAGAAGCATTTCTCCGTGACACGTCACCGAATAAACGGGATGCAAAAATTGAAGAGTTGCTCGAGCGACCAGGGTATGCCGCATGGTGGGCGACCAAACTCTGCGACTGGACAATGAATAACAATCGAAACGTAAGTAACAACAGCCCAGAAGGAAGGCAGGGTGCATCAAACTTTTGGTACGAATGGATGCACAATAAAGTTGCTCAAAACCTTCCGTACGACGAGATTGTCGAAGGCATTGTACTTGCTAAGAGCCGACTCGACGGCGAATCGTATACTGAATTTTGTGAGCGGATGAGCAGCTACCTTGCCAACGAAGATGGACAATCTTTTGGTGACCAACCTTACCTCCCTTACTTCTGGAGCCGGCAGGATTTCAAAAAGCCTGAAGAACGTGCACTCGGTTTTGCGTACACCTTTTTGGGTGTTCGAATTCAATGTGCTCAATGTCACAAGCATCCATTTGACCAATGGACAAAGGATGACTTTGACCGCTTTAAAAATTTCTTCAACCGAGTCACAGAATATCGTAACGGAAATCGCTTCCCGGATGAGAGGAGCACGTATAAGCAGATGCTCGTTTCATTGGACATTGACACGACTGACAAAGACCTGAAGGGCAACAAGCTTTATCGCCTTCTGCGAACCAAAGCGATCAGGGGAAAGACCGTGCCTTTTACAGAAATAGCCCCAACCAAACCCAAAGCAGCTCTCACCGAGGAAAAGCTGGCTGGGATTATGGAACAGATTAATTCCAGTGACATTAAGCAAAAGAAAAAAGAACAGCTTGAACGGTTCCTCGAGGGCCGCACTGCAACAGTCCTTGGCGGCAAGGAAATGAAACTGGAGCAAATTGAAGATCCTCGTGAAATCCTGTTGGCTTGGATGCTTGATGAATCAAACCCGTACTTCACCCAAGCGATTGTAAACAGAGTATGGTCATCGTATTTCAATGTCGGTATCGTTGAACCACCAGACGACCTGAGTCTGGCAAATCCTCCAAGCAATCCTGAGTTGCTTGAATATCTTGCTGAAGGATTTCGAGAGCACAATTTTGACATGAAGTGGCTCCATCGTGAAATCTGCAAGAGCGACACGTATCAGCGTGGCTGGCAGCCCAATGAGACAAATCTTCACGATGACAGAAACTTCGGCAGGGCTGTTGCCAGAAGAATGCCAGCTGAAGTCATCTATGATGCCGTTCGAATAGCGACTGCCGGTGATCGTGAAGCGATGGAGATGTGTTCACTTGTTGAAAAGCGAGCAATAGCCGACACAACGGTAGGATCGTACAACAACGACTACGCGCTCGAGATCTTCGGCCAATCGACCCGTGAAAGTAACTGTGATTGCGATCGCTCCATGGAGCCAAGCCTGCTCCAAACGGTCTTTCTTCAAAACGACAAGGAAATGCTCGACTCAATCAGTCGTCGTGGCAGTTGGCTTGATGAACTCACAAAAACAATTCCTGACTTTAGAGATCCAACTGCTGAGAAACTTCATCTCGAGCGAAAGCAGAAACTTGCAAATGAAGTGGCTCAACTCAAAAAACGGCTCGGATACGCAATGAAAAAAGACACAAAAGGAACCGTCAAATCGCTGCAGAAATCCATTGCAGCAAAAGAAGCTGCAATGAAGACCCCGAAGACAGGACCTATTTTTGACGGATCCGTATCGGAATGGGTCGTAGAAAATAAAGACCTTGTACACGAAATCATTGAGAGTGCGTACTTACGGACACTTGTGCGCGAGCCAACCACTCGTGAGATCGACCGTTCGATTACGTACCTCAAGGAGTCACCAACTGCAAAGGCTGGGATTCACGATATTCTTTGGGCTTTACTCAACACAAAAGAATTTGCACTGAATCATTAGGCCTGGTGTCTTTGCCACAACGAACAAAACTTAACTTTTAAATGGACCGGAGAAATTCAATGACTCTTCATCGAACATGTGATGGTGTCGTTCGTAGAGACTTCTTGAAATTGGGTGCACTTGGCGCTGGTGGCCTATCACTCTCGAATTATCTGCGATGGACTCATGCAGCATCTCCTCGACCGAAGGGTGCGAAGGCAGCCATCTTTGTCAATCTTCCTGGTGGCCCATCGCACATGGACACATTTGACCCAAAGCCAGATGCGCCATCTGAATACCGCGGTGAGTTTAACGCCATCAAAACATCTGTTCCGGGCATCCAGATAAGTGAACATTTACCCAAGTTAGCGAAGTGCATGGACAAGTATGTCATCCTGCGAGGCATTACTCATTCGCTCGCTGCTCATAAGCTTGGTCAGGAATACGTCAATACCGGCAATCGACCAATTCCCTCACTTGAGTTCCCAGGCTACGGTGCCGTTGTCAGCCGTGAACTTGGGGGCCCGATAGAGCTACCGCACAACGTGGCGATCCCGAAAAACAACCAAGGCGGCACAGGCTACCTCGGCGTCAAGTATGCGGCTCTCGCTACGGGAAAAACACCGACACCTGGCATTCCATTTAGTGTCCGTGGCATGACACTCGATGGCAGCCTTACCGTGAGTGATGTTGAACGACGTCAAATGCTCCTTGAGGAACTCGACCAGCGTTTCCACGCCATTGAGGACAAGAATCAACTTGTAGCAGGTCTCGACAGGTTCACCGAGCAGGCGCACAAAATAATTACCTCACCCAAAGCAAAAGAAGCGTTTGATACAAGCCGTGAAAACTCAAGCTTTGCGGCTCCCTTTGGTGAAACAAAGTTTGGGCAAAGTTGCCTGCTTGCAACACGACTTGTTGAGCATGGCGTCCCCTTTGTCACCATTTCATACGGTGGCTGGGACACCCACCGTGATAACTGGAACGCTCTTAAAAACAAACAGCTACCACCACTT
>CAXEMW010000004.1:0-33064 GCA_963997395.1 uncultured Planctomycetaceae bacterium
CAACAGGGGTTGGGCTTGCGTAGCTGTTAAACGAGTGGCAAAACATCGGTTCCTTAATTTCGAAAACCGTAATGTCTTTTCGTACCATTCCCGTTTTTGCATTCACTGCGAGTAAGGAAAGCCGTCGTCCGTCCTCCGTGGCGTTTGAGAGCCATATGGTATTGCCTGAAACAACAGGGCTAGACCATGCTTTCCCCGGGATCGGTGTTTTCCAGCGGATATTTCTGGTTTCATTCCATTGGATTGGCAGGTTAGGCGAATGCGATTTGCCGTCAGCCGTCGGTCCGCGAAACTGATTCCAGGAGTATTTCGTTGGTTCAGTTGCGAAAGCCTTGCTGCCAATAAGATTTTCAGCAAAAGGAAAAAAAACAGAAAGTAGGCTTGCGGCAAAGAGTAGCGAAGGTATCGGATGCATGTATGATGTTACCGTAGGCTTTAAGAGGCGCGTTTTTGTCAACGAGATGGTTTTGGGTTTGGGATCGATTCAGTTGAAATTTCATGGTGTCTACCATCAAACTGATTTTCGAGAAAAAGCCTAATCCGTTCGTCGAGTTCGCTCACGTGAGGGCGACCGTGACCGCCATCCTGAATTGGGATAAGTCGCGCGAGGACTCCAGCCTTCTGAAGCGAATCAGTAAGTTCGACAGACTGTTCAAAAGGAACGAGAGCATCATTCGTCCCATGGATAGTCAGGAAAGGTGGGTCATCCTTCGTGACATACGTAATCGGTGACGCAGCTTTTGCAATGTCCTTGTTTTCTTGCACAGGTCTACCGAGGAGGAGTGATTCTGGTGAGTCGGGGTTGTTGTGCCAGCCACCCATTGAGGTTAAGTTGCTCGGTCCAAAGAAATTGATGACACCATTGACTCTGCTGCTTTTCTCACCCCAGTCTCCAAGGTCACCCTCGAGCTCTGCAACATCTCCTGATGTTCCGAGCATGGCGACGAGATGTCCTCCGGCAGATGATCCAGATACTATTATTTTATTTGAATCACCGCCGTACCTTCCAGCATTTGCTCGAAGCCAGCGTATGGCGGCTTTACAATCATGTATTTGTGCTGGCCAGATGGCTTCGTCTGTTAGCCGATAGCCGATTGATGCACCAATGTATTTCCCTGTCTGAACGATTGGCCCAATAAAACTAAGGCCACTGCGACGACTGCCCTTTCTCCAGCCACCTCCGTGAATAAATGCAACAATCGGCAGAGGTTTGTCATCTAGTTGTTGGCGCGGAAGAAAAAGATCGATCTGTTGCCGAGGGTTATTGGTGTCTGCATACGGAACGTTTTCAATGATCTTAAGAGACCGATTTTTTCTTTGCGAGGTAGGTCTTACGTTCGATGGAGCTCTATCTATGAAATCGTCCGAAGGTTGTCCAATGTTGGCGTCTAAAAAAATTAATTGAGAAATACAGAATATCGAAAAAATGTTTCTCGTTTTCGGGGAGTACATGTTTATGCCTACTTGAAAATTGGCTTCTGTATTTGTTTGAGCTACTAGTCCAGTTTTTTAACTCGGAAACTTCGGAATTCAACCGGGTCATTATGTCCAGCAAAACCGATAAATCCTTCTTTCCTAGTAAGTCCTCCTGGGACGTGATCCATTTTGCTTCGATCGAGTGCATCGAGTTGAACATCGAGAATGCATGTGCCATTGAGCGTAACTGTGAGCTGCTGATCAGAGATAATGATTTCTTCAAAATTCCATTCACCAGCAGGTCTTAAGTAGCCTTGCTCGGCACCAACGCAAAAATAAAGGCTGCCGTGATGCTGATAATCTTTAAGCCCTGGTTTGCCCGCAGAAGCCAGTTTCGCGTTATAGCCATCATCATCAATGATCTGAATTTCCATGCCATCATGGGCACTGTGTCCACCTTCTGGAACTCGTAGTGCGATTCCATTGTTGCCCGCTGTCGGAAGCTTGAACTCGACCCTAACTGTCACGTCACCGAAGGACTCCTTGGTGAGTAGGTCTCCACCCTTACCGGGCTTGCAGACAATGTTTCCTTCACGGACCTCGTAACTGTCTACGGCACCCTGCCAATCGGTAAGGTCTTTCCCATTAATTAATTCAACAAAGCCACTGTTGTTTTGTGCTCGCAATACATCATCTGCTTCGCGTGTAGGAATTTCACGGATGTAAATATTACGCCATCGGATTTCGCTGCCGTGTGTTTGTAGCTGGATAGGACCTCGTGGTGGCACCGGGCGTACTAGGAGGCCAACTGGTTTGCTCGTGGCATCAGTTTTTTTCTTCGTCCGGTGTGCAAAGAAATTGTCCATAACGGCATTTTGAACAACGATCTCTCCATTCAGTTCAACAGTCACGCGTTCACCAATCATTTTGATGCGGAAATGATTCCATTCACCAAACGGACGGTCCATTCGTACTAAAGGGTATTTACCTTCATTGCGTTTGTTGTTCCAGAGTCCACCAGATCCCTTGTCTGCTCCAAGTTTGAATTTCTTTTCTTCGGTTGGGTCCCATATCTGAACCTGGGGTATGCCACGGAGATAAATTCCACTGTCACCGAGGGGCTGCATTTTAAAATCAACGAGCAGTTCAAAATCAGAAAATTCATCATCTGTTGTTAGGTAAAGCCCTTTGCCATCATTAACAAGTTCACCGTCTTCAACCCGCCAATGCGCGTTGATATGATCGCCCACGTCGATGCCTTTTTTGTTGAGAAGGCCTCCGTGAATCGATTTCTTCTTGTACTCGAGTTGTGCTTCGTGTGACATGTTTCGGAAATCGTCGGGGTCCTGTGTGCCCCATCCGTACCAACCGCGTAAATCTGTGCCGTTAAATAAAGCAACAAATCCCGGTGGCGGCGCGTCATTTTTGGCTGACATTTCAGCGGGGTTTCTCTCTTCTTTAGTGTTGGCGATGCAGTCTTGGCAAGTATTTCCAGGGTGTGATCGTTCTGCTCTTTGGTGTCTGCGGCTTCGTACTCTTGATAATGGCCCAGCGATCAGTTCGTGAGTTCCATCAAAGATAAGTGTTGCGAATAGAAGAGATAGAAGAAGTCGTGTCATCGGTAGCCCTGCGAGTGAATAAATAATTTGAAGACGTATTCTGGGTATGTCACACTGATTTTTTATTTTTGGCTCAGGTTTGATAGCCGTCAGACCTCACCTGCTTCCATCTCAAAATATTGAACAGCATTGCCGTAGCTAATGCGGCGGACCATATTTTTTATTGTTTCAATATCGTTTGGGAGTAATCCGTGCTCAATATCATTTCCAATAATGTTGCATAGAAGTCGACGGAAGTATTCGTGCCGAGGGTACGAAAGAAAACTCCTCGAATCCGTAAGCATGCCAACAAAGGTTGATAACAGACCAACTTGAGAAAGTGTATTAATCTGCCATCTCATTCCGTCAAGTTGATCGAGAAACCACCAGCCGCTGCCATACTGTATCTTGCCAGCAATTCCATCGCCCTGAAAGTTACCGCAAGCAGCGGCGATGGCATAGTTGTCTGAGGGGTTGAGGTTGTAGAGAACCATCTTTGGGAGAGACTTTCGCTTGTCTAATTCATCTAAATACTCAACAAGCGGCCCCACCTGCGGAAAGTCACCGATGGAATCGTATCCTGCGTCAGCACCAAGTAGAAGACGGCCACGACTGTTCGTGTTTCGTAGTGCGCCAAGGTGAAGTTGCTTGGTCCATTTTCTTGAAGCGTCAAGCTCGCCGAAGTAGATCATCATGTAGCCACGATAGGCCTGAAGTGCGTCGCTAGTGATTGCGTCTCCCCGAAGGGCAGCATTATAAACTTCTGTTGCTTCGTCTTTCGTGCCACCTCTGCCAAAACATTGTTCAAGTCCGTGATCCGAGAGTCGGCTACCAAGGTCGTGAAAGAAACTGTGGCGATTCGCGATTGCTTCGAGAAAGGCATCGAAGTCGTGGCATGGAATTCCAGAAGCCTGTTCAAGCCGCTGAACCCATGATTGGAAAAGTTCTGCGTCATCGGCGGCGAGTGCCTTGTCAGGACGAAAGGCAGGGTAAACGCGCGTTTTTAGTTCACTTTTTGCAATTTCAATATGATGCGGCAAGCTGTCACACGGGTCGTCTGTTGTGCCAATTGCGGCCACACGAAAATCTGCAAGCAATGTCTGAGCAGAGATTTTGCCAAGTTGCGTATTTGCTTCATCCCAAATACGTTGAGCAGATGATTGGTTAAGGACCTCATTGATGCCAAAGACCCGAGAGAGCTCAAGATGGCTCCAGTGCCACAAAGGATTCCGGAAGAGCTTCGGCATAGTTTCAGCAAATGCACAAAATTTCTCATAGTCTGTTGCATTTCCCGTGATGTACTTTTCTGGTATTCCCGCGGCGCGTAGAGCCCGCCACTTGTAGTGATCCCCGGCAAGCCAGACCTCAGCCAGATTATCCCACTGCTTGTTCTGGGCAATTTCTTTAGGAGAAAGATGGCAGTGGTAATCGTAGATAGGCTCTTTGGCTGCGACTGCGTAAAGCTCTTTTGCAGTATCACTCAAGAGGAGGAAGTCAGGGTTCGTTACGGGATTTTTTTGTCGCACAAGTCACGCTGGAAAGGGTATAGGGATATTACGTTCGGTCGTTTCGTCCTACTGGGCGGTTCTCAGTGCCTTTCATGTTTTGAAGACTATCACCAAGAGTCTTACGATATTTGTCCGCTATATCAGTAAGTTTCTTCACGATCGCAGGGTTGTCTGAGGCAATATTTTTCGACTCACCGATATCAGTGCTCAAGTCATAGAGTGACAGCGGTAGTTCGCGCACGACATACCCATGGCGACTGGCAATTCCTTCAATTCCACTGTTACTTATGGACTGTGGCGCGAGTCTGCCATAGCCAGCTGGCTTTCCATCTGTTCTTGTTTCACCATTTACAACCAGATATTTGTGAGGGAAATGAATCTTCCATTGCCCATCTCGAACAGCTTGAAGCTCACTTCCTGCGTAAAAAACAAGTCCGTCTCTGTCCTCAATCGTATTAGTTTTACCTAGCAGAATATCCGTAATGTTTACACCATCAATTGTCTTTTCAGGCAGTGAAGCGTGTGCTAGATGGCAGAATGTTGGAAGCAAGTCGATCGAAATAATCGGAGTGCTGCAGGTATGTCCTGCTGGTATCTGTCCCGGCCAGCGAGCGACCATTGGTACTCGAACACCACCCTCAAACGTTGTTAGTTTGCCGCCACGTAGAGCACCCGACTGACCAGCATGCGTTCCATAGCTAAGAAATGGGCCATTGTCGTTGGTGAAAATTACCAATGTGTTTTCTGAGAGATTGAGCCGATCGATTGTTTTTACGATCTCCCCTACTGACCAGTCAATTTCTTCGATGACGTCGCCGTACAGGCCCCGTGCGGATTTTCCTCGGAAACTGTCTGATGCAAAAATTGGTACATGCGGCATGATATGAGGAACATAAAGGAAGAAGGGTTTGTCCTTGTTTTTTTCGATAAACGTGACAGCTCGATCGGTAAGTCTTTTGGTAAAAAGGCGTTGGTCGGGATCGGTCTCGATGACCTTGTTGCCATCGTATAGAGGAAGTGGTGGCATCGAGTCGGATAGAACTGGATGGTATTTCGTGTTGTCATTGGAGTACGGGATACCAAGCCATTCATGGAAGCCATTCTTTGAGGGAGCAAAAAATGGAGGGAGTCCAAGGTGCCACTTGCCAAACATTCCAGTTGCGTATCCTGCTTTTGTGAGAAGTTCTGGAAGAAGTTCTTCTTCAGGTGCAATGCCCGTGGGGCTTGTGTGATTGAGTGCGCCTTCAAGCCCAACACGGTTGGCGTAGCATCCCGTCATGAGTGCCGCACGAGAGGCTGTGCACACTGCTTGCGCGACATAGAAATCATCAAACTTTGTTCCCTCAGCAATGAGCCGTGAAATATTAGGGGTCTTGATCTTCGATTTAGGCGTGAAATTGGGAAGGTCTCCCCACCCCATGTCATCAGTAAAAATGAGAACGATGTTTGGATGATTCACCTCTGCAGCAGAAGTGATATCTAGAGTACCAATACCGGTGAGGAACAGCACCACGCCCAGCATGAATGGGCTTGTGCTTTTTAGGGGACTATTTTTTTTGGTTTGCAGAAGTAAATAAAAGTTTTGGTAAAGCATGGTAGTCCCTTAGTCGGCTTTTTGATGATTCCAATGTCCCGTAGGCCCGCCTCTAAGTTCTAACTCATCTCGTCCACCGCTTCGAGAGGTGGTATGAAAAGAACCAAATGAGGTTCAGCTTTCAGGGTTAGTGTTTCACCACCCGCTAGATAAAGAAGGTCATTCACGCTGAATCCGACACATGGTCTGTGGATGTCTGTTCCCTGCATGGTTGAGTCGCACGCACTAGAAAGTTAAAAGATTTCGCTGAAATCATTCCGTCGTCTGTACCATGGAGCCCATTGGCACGTGAGGCTCTTTGCATGTAGATGCAGAAGCGATAGAGGGGGCAGTTGGCCGTCGCAGGCTGCTTGCGGGTGCGGTCCCACTCCTGTAGGGAAACATCACCATTGCTATCGTTGTCGAGGTTGTTGTGTTGTTGTACAAAAATCTTTGCATATTCTTTTTCGGATAGGTTGCCATCCTTGTCAGTGTCACCGAAACGGAATGCAACTTCATGAATGAACTCGCTTTTGTCCAAGATGGAGTCGTGGTTCTTGTCGAGGTTCGGGAAAAGATTTTCATAGAAGAAGACATATTCTTTTTGTGAAATCAGTTTGTCTTTATTCTCATCAATTCGATTGAAAAGAAGGCTTCTTTTTTTCTCTTTGCTTTCATCAGGTGGTTGCGTAGTTGGGCGAGATGTCTTGGTTTGAGTGATGCGTTGAAAGTCGGTGCTTGCAATCAGGTCGCCAGTTTTCAAGTTGAGGAACCATGCAGTTGTTGCAAGCGGCAGTGGGGCTGTTGCAGTCCAGACGCCATTGTTATTGACGAGAGACGCAGGTGCTTCGGTCCAATTTCTCAACCCTGTAATTCCCGAATCAGATGTGGACACAAGCACAGCATTTGCAAAAGGTTTTGAAGAAGAAAAAGAGGCCGTCGCGGTTCCGTTTGTTACAGCAACTTCTTTTTGTGCGCACCAAGGATTGCCTGTCTTCACGATGGATTTGGCAAATGCGTAGGAGTCAGCATGAGTCCACGGTGGCCCATGGCCATGCCCCATGCCGGGTCTCAGTGAGACAACCCTTGGCCCTGGTGATCTCTTGTATGACAAAGCCTGAGAGTCAAGAGGAAAGTGCTTGTCTCCTGGCCACGACTGCCATAAAAGTGGCATCGTAGCACGTGATAGATAATGTATCGGGTCCCATGTTTCACGATACATGGTGTTGTTGCCTAGTGCTTTCCCGTACTGATTAGCTGCATCTGCCAAACTGCCGCAACCGTAGGTTGGTATGCCAAAAGCAAATCGTGTGTCGATGCCAACAGCCGTCGACACGATAACACCGCCCCAAGAGATTCCCATCACACCGATGTTTTCAGGATCTACACGAGGGTGTGACCGAAGAAGGGAATGAGCCAAAATTGTGTCAGCTACGGCATGGTACATCCACTGCTCTTTGAGGGGCTTGTCTGAATCGCCATAGATTCCTGAGCGGTATGGGCCTGAGTTGGCGTGCTGCCTCCATCCGGTCGGAATACATCCTTCCTCAGCACTTGAACCTTTCTCATCCGTTTGTCCTTCGACTGCGATACTTATTGCAGCAAATCCATGATTGTTCCAGCGCTCGACCCATTCCTTAAAGGCAGTGCCACCACCACCGTGCACAAGAACAATTCCAGGTACTTTATCTTGTCCGACTTTCTTTTCTGGCATTCCTATCCAGGCAAAAGCTGTTGTTGACTTTCCTTTGTAAGGCAGTGCATCAAAAAAGAGCGAGTGAAGATTACTCGGTCCTAAATGAGGTTCACTATCCACTGTCGATGGTGATGCTACAAGTTCCCCTAACTCAAGAATGGTCTGTCGAGCAATGCTCACTTCATCAGCGAATACATTGTGAACAAAAAGAACGAGTAATAAGGGAAGTGGGGTTAATCTCATTATGTCACTATAAGTTTTTCCGCTGTTAAGAAGAGAAAAGTCGCCAGATGGAAGGAGGCAAACTTTTCAAGGCACGCTCTAAGTGTCTTCATGCTGTTAGCAGTTGATGCAACTATGTTTATGCAGTCAGCGGAGTATAGGTAACTTCAAAAATAATTGATGAGGCCACGGTGTTTCCAAAGTTTGGTTGGTCTGCGGCAATGCCACCAAACATATATCCGATTACAGTTTCTGTAGTTAAGGAATCGAGGTCGATGATGTCGTCAGTTAGCACAGGCACATCATGAGCAGGGAAGAATCGCGCATTCGCGCCGAAGTAAAGAAGCTTTCCATTACCGTCATAAATATCTGGGAACTCAGTTATGTATTGTTGCTGATATGAGCCAGATGGATCCCGCAACACTGCAGTTATTTGCCTGTGGAAGCCATTGTTCTCGTCGTATGTCAGTTGCTCCGTAGCTGGATCGAATGTATTTGCTGATATACCTCCGAGAAGAATCTGAGTCATCTCTCCATTGGTTTGTGAATAGAGGCCAATCTTGCCAGACTCGTACTGGTTCATGGCCTGCTTGAAAACGTCTGTCTCAGTCGTTGGGTTTTCTGTTGTTGGGATGCCGTCAGGTCCGATTTCAGCTGGCACAGTCCACACGCCGACGCCGTTGTAGAAGACGCCAGCCAATGCAACAGTACTTTTAGTAGTGCCACCCTGACCGTCGGGTGAAAGAATTGGGAACACATTTAAATCACGGCGACGAAACCGGCTTGGGTCGCCACCGGCAGGAGCAACGTCAATGTTACTATACGAAAGGGTTCCAGCAGCGAAGTCATAGTCGAGATCAAAACTTCGAACCTGTGAGGTATAGACTTGGAAAGTTGTTGATCCATGTGCGTACGGACCTTCAAACTTTTGGCCAAAAACAAGTTGATGGCGGTCTCCTATTTTTTCCAAACCTCCGCCAGTCACTTGAAAAAATCCGCCATCATATGAGCCATCAGGAGACGGTTCTCCAGTAGCCTGTAAAATGGTGTTCGTGTTGAGCGTTCCGTCTATTCCTTTCACCCAGTCTACGAGTGTCGGAAGATTGATAGCCGAAATCGCATTGTAGGTTGTGAAGTTATTAATCGCGCGAGAGTAAACATATCCACCGACTATAAACAGCGTGTCTCCATCCTGGTAAGACTCGGTGTTTGTTGATGACAAACTGTCGATTTCACTTGAACTAAGACCGCTGCTGGTATCGTTCAGTGAGCGACTCCACGTCTCCTTTGATATGGGGTCGATAACCCACACATCGGTGTTCTGATATCTCGGTGGAAAATTGGCCAAACCGTCTTCTGAGAAACCGTGTAGTCCATTGGTTCGACCGGCAATGAGCACCCACTGGTCGTCATAAATGCCACTGGCAAACGATTGAAGCGTTGGGACAGACGCTGTTCCCATGTCATACTCAGCAAAAGTCAGGTCGTAGTCACCAGACCAATTTGTTACCTGACTAAAAGTAGGTGTCTGGTCCTTCGAGGGAGCTGCTGAAATGCTTGATGTCGGTCCCGTTGCATGACTATCCGTATTGGTAGCCCAGACCCAGAACGTGTATGGAAGACCGGTTTCTAAGTCTGAAAAGTTTTTACTAGTGGATGTTGTTATGTATGTCGTGTTTGTTGATCCATTGTCAATTGTTACCGTGTAATTCAACGAGCCAACAAATGATGCTGGTGGGTCCCAGCTAACCATTAAAGAGGTCGCGTCCTCTGATTGGCCAAATCTCAAATTTTGAACCTCGGAGGGCGCTTCGATGGATGGTGGAGTTATTGGGTTTCCATCATCCCATCCAACAACATCAAACGCCTTGTCGAAGTCCAGTGGGCTTGTTGACTGCGAAGGCGTCCACCGGATGCGGTCACCTTGCTGAATCAGGCGGCGTTGTAGTAACTCGAGGAGTTTAGTCGGGTTTGACGTTGTGGGAACTGCTGAGACGTTCACCCAGCTTCCTGTAGCTGGTAGAAATTTTTCTACGACACCGTTTGCGACTGATGTAATCACAAAGCTATTAGTTTCGTCTCCAATTATCTCAGACTTGTTCATTATTATCGGTGGCGGACCGACTAGTGAATTATCTAAATAGACTGAATCTGTTTGTTCTAACGGTGGGCGGGAAAGAGTTCCTGTATCTGCAGTAAGTGCGAGACGACGTTCAAGCAGTTCGAGGATACAGGAATTCTGTTGCTTCGGTTTGCGGAAATGCCGGGTAGTGCGACGAAATTGTGTATGAAAAAAAAACATTCCCATCAATACATGTTCCTTGAAGGAATCTCCCCATCTCCGGCAATAGTGCCACAGCCAACTGACCTCTAGATTAATTCCAGTTACTATGAAAGGCAAAGGAACGGTTAGGAAATTAGAGCATCCCAGCAATGCGAAGTCTTTGGCCACTGATTCCGGTAGAACGAGTTGCGTGTTCGGTGGAGATGCAACGTCTTTTTAGCAGAAAGGAAGTAGCGGCGGCCGGACTTGAACCGGCGACCCCAGGCTTATGAAGCCTGTGCTCTAACCAACTGAGCTACACCGCCCTTTCGAGAGATCTGCCTGTAGCGACCTCCTTATAAGTTCTCCACTATACCCCATCTTTTCAGAGGTGCATCTGTGAGCAAAAAAGATGTAGGTAGACGGGATTCTGGCTTCAAAAAACAGGCTCGGGCTTACCTACGCAAGCCCGAGCCAATAGTTGTTTGCGTTTGCTGTTGAAACAGTGCTGAAAATCAACAATTTGATTATTCAACTAAACCGCATGCAGCTTCGACAATCGTATTGATTTTTCCGTCATCCAATTCGCCCTTCTTCAAAGCATGGCTGGAAACAACTTTACTGCTCTTGTAACAGACAACAGTTAGGTCGGCTTCTGGAGAAATGTTTAGATTATCTGGTCCATTTTGAGAATCTTCGGGCACAACGAATGCTACATTTTGAATACCGTTGTCTTTCACAAACTTTGTTGCCGCGTTTTTCAGGCTGTCGCTATCTCCGCCAATCATGTTGACGAAGCTACAGAGTTTTGCATCTGCGTGTTCTTTGATTTCACCTTCAAGTTCATTAACAAGTTTTGCTAATGGCTGATCAGCGGTTCGTGCAAAGATCATCACAACCGGCCGACTACCCATTCTGCATCGGTAGCAAAGTCGCTTGCCATCTTCTACGCCATCACTTGGATTGCCAGCAGCCTTTGTTACGGTGAAGGCGCCAACACCGTCTCCCGGTTGCGGGCCACTTACAAGATCTGCCATGCAGTAACTTGCAGTAAATAGTAAGGCAATGGCCGCTGTCCCGGCTGTGAGTCGTTGAAATGGTTTCAGGAACTCCATCGAAAACTCCTACGTGTTTGTGAGGTACTGTTTCGTTTGTTGATGGGCAAGTGATTCGTGAGAGATCGTTTGCTCACCGTGTTTCCAAACAATTTTGGGAAACCATGCCACGCTGGCAAGAGGTAATCCTTTTGATGATTCTATCATAGCGCGGTTAGGATGCTTTCGGCAACCGTGTCATTCCAATGTGAAATGTCATGATGTCGTAGTAGTTCCCTGAAAAAGAGGTTCAAGATGCCCCATTCAGTACCCAGCCCAAATATTCGGCAGACGCAGCTGTTTATTAATGGTCAGTGGATTCCATCGCAGTCCGGAAAGACCTTTGACACGATTAACCCCGCAAATGAGGAGGTGATTGCGGAGGTGGCAGAAGGGGATGCGGTTGATGTCGAATGTGCAGTTGAAGCAGCCCGTCGGGCTTTCGATGAAGGACCTTGGCCTCGTCTGAATGCTCGGGAGCGAGGGAAAATAATGCACCGGTTTTGTGATCTTATTGATGAAGAAATTGATGAACTTGCGGCTATTGAGTCTCTTGATAACGGAAAACCGCTGAAAGATGCACGTCATGTTGATATCCCGTTAGCCGTTGAGTGCATCCGGTACTATGCTGGCTGGGCAGATAAAATCCAGGGCACGACAATCCCGGTGAACGGCGATTTTCTGTGCTACACACGACGTGAACCAGTAGGTGTTGCAGGACAAATTATCCCATGGAATTTTCCAATTCTGATGGTGGCATGGAAGTGGGGCCCGGCGCTTGCGGCAGGTTGTACGCTTGTAATGAAGCCTGCTGAACAGACGCCGTTGACCTGTCTTCGGCTGGCTCGTCTGGCGCAGAAAGCTGGGGTTCCTGATGGAGTCATTAACGTTGTGCCAGGCTTTGGTCCAACAGCCGGTGCTGCAATCGTCAAGCATCCCGGAGTAGACAAGATTGCTTTTACTGGATCTGGTGAAACAGCGAAGGCAATCATGCGTCAGTCAGCAGATACCATGAAACGGATGACGCTTGAGCTTGGGGGTAAGAGTCCGAACATTGTGTTTGCTGATGCCAACTTAGAAGCTGCTGCAGAAGGTGCTCATATTGGTATTCATCTGAATCAGGGCCAATGTTGTTGTGCTGGCTCTCGGCTGTTTGTTGAAGACTCAATTCATGATTCTTTTGTTGAAAAAGTAGTTGAGCTATCAAGAAAGCGGCGCGTAGGAAATCCTTTTGATCCTGCTACTGAACAGGGGCCGCAGGTTGATCGTGCTCAATTTGAAAAGATCATGAGCTATATAGAGAAGGGGCAAGAAGAAGGAGCTGTTTGTGCAACAGGGGGGCAACGAGTAGGTGATCGTGGGTTTTTTGTTGAACCGACAGTTTTTACGGAGGTTCATGACGAGATGGCGATTGCTCGAGATGAGATATTTGGGCCCGTATTATCGGTTCTTCGGTTTTCAGATATTGATGAATTAGTACGTCGCGCAAATGCAACAACATTTGGTCTTGCTGCTGCTGTGTGGACACGAGATGTGAGTAAAGCCCATATGTTGGCCGAACGATTACGAGCTGGAACAGTGTGGGTCAACTGCTATGACGTTTTTGATGCGGCCGCACCTTTTGGTGGGTTTAAGCAGTCCGGCTTTGGCCGAGAGCTTGGGCAGCGTGGGCTCGATGCCTACTTAGAGGATAAGACGGTCACGGTCAGCCTAGGGTGAGAGAGTAATTCGACAACTAATACAACCAAGAGTGTGGATTCATGGCAAAAGTACGAACTGGTGGTGGTTGGAGAGCAATACGTTACACCTTGAAGAAGGCCTATGAGGTTGGTGGGTTCTGGTCTTTGTGGAAAGCGATGCGGAGTAAAAACACATGTAAAACATGTGCTCTCGGCATGGGCGGGCAGGCGGGTGGCATGGTTAACGAATCAGGCCACTTTCCCGAAGTGTGCAAGAAATCATTTCAAGCCATGGTTGGCGATATGCAAGGTGGCATCCCGGATGATTTTTTTCGGACATATTCAATTGCTCAGCTCAGTAAATTCACACCGTATCAGATGGAGCATGCAGGAAGGCTTGTAAAGCCTCTTTTGTTGGGCAAAGGGAGCCAACATTATCAGCCAATAACGTGGAGTGAGGCGATGGAACGAATCGTCACGAAGCTTCGTAACACACAGCCGCAAAAAAGCTTCTGGTATTTCTCAGGACGTTCAAGTAACGAGGCGGGGTTCCTTTTGCAGTTGTTTGCAAGACTCTACGGAACAAACCACGTCAACAACTGTAGTTACTACTGCCATCAGGCAAGTGGCGTCGGGCTTACAAGTGTCATTGGTACAGGAGCCGGGACAATTAAGTTGGATGACCTTGAGAAAAGTGACTTCGTCATGCTGATAGGAGGCAATCCGGCAAGCAATCACCCTCGTATGATGAGGTCATTGATGATGGTTCGCCGACGCGGTGGAAAGGTCGTGGTCGTGAATCCTATGGTCGAAACAGGCCTCGTGAATTTCTCAGTTCCCAGTGATCCCATGAGCTTGCTTTTCGGGACCAACATAGCAAGCACTTATGTTCAGCCATGTCTTGGTGGTGATCTTGCGCTCATGTATGGAATCATGAAACGATTGAAAGAGATGCATGCCTTGGGGAGAGGGGAAGCACCAGAACCGATTATTGACGAAGTATTCCTTGCTGACCACACGCAGGGCTGGGATGCATTAGCAGAACGTCTCGATTCGTTATCGTGGGAGGAGATTGTTAAAAAGTCAGGAGTTGAAAAAGAAGAGATCAATGACGTCGCGGTGCAATATGCCTCCTCGCAGCGGGCCGTCTTTTCCTGGACTATGGGGGTCACGCATCATCTCCATGGTTCAGCCACTGTTCAGGCTATCGCACAACTTGCGCTGATGCGACGCATGATTGGTCGTCCAGGTGCTGGCCTCCAGCCAATCCGTGGCCATTCGAATATTCAGGGAATGGGTACTGTTGGTGTTACCCCAAAACTGAAAGAAAAAATATTTGAACGACTTGAATCAGAACTTGGTGTGAAGTTGCCATCATTTCGTGGATTTGACACGCTCGAGTGCCTCGAAGCAGCTGAGCGAGGGGACATGCAATTCGCTTTTTGTTTGGGTGGAAATCTGTATGGCGCAAGTCCGGATGCTAATTTTTCTAGACGGGCAATTGGGCGTACTGAGATGGCTGTCTATATGAATACATCATTGAATACTGGGCATGCCTGTGGGCTTGCGCGAGAGGAAACAATTGTTCTCCCTGTTCTCGCCCGTGACGAGGAGCCAGAGCCCTCTACGCAAGAAAGCATGTTTAGTTATGTGCGGCTCTCTGATGGAGGGAAACCCAGGCATGAGCAAAACGCTGACTACGGGCCACGAAGTGAAGTCGAAATCATCTCGGAACTAGGCTGTCGAATTCTTGGGATAAGCGGGCCAATAAACTGGCTCGAAATGGCGCATACGAGCACGATTCGTAAAGCGATTGGTCGGATGATTCCCGGTCTTGAGCAGATTTCTACAATGGATCAAACCAAAGAGGAGTTCTCCATTCCTGGTCGTACTCTCGATACGCCGATATTTCCTACCGCTGACGGTAAGGCAACGATTCATGTTCATGATTTGCCAGATGTGCCAGAGGGTCTGCAGTTAATGACAATCCGCAGTGAAGGCCAATTCAATACGGTTGTGTACGAAGAGGAAGACTTGTATCGGAATCAGAGTCGGCGAGATATTGTCTTAATGAACCCCGATGATATTCGCAGCCATGGTCTCACTGAAGGAGGGCGATGTCGTGTGCAAAGTGCTTCTGGTGAAATGCGTAGAGTTACCATCTCGGCCTATCCGAAAATCCGCCAAGGGTGTGTGGCAATGTACTATCCGGAAAGTAATGTGCTTGTTCCAAAGGGAGTCGACCCACTTTCTCGGACACCATCTTATAAAAGAGTGGCTGTTACTATCGTAAGCGATGAAAGTCAGCCTCCGTCTGAAGACAGCCCTGAAAATATTTCCATGGTCGGAGCAGGTACGCCACGTGAGAAAATGAACCAATGCTAGTGCATTGCTTTTTCGATTTTGTCGAGAAGACTTGGCGTCCACAGTTGCGTACAGGTCACCTTCAGCGAGAACTCAATTGACTCTGTCTGATGGAATCTTTATGCGTGAGGCTCATGGGCACCCGTTAAGGAAAACACCTGAAGGTATCGTTTTCCCTATTGTCATAGGTATGATCTCAAAAGAATCCAAAGCTTTGTCTGCTACCAGGGTGTTCAATAGCGTCTATCATCGCTTCTTTTTTTCACAAAAGTTTCTGTAACAAAATTTCCTGTAGTGTGTTGATGGGTTTCTTTGGAGGGAACATATGGACCATTCCGGGCAGTGTCGCTTGGCGTTGTCCTCAATATTGGCATGGAACGGAAGCGATGAGAAATGGTCAGATGGTTGTCATCAAGATCGTCTAGGGACTTTATACTGACGCACCACTCATCCTGGAAAGTGAATGCCACAATTGTGCGAGTCATTGGGTATGCAGGAAAGCTCTTGAAGTGTGGTTCTTCCATCGGATTGCAGGAGAGCATGTTGTGTAAGATTCACCTGTGCAAGATAAGAGATCTGCGCCAGCCTAGTCAGCAAGTAACTCTTCAGTGAAAAGTAGAAAGCCAAGCACCGCTCCTTGGCTGGCAGGTTGATTGATTCGGTCTAAGCACTTGCGTTCATTTTGAACAAGTTGATGGCGCAGGCTGCTGTCCGAAAAAAATGATTGTATTGGTGTCACCTAATGTGGGGTCGTCGGCAGGCCGCCCATTGAGCAAGAGTGTCCCGGGAGGACAGCAGAACCCTTGAGGTGAGTTTGGGCGCCTGCGTTGAACTCCTGCGTTCGCGGCAGACGAGATGGGTTGCCGGCTAAAAATATCCCGTTGTTTTGCTCCATCGGCAGTCGCTGCGTTTTCGTTACGGGCTGACAGGTCTCGAGCGAAGCAGGTCCTGAAGAAGTTTTTCATGTCGATGTAGCATGCCACTCTCTGTTTTTTGCCTTGGTAAAGTTTTTTGGGTTTGGAGAAATCGATCGAGAGAGGGGCTGACCGAACGGCTGGAGATGTTGTTGACGCGACTGAATTGGCGAATTCTGGGAGGAATGTAGGGGAATGTGCCCCCCTGGCTTTAGTCAAAAGCGTTCACTGCAAAAAGTGGACACCTGGGCGATGAGAAACTCGCGTGCTGCATAGTTTTTAAGCAGGCGGGGGGGTGCTCACAACCCGAACACGAGTGACCGTTCTTTAGGCAGGGCGGCGAGTGGCCAGCTAAGTCGTTGATAGCAAACAACTTGCAGTCAATGCTTGACTTCTTGTGCATAGTTAATCGATTTCGTTTGAGAGAGAGTTGTTTGTGCTGAGTGAAATGTGCAGACCATCTCTCTTTGGTCTGAGTCGACACATGGAAGGAGTCATGAATGCCAGCGTTTATCCAAAATGAGTCTGGGGACTTTGCTGATACGGCAGTAGGACATGATGCGCAGGCAATTCTTGAGGTAGCAGAACGGCTCTTTACTGCCGAACCAGACTGGATTGTTTTTTTCCGTGAAATAATGGGTCTTGATGGCATCGTTCGGCGGACCTATCAGACACCAGACTCTCTCATGCGTTTTGAGTGTTCCGCTGAGTATGCCCGCATTCGGGAAATGTTAGATGCCCTGCGGCAGAAACAGCAGGAGAAATCACCTGTTCGGGAGGCTCAGCGAGTCGTCACTGTCAGAATGCCCATGTCACTTCACGAAACACTCAAAGCAGAGGCTCAGGAGATGAATGTGAGTATCAATAAACTTTGTATTTCCAAATTGCTCAAATTATTGGATGAAAATGCATGCCGGGATCTCGTGCCCGAAGACCATATCGAATGAAATTCATTACCGTATAAACAAGCCCGGAAAAAGAAAGAATCTGAGTGGGCCTATAAGCCGGGTTTTGTTCTTTCAGGTCAAATCCCAAAAGAGGCAATCATTTCTCTACGATGACAGTTACCTGCCACCTCGAGCAGCCCACCCGAAAAGAAACCGAAGCGGATCGCCTCAGGCCGCTGTTTAGAGCGAACTCTCTTCTGTTCGGCCTTGCTCCCGATGGGGTTTACCAAGCCAGACCAGTCACCTGGCCTGCTGGTGAGCTCTTACCTCACCGTTTCACCCTTACCAGCAGGCAGGAGCCTGCTGGCGGTCTATTTTCTGTGGCACTTTCCCTAACCTCACGGCTGGTGGGCGTTACCCACCATCGCATCCTCCGGAGCCCGGACTTTCCTCTCGTCAGAATATTTTTGGTACAAAAATTGCAGAAACATCTCGAAAGATGAATATGTCAATTTGTCATTCAAAACGATATCTGACCAGCGACTGCCCGGCCCACTCAGATTCCTTCAAAATCGTCGCACGGCACACGGTGAAGAGCAAGCGGTACACGCTACTTTGGGGTGGGAGTGATTAATCGGGAGAGGACCACTGGAAATAGTGCAAAACATTGAGAAGTAATATGCAGGACAGTTTTTCCCGTCGTATAGTTTGATTAGTATGATACGAGACAAGAATAACTCTGTTGTGCGTTACAACGCCGGAGAATCCAGCTGATGTTCGGCGAATTACAACCCATTGGCGGAGGGGACTCGATTCCTTTGCTTAAGAAGACTCTCGTGGTTGGTCGGCGAGAGTCTGCTGATGTTGTACTGAGATTTCCTACTATTTCTGGAAGTCACTGTGAACTTGTTGTTGAGGAAGGAATTTGGGTCGTACGGGATCTCAACAGCAGCAATGGAACGAAAGTGAATGGTGTTCGCGTGAACGAACAGCACGTCAAGCCAGGTGATACGCTATCATTCGCTAAATATGCTTTTGAAGTTTTCTATGATCCGGCAGAGCTTGGTGCAACTGATGATGCCAAGAGTAAACTTGCTGAGACGGATGTTTTCAGCCGCAGCCTTCTCCAAGCCTCCGGATTGGAGTCCCGCCGTAGGCGGTAATTTTCTGCGGCAGGAGAGTGCAGGAGGCCGTGGCTTCAACAGAAGGAGTATCAATGGAAGCGTCCTGCTGTGTATGCTTGAGCCATGAAAAATTCTCGAACATCTCGAGTCGCCTTTCGCAAAAACCGTCATGCACGTCGACGGCAAACTGATGTTACCCGGCAATTCACAAATGACGGCGATGTGAGTGAGAATCTTGCTTCATCAGAGAGACTTTCCGGCAAGGGAGAACTTACTCGAAAACGGACAGTCAAACTGCCCGCGATTGAAGTCGGCGTCGATAGTTCTGGGAATGCAAATGATGTGTGGCGAGGGCAAGTGCTCCACGCTCATGGTTTGGATAGCTTTGTGCTCGATGAGCTTGGACAGATTACACGGTGCGCGATTCGACAGGTCTTGCATGATGTCGCGACAGATCAGCGCCATCCTGTATCCGCTGGGGACTGGGTGCAAGTGCAGGGGCGAGGTGAAGAGGCTGCCATCTGTTTTATCGAACCTCGTCGCAGTGCTTTAAGTCGATCGAGCCGCGGCCGCCGACACACTCTTGTCGCGAATGTAGATCAGTTATTTATCGTTGGCAGTGCTGCCCAGCCAGACTTGAAACCCGGCCTAATTGACCGAATGCTTGTGGCTGCAGACTCTGCTGGCATTCGTCCTGTGATTTGCATTAATAAAATCGATCTGATTGATCCGGCTGAACTTCTGCCGCTCGCTGGGGTGTACGCTCGCATGGGCTACCCTGTTGTTCTCTGCTCATCAGTCACTGGGTATGGTCTTTCTCGGCTGAAAATTGAATTAGATGGTCAAGTCACCGCCGTGGTTGGTCAGAGTGGTGTTGGTAAGTCATCACTACTCAATCGTCTCGAGCCAGCACTCGAATTGCCTGTCTCTGACGTAAGTCGTGACAACGAAAAGGGACGTCATACAACTACCGCTGCAAGATTGCTTCCGCATTCGTACAATGGCAGCTTTGTTGACACTCCCGGTGTACGTCAGTTTCAGCTTTGGGAAACTGTTCCGGCTGAGGTTCCGTCCGCCTTCCGTGACTTACGTCCACTTGCAAATCATTGTCGTTATCCGGACTGTAGCCATTCGCATGAATCTGGATGTGCCGTGAAAGACGCCGTTGCTGATGGTCTTCTCGATACTCGACGTTGGGAAAGCTGTTGTCACCTTGCTGCAGGAGCGGAGGAAGGTCGCGAGTGAGTCTCTCAGAACGTACCACTGGCGTTGATTCAGAGCGGACTGTGCTGGTTGGTGTGTATATCAATACACCGGTGAGCCCCAAAGATCCTTTGTCAGAGTTGTCAGGTCTGGCAATTACGGCCGGAGCACACGTTGTGGCCGAATTGGTCCAGCGAAGACACGAGCCAGATCAGCGGACGTATATTGGCCGAGGGAAACTCAAAGAACTCTTTTCTGTTATTGAGCATCATGATGCCGATGTTGTTATGTTTGATAATGATCTTTCACCAGCACAGATACGAAACCTCGAGCATGAGTTGAATTGTAAAGTACTGGATCGCTCGGAGGTCATACTTGATATTTTTGCTGCACGTGCAAGGACGTATGAGGCGAGGCTGGCTGTAGAGTTAGCTCAGCTCGAGTATTCGTTGCCCAGGCTCAAGCGAATGTGGACACACCTCTCCCGGTTGAAGATGGGTATCGGGATGCGAGGGCCAGGTGAAAAGCAACTTGAAGTGGATCGGCGACTTGTCGAGAAGAGGATTCATGACCTGAAGCAGGAGATGTTAGTTATTCATCGTCGCCGTGAGCGACAGGTTGCGGCAAGGCATGAACAGCGAACGGTGTCTCTCGTTGGGTACACCAACGCAGGGAAAAGCACCCTGCTCAATACCCTCACGCATGCAGATGTCCTCGCCGAAGACAAGCTTTTTGCTACGCTTGATACTCGTACAAGGCGATGGAAGTTGCCAAGTTGGGGGCCGGTGTTATTGAGTGATACGGTCGGCTTCATTCGTGATTTGCCGCATCATTTGATAGCAAGTTTTAAGGCGACGCTTGAAGAGACTCAGCAGGCTGACTTGTTGTTGCATGTGGCAGACGCTTCAAGTCCATTTGTTGAGAACCAGATTAAAGCCGTGAATTCGGTGCTCGAAGAGTTGAGTGTTGATGTCAAGGACACGATACTCGTTTTGAATAAACTCGATGCAGTGACTGATCGTATTACACGGAATCGATTATGTGATCGGTATCCTTATGCTGTAGGTGTCTCCGCTCAAACGGGCTATGGCCTCGAAAAACTTGCGATACGTACGAGTGATGCTTTAGGGCGAAGCTTTCGGAACATTGAAGTAGAGACAGATTGTGGAAACGGTCGTCTTTTAGCCTGGCTTGCGAAGCATGGTGAAGTTCTGTCGAAACGTTTTGGTGATGAGCGAATGATAATTCACTGCCGCGTGCCACCAGCTGTTCTGGGGCGCATCGATCCAGATGAAGCAACGGTGAGAGATTGCGGTGATGAGGTGCGAGTGCAGCCGCAGTCTTCGTTGCTCCCTACAACGCAGTCTCCAGTAACGGAAGTTACGTGACGTGTCATATTGCAAAGTGCGTGATCTTTCCGAGCAGTGTGGTATTTTGACCGGGGCAACCTCCGGTGTAGGCAGAGCACTTGCAAGATTGCTTGCGGAGCGGGGCGCACGGCTCGTCATTTCAGGTCGCCGTGAATCAAGGTTAATCGATCTTGCTTCGGAATATCCCGGACTGCTCATTCCTCTGCCTGGGGATATCACGAATAGTAGATTTCAGGAGGAGCTTGTCGAAAAGGCAAAGGAAGCGTTTGGCGGCATTGATTTGGTCATAGCCGCAGCTGGAGTAGGAGCTGTCGGGCCGTTTTCAGAGTCGTCTCTGGAAACCATGAGAAGCGTGTTCGAAATTGATTTTTTTGCCCCAGTCGATCTTGTGTACAAATCACTTCCACATCTCAAAAATGGGTTGTCGCCAGCTGTCGTGTTGATTGGTTCTATACTCGGAGTGCATCCGCTTCCCTTGCATGGTGGATATGCAGCTGCGAAAGCTGCACTGCATGGGTTTGCCAACGCAGTGCGTCCAGAGTTGGCATCTCTTGGTATTGATGTACAGGTTGCAATCCTTGGCCCAACGGAATCAGAGTTCTGGGACAATCTTATAGCTGGCGAAAGGGCCAGCTGGTCACAGGGTCGTCCGTTGTCTGCAGAAACAACAGCCGCAGCGATTATTGCAACGATGGAACGAGGGGGGGACGCTGTAACCCCTGGCTGGAGAGCAAAAGCATATGTCTTCTTGTCACGATTTTTTCCATCACTTATTGATTTGTTTGTTCGTTGGAAGCGTCGACTTCCTCGCCAATTGTGAGTAATTCCTCTGCATCAAGCCATAGGTCGTTCGTTTGAAAAAGCCTCTGGATTGCGGTTTTGTGAATTTTCATTTTTATTTCTCCAACGCCAAGGGCGCCGTAAAGAATTTTTGTGCCATCTCGTCTTGCGGTATCGTTTGTGTGAATGCCAGAGATTCCGGCAGGTGGCACCGCATTGAGGTCAATGTAGACCGAGGCAGAGGTTGCTTGTGAAAATTGTGCTTTGGTAAGCATCTCAACGCCCGGTCCGCCTGCCGAAATAATCAGATTTACGGAGCCAATCACCTTCTCAAGCTTGTCTGCTGACGTAGGCTCAAGGTGGGCGTGAGGAAATTTATCACTGATTAGGTTGCAGTATTGAGATGCACGCTCAAAGGATCGCGAGGTAAGAAGGACATGGATCCCTTGGTTTGCGAGAAGCCGGCTCACCCTTTGTCCCACGGGCCCAGTGCCACCTAGTACAAGAGCCTGGCATGCTTTTTTACTGCTCGAGGGTTTGAAGGCAATGTGTCGCTTTGCAGCAATGACCGTGGCTGCTGCGGTTGTGTTTGCGCCAGCTGGATCAATGAAGACACTGACACGAACAGATTTAAAAAAAGTTTTTGAAATCTGAGACGCAATTGCTTCCACTTGGGGAATGTTTTTGCCGCCGAGGAAAATGCTCGTTGAGGCAAGATCAGATGCTCCACGAGTAAACATTGCTCCATGGATCAGTGAAACAACATTGTCTGGTGAGACGTTGCCATGACGGAGGAGAATATCAGCACCCGCATCAACAGCAACAATCGCATCAAATGAGCAGGGTTGCGGATCAACATCAAGTTGCAAGAGTATTTTCTTCATGGAAGAACGCTAGCGTACTCAGTCGTGTCACGAAGATCGAGGCCTGCAGGCCGAAGATGTCGGCCTGCAGGGAAATCACTTTACTCTAAAATCCTCGAAATGGATGAGTAGCATCTTTTCCTGCAATCATCTCGTCCGCTGTAGGTTTGCCGTGCATGGCGTTTGCGATAGAGTCGAGTGTTGCCTTATAGTTATTGTCATAAATCTTTTTATCATCCTCTGCCAACCAGTGGATGAAGACGCCGCAGACGATCACAAGATCTTCGGTTTGGTCTTTTGGGATGACTCCACTTTCAACACTGTCTGCAACGGCTTTTGCGACTGCTGCTTGTGCAGGACCAAACATCTGAACTGCCTGTTTTGCTCCCTTAATTGTTACCTTTGTAATCATCACAGTGGCTGGCTTGACTGCAAGATTTGGTGTCAGGACTGCCAGTAAGTTGGAGTGCCCCTCGCTCTGGCGTGAAAGTGCGTTCGCAAACGCTGTTCCGACAGGGCCATTTTTGGTACCAATCAATAAATCGATATGAGCAACTTCATTGCCATCGCCGGCTAACGATTCACCTATAAACATCGACATGTGCGAGATCTCCTCCAAACGAGTGCAGAAAGTGCTGATGGTGCTTAGCAAGATGAAGTATCCTGCTAAGCGAAAAGGTATCGTATGGAGGCGTTGTCAGCAATGAGGTTAAGTTTGCAAACCTCATGATAACGTTTTCGGGCCACAGTACTTCAGGTTCAATGCCGGGTGTGTACAAATTTGCTTGTCATTGGTGCTAGTGCTCGTGCGTTTGCAGCGTCTGCAGCGAGGCTCGGGATAAAGGTCAATGGAATCGATCTTTTTGGAGACCAGGATCTCCGAGAAGTTTGTGGCCGAGTGGTGCAGATTCATGCAGACGACTACCCGGATGGTTTGCCTGCAATCGCGGCTACATTTCCGGAAAGCCCTGTGGTTTATACGGGAGGCTTAGAAAACCATCTCAAAGTTCTTGATGCGTTGTCGTCCACGAGAAGAATTTTAGGGAATGTTGCAAAAGTGGTTGAGCGGGTGAGAGACCCTGCTTTCGTTCAAGAAGTAGCTCGCGAGAACGGTTGTAGTTATCCAGAAACTTTTTTTAGTTCCGCCGGTCTCCCAAAGGACGGAACATATTTGAAAAAACCAGTATTAAGTGTTGGTGGTGGGGGAATTGAACCTTGGAAAGGTTCACGCAAGAAACCTTGCATGAGTGGTGAACTCTGGCAAGAGTTTATTACAGGCACTCCAATGTCTCTCAGCTTTTGCGTGAATCCGAAAGGGATTGAGGTGTTCAGTGTGTGTCGTCAACTCATTGGGCGTGGGTGGTGTCGGGCCAAGGATTTTAGTTTTTGTGGTGCCGTTGAACTTTTAAATAGTGGCTTACATCAAGACATGTTTGCGAGGTTGCTCCAGTTCGCGAATGCACTTGTTGAGAAGTCAGGGATTACGGGACTCATTGGTGTTGATTTTATAATGCCGCGAAAGACAGCAGGAAACCCTCAGCGAAAACCAATAATTCTTGAGATTAACCCACGGCCTACAGCTACGATGGAGTTGGCTGAACGCCGTACTGGTCGGAGTTACGCGGGGCTGCATCTTTTGTCACAAGGGTTTTCGCTGCCGACAGCGTCAATGGTCTCAACATATGAACGAGATGTCTGTTGGGGAAAGGCGATTGTGTTTGCCAATAAACCGCTTTGTGTCTCTTCCGTTTTTACCAGCCATCTCGCAACGTGTGCCTCATTCATGGAGGATCAAAGTTTTGGGTGGCCAGTGGTTGCAGATTTGCCGCGTCGCGGGACTGTGATTCGAGCCGGCCACCCAATCGTGACCATTTTTGCATCAGCACGATCACCGCGTCATGTGCTGCGCAGGTTGCGAGAACATGTTGGTGGAATTGTGCAAGGACTGTGAGAAAAGTTGACCTTCTTTAGCCTGCAAGCCTGCGGGTTGTTGTGTCCTCGTTGGCTTCAGCAAGGAAATGCATCAAGTACGCATCCTCTGTGGTGTCTTGGTAGAAGTCGCGGAGGACACTTGTGGCGAGAAATCCTAGTGAACGGAAGAAAACTTGAGCAGGAAGGTTCGTTTCGCGTACTTCTAAAACGATTCTGTTACGACGTTGAGGACTGAGTTTTGATATCAATTTAGTTAGCATTGCAGTGCCAATTCCTAGCCGTCTGTGTGTGCGGGCAACGGCAAAGTTTAAAATGTGCACTTTTGTTCGATGGAGTTCGTACAGCATATAGCCCACTACACCACCACTTATTTCGGCTACCATACCAATACAGTTTCGTTGTCGTAAGCATCGAGTGAAATCTGTGTCAGCCCAGGGAAACTCAAAAGATTCCTCCTCAATACAGAGAATTTCAGCCATGTCTCGACGGATCATCCAGCGAATTTGCACCTGGTCGGTTGAGGAAAGATGGTGGTCGTAGGTGGTTTTCACAGAATTTTCTCCGAAGATCTCTTTGGCCCGATATATAAAAATAAGTCGGTAATTACGTGTATTTGCTCTGGTACGTTGATCGTTTGCAAGTTTTGCTTTGGTGAGACGCTAGCAGGTCTTAGCGAGCCAACCAAGATGTTTCCTGCCCACGAAACTGCCTTGACCGCCTCGTAGGAAGTGCCTACTTTCCCCGGGTCTGCCAGCCTCCGTTCTGTGCTGGCTTCACCTCGGTTGTTGGATAGTTGCATGAACTGGTTGCACATGCTTTCGCAACGAATGCGAGGCCTCATGTATTGCAGATTTTTTTGTTATGCCGTTCTTGGTGTGATGGTGCTTGGGTGCGCTGGCCCAGCTATTCGTAGCCAAAGCCCGGAGCTTGAGGCCTTGGTGGCGGTGGAGTCTGCAACACAACTTGTAGGCGACTATGCTTCGCCATGGGGACTCAATAGCCAGCGAATTGAAAGGGCGGCACTTATTACTGGCTTATCTGATACGGGCAGTGATCCACCACCTGACCCGCGTCGGCAGATGCTCTTGGAGGACATGCAGGCAAGAGGAGTCGTCGATCCAAATCGCTTGCTCGCGTCTCGCTCAACGGCGCTTGCCTGGGTGAGTGGAACACTCCACCCGGGCATTCGTAAGGGCGACAGATTTGATGTCATTGTCGAAGTGCCAGGAAATCATGACACCACAAGTCTTTCTGGTGGTTGGCTTATGGAGGCCCGGCTGGTTGAGATGGCAGTTCTAGGGAATCGTATCCGTGACGGTCACACACTCGGGGTGGCAGAGGGACCATTGCTTGTCGATCCGGTTTCTACTGGTGGGGTCGATTCAGTTGCCACTCTTCGTGGTCGAGTACCTGGTGGTGGTGTTGCGTTGACTTCACGATCTATTGGTCTATCGATTCATCCGGAGCACCGGTCTGTCGGTTTGTCGAAACGGATTGGCGATTGTATCAATCAGAGATTTCATGCAATTATTCGTGGGGTGAAGCGTGGTGTTGCAACTCCAAAAACAGATCGCTTTATCGAACTCGAGGTTCCTGAGACGTATAGGAATAATTTAGGCCGCTACGTAAGTGTCGTTCGGTCGTTGGCGGTCGCTGAGCCGAGTGGCAATCGCCACGCAAGACTAGAGCTACTCTCGAGGCAGCTGGAAGACCCCGTCACTGCACCACGAGCTGCATTAAGACTCGAAGCTATTGGGAAAGAAGCAATTGGCACTCTTCGTGAGGGACTTGAATCAACAGATGCGGAAGTGCGTTTTGTCTCGGCTGAGGCACTTGCATATCTCGGAGAGTCACTTGCTGCCGAAAGACTCGCGGAGGCAGCTCGTGATCTCAGAAGCGCTCGCCCGAAAGCATTAGCTGCACTCGCAATCTTGGATGATGCCAATGGAATCGATGCACTTCGTTCTCTTCTGAGTAGTCGTAGCGCAGAAACTCGGTATGGTGCGTTCCGTGGACTTTCTATGATTGATGCCCGGTTGCCTGACATTCGTGGCGACATGCTCGGTGAAGCATGTCAGCTTCATGTTATTGATGTTTCCGGCGAACCTCTTATTCATGCGACCAGAGCGGCTCGGGCCGAGGTGGTGCTCTTTGGAGACTCACATCCTGTGAGTGACGGGCTTCGAGTTGAAGCAGGACCCTCAATTGTGGTTGTGGTAGAAGAAGATGGTGCGGTCGTGAATTGCTTTAGGCCAGATGAACCGGACCTCGTAAAGAAAGTCGACGCTCAGGTAGAAGATGTCCTGCGTGCGATTGTTGAATGTGGAGGTGGGTATCCAGATGTTATTCAATTTTTGCAGCAGGCGACAGCAAAGCGAAAAATAGAAAGCCGCCTTGCGTTTGATGCAATTCCCACAGAGTTTGATGGACGGCTTAGCGTTCCAAGGGAAGTTGTAAATAGAAATCAGGATACAGAGAAAGAGGATGATCAAAGTAAGGGTGCCGATAGCAAGGACGAGGCAGGAAGTTACTGGCCTTCTTTGTTTGACACAGCCCTGTTGGAATCCGGCGCATGATAACACTGAAAGCCCTGGAGCTTTTCGGATTCAAGAGTTTTGCTGACCGAACGAGATTTGAGTTTCCGGAAGGCATTACCGTTGTTGTTGGTCCAAATGGCTCAGGAAAATCAAATGTCGTAGATGCAATCAAGTGGGTGCTTGGTGAGCAATCTGTACGTAATCTCAGAGGCAAGGCGTCTACTGATGTCATATTTGCCGGTTCAGCAGCAAGAAAAGCCCTCAATGCAGCTGAAGTTTCCCTCGTCTTCGATAATTCAACTCGCGAACTTCCCGTCGAATCAGATGAAGTCCGAATTATGCGGCGGGTTTATAGAAGCGGAGAGAGTGAGTACCTCGTCAATGATGGTATCAGCCGGCTCCGAGATATTCGTGAAATTCTCAGCGGGACAGGTACGGCGACAGACTCATATAGTGTTATCGAGCAAGGCCGGGTCGACGCCTTGCTGGTGGCGTCCGGTAAAGAGCGGCGAGCTGTCTTCGAAGAAGCTGCCGGGATCACGAAATTTCGTTCACGGCGGGCCGAGGCTATTCGGCGACTGGATCGAACAGAACAGAATCGTCAGCGGTTAGCAGACATTGTTGGCGAGGTCGCGTCTCGCTTGGCGACAGTCAAAAAACAGGCGAGTCGAGCTCGTCGATGGAAGCGGATGACAGAGAGGCTGCAGTCTCTACGTTTTGCTGCGGCATCTGCAGACCTTGTTGGCGTGAACGCTTCGCTTGAAGAGGTGTCGGTATCGATCAACGAGGCACACAAACGGTCCGAAGTAGCTCAGTCTGAAAAGGCAGCCGCTGAAGCGGAGATTCAAAGCCTTGAAGAACAGCAAAAAGAGATTGATCCCAAGCTCAGATTAATCCAGGAAGAATTAGCTGCTGATCGTGAAAATGTTGTTGCAGTGGAAGCAAGGTGTGAGGCCTTACGGGTTCGCCGTGTTGATGGAGAGGAAGAGTTCGCGTCGGCTGCCAGCTATGTTCGTGCTACTGAGGCAGAGCTACAATCATCAAACGAAGAGATTGGTGCCATACAAGCTGATTGTAGTTCTGCATCCGATGATTTACGTCGGGTTGAAGGCGAGTTACGACATCAAGAGAAAGCGATTGTTGGTTCACGTGAAGACGCTCAGTCAGCTCAACGACGTTTGTCAGAATTGCGGAACACGAAAGAGCAACAGGCGATTAATCATCAAAAATTTGAGGCTATTGTAGTTCAGCGACGAGGGGAAGCAAAGGCGGCCTTAGATGCTGTGGAGCGAAGCCAGAACGAATTAGATAAGTCATGGGCCTTGGTTCACCAGTTAGAAGAAAGTTCTGCCTCACTTGAAGGTACTGTAGATGTTCTTGGCCGACGTCGCATTGAGATGCAGGCTCGTCATGATCAGCTCGATGTCGAACAGCAAAGTGCTACGCAGAAAGTTGAAGAGGCTTGGCAGAACCTTGCTGAGCGGCAGGGCCGACTCGAGGCTCTTCGCGATCGACAGAAACTGCTCGAAGATCTGATCTCCTCTCATGAAGGCGTTTCTGAGGCTACTCGTCAAGTTCTCGATCGTTTTGCTAATGACATACCAGGTTTGCGTGGCCTACCTGCTGATCTTATCGTTGCCAATAGTCAGTGGGCTGGTCTTGTTGACATAGCAGTCGGAGTACTTGGTCAGCGGATCGTTGTGGAACGGCTTTCCGATATGCTTGACTGGTATGAACGCTGGCAGACTACTTCGTCTGCGCAGGGACTGGCCTCAACAAGTGGTCGGGTTGGCTTTCTCGCGATCGATAGATTACCTGAACCACCACTGTTGGATCGTAAAGAAATTTTTGAGGTCGGGGAGGCTGGGATTATTGGCAGGCTTGATCAGCTCGTTTCAGAGGAGCTCGATGAAGAGAGTACAAGTGAGAAGCATTTGAACCCTGATTCAGTGCATGAATATGTGCCAGAACAAATTCATAAGCAGGCTGTGCAGCAGCACGACGGCACTGATGCAAGCGATGTGTTGAGAAGACGGTTGCTCGGCCGAGTCTGGATTGTTGAATCCATTAGTCAAGTACGGAATGTAGTCGGTCGTGTGCCGCCTGGGTTGGTTTTCCTCGATCAAAACGGTAGCTGGCTATCTAGTGATGGAGGGTTTGAAGCAGGGGCAAGCGGGGCTGATAACGGGTTTGTTTCCCGTCACAGTGAACTGCGGACTGTGAAAATAGATCAACAGGCAATTCTAGTATCTGTTCGTGACGCCAAGAATGAATTGCAGAGTTGCCAAAAGAAATTTGAAGATTTGCGGGAAGAGCAGAAGCATCTTGTTGCAAAACAGCATGAATTAGCAGAGTCCATAGCCTCGAGTAGGAGCGAACAGCAACGATTTCAGCGAGAGATGCTTGTTACTCGCAGTCAAGTTGATGAACAGCAACAGGCGTTGCATGAAGCAGAGTTGCAGGCTGTTGAAGCAGCTGATGCTGTACGTTCCGCAACGAGTGAGAGTGGGAAAATTACGGCTGCGATTAGCAGAACAGACAAAACGCTCGAGGAAGTTGAATCCAATCTTGAGTCACTCGGCCAGTCGCATGAGCAGGTCCTTGAACGAATCGAGGGTTTTCGTGATCAGTTGTCTATCTGCAGAGAGCGTGTCGCAGGGCTAGAAGCAACAGTTGTTGCAAAGCAGGCTGATAAAAATCGTCAAAAAGCAGAGTTGGCTGTAGCGATGTCAAAAGAGAAGGCAGCCAAAGAAAGATTGGCGATTATTGAACTCGACTTGCTTGTCGCAGGTGATAAATTTGCAGAAGCATGTTTGCTGGCAGAGCGATCAGCTCGACTTGTCTCAACACTAGTCAGTCAGCAAATGGCAATCCGTGTTGCCGAAAAGAAGGCCAAGAACATTCTTGATGGTGCTCGTGAGACTCTTCAAGACTGCAGCTCAATTAGGCATGCTGCTGACCTAAAAAAAGAAACCGCTATGCATCAGCGAACGCGTGTCTTGGAGCGTTTGCACGATGACTATGGTGTTGATCCGGCGGCTGAATTGCCACCTCCGGCAACCACGGACTCTGAGGGAGGGGCGATTGAGATTCCTGAAAACCGTGAAGAACTCGATGGCTCAATAGAAGAAACGAGAAGAAAGCTTAGCACTGTAGGGTCAGTGAATCTCGAGGCACTAGCCGAATCAGAAGCTCTTGCCGAACGGTTGGCTGGGCTTGAGACTCAGCTTGTCGATGTTACGGACGCGAAGCTTTCTGTTGAAAAACTAATTGAGCGAATTGACGAAGAAAGCCGTCGTTTGCTCGGGGAGACGATCGAAAAAGTACGAGCCGAATTTTCTGGTCTTTTTGAGCGACTGTTTGGAGGTGGGCAGGCGGATATTATTCTTGATCCGGAGATCGATCTTCTGGAAACAACAGTTGAAATTATGGCTCGGCCGCCTGGTAAAGAGCCTCGCAATATTTCATTATTATCTGGAGGAGAGAAGACGATGACGTGCGTCGCACTCCTGCTCGCGATTTTTCGTTCTCGGCCAAGCCCCTTCTGCGTACTCGATGAGGTGGATGCTGCTCTTGATGAAGCCAACGTCGACCGATTCGTCGGTGTGCTACGAGATTTCCTATCATCAACCCAGTTTATCGTGGTTACGCATTCGAAAAAGACAATGGCAACCGCTACTACTTTATACGGAGTCACCATGGAGGAGTCGGGTGTTTCGAAGCGGGTGGCTGTTCAATTTGAGTCAAATTCATCTTCGGTACAGCCGAAAGCAGCATAAACGGTGGCGTTACCAAAATCTTCCGAAAGAACGGCTCAAGTCTCACGACGTGATCTTTCGATCTAACCTCTTGGATGGTCATGTTTGCTGAAACTGATTCACTGTGATCCAGTTTCGCCAAATATGGAGCAGGGGGGCCTGCAAGCCATGGTATTCACCAAACTGAAGATGAAGGTCTTCGGTTTGTCAGGCAGAATGCTTTGGCTTGCCTTCTCTTTGCTTTCACCGCCCCTGTCGGAAAGTGGCGACGCGGCCAAACCGACAGATATGCCGCGTCGGGGGGGCCGTGTCTCAATACTCATTACGAGTAGCGAGTTGGCCAAAATGAGTTCAGACACGAAGACAAAATGGAGTCTAGTAATGAAGGTGTTTACGACAGGCCAGGTCGCGAAGATCTGTAAAGTTGCTCCCCGAACCGTGAGTAAATGGTTCGACTCGGGAAGACTTAAAGGATATCGCATTCCAGGATCACAAGATCGCCGCATTCCGCGCGAATATCTTATTAAATTTCTGAAAGAGCACGGAATGCCCTTGGGCGACTTAGAGGATGAGGCTATGGCCAAAGTCCTGCTTGTCGGACAAGATCAACTGCTCATTGAAAACCTTAAGCGACATCTGCCGGCAGAGAATTCATTCAAGATACAAGTTGCTGCCAGTGGATTTGAGGCGGGTATACAGGCTGAGAGTTTTCACCCGGACTGCATTGTCGTTGATTATGCAATCGGGCGAATTGACGCTCAGCAGATTTGTCAGAATCTTCGTCGGAATGCTGAGTATTCCGAAACAATTGTTATCGCTTTGCTGCCCGACGATGGATCGCAGATAACAGTTGATAGAAATCACGTGAATGAGAGTTTTAAGAAGCCGTTTGATGTGGCTTTGCTTGCCGAGAGACTCAGGACACTCATTGGTTCACGTAAAGAACTGGTTTAAAAGTAGATCAAAGAATTGACTCCATGCAGGGGGTCGGCAGTCCGAAGAGGCCGCCGACCCCTCGTGTGTTTATTGGTTCTAGCAGGTATGCTTAAGCTGATGAATAAGCAAATACAACCCGTTAAAATGATTGATGTTGGCCATAAAGCGATAACGGTGCGAACGGCAGAAGCTTCGGGTTCTCTCGTGTTACTGCCGACGACACTTGAACGCATTCGTGCCGGTGAGCTTGCTAAAGGAGATGCGATAAATACGGCACGAGTTGCTGGGATTATGGCTGCGAAGCGCACCGCCGAATTTGTACCACTTTGCCATCCGTTGCCACTCGATGCCGTTGATGTTGACGTTCACTTTGAGAAAGGTGGTGACGGTCGTCGGGCTGCTGTAATAGTTGCTGTGAGGGTTGCTACGAGTGCAAAAACAGGCGTCGAAATGGAAGCGTTGACGGCAGTTGCAGCTGCTCTTATGTCCCTGTACGACATGGCAAAATCGATTGATCGGGACATGGTGATCAGCGAAATTAAATTAGATAAGAAAACGGGTGGAAGCCGAGGCTGTTATGTTAGGTCCGATGAAGTATCGACGCCTCCGGAATGAGAAGATTTCGCTGTTTGTTGAGAACGGTGAGACTCAGCGAGAATAGGTTCGAGTTCCTCTACAAAATCTCGAACGTCCTTAAATTCACGATACACGCTCGCGAAGCGTACGTATGCAACCTGGTCGAGAAGGCGCAGAAGTTCCATAAGCCGTGCCCCAAGAATACCACTGGGAACTTCGCTTTCGTACGCCCCATAGAGTTCGGTTTCAAGTGTTGTGAGCACACCCTCAATATCCTCTTCTGTCACAGGGCGTTTCCAGCATGCCTTGGCAAGGCCTCTCTTGATCTTATCCCGGTCGAAGGGTTCTTTTTCACCGTCTTTTTTTACAACAGCTAGAAATTGTCGTTCAAACCGTTCGTATGTTGTGAATCTTTTTTTACAACCAAGGCATTCTCGACGGCGGCGAATGCTCGCTCCGTCATCACCAGCTCTCGAATCTATGACTCGGTCATTGTCTGCACGACAGAATGGACAACGCATTGTAAATCCCTCGGTAGGCGAGGCCTGCCAAAAATTATATGTATTAGGGGGAACGAATCTGTTTTATTCGGTGACCGGGCTGTGGCTGGCATTGTCTCGTGGTTGCCTTGAAAGTTTCCAGTCACGTCGTTGCCGTGAGCTTGGAATATTCATGGCTTTTCGATATTTAGTCACTGTTCTTCGTGCAACGGTAATGCCTTGTTTTGCAAGTTCTTCGATTAATTCTGGATCTTCTTGACCAATTTTTTGC
>CAXEMW010000005.1:0-31473 GCA_963997395.1 uncultured Planctomycetaceae bacterium
TCCAGATATTACCTGCACCACTGCCTGTGTTCGTAGCATTTCCACCGCACTTTCGTACGGTCTCTACAAAAGCAATCGTATTAGAAAATCCATCTGTCACGTCAGAATCTTTACAAGGGGGCTGGTCTCGATATTCTGTTCCGTCATAGTCTCCAACAAAGAGTTGATAGTTCAGCAGATAGTTTGCTAGAGCCCACGCAGGAGGACTTACATTTTCATTATTAAAATAATTTTTTGTTACGTCTGACGGGCAGTAGTAGGCTGGCATTTCATGATGCAATGCCTGACCATTTCTAATTTCAGTATTCGGAAAACGATTGTTTTTATGCATATCCGGTGAGGCCTGCGTGTAAAAATTCCCTTGTTCCATATGAGGAAGGATCCAAAAGAAAAGCGTGCCTCTATATCGCTGATTATTGATAACTTCATTACGGTATGCATGCGGAAACGATCTCTTTGCATCGAGCACGCCGTGCGAGGCCAAGCCTATTTGCTTCATTGTATTCACACAGCTCATTCGACGCGCTGCTTCTCTTGCCTGCTGAACAGCAGGAAGCAGAAGACCGACAAGCACCCCAATGATCGCAATAACAACGAGCAGTTCAATCAGCGTAAAACCAGATCGAACTCTATTCGATCCATCTAAACAATCTTCTTTTATAACTCTCATAAGACACTTCCAATTACACAAAAAATAAAATCAAAGGGTGCGCGAACTAGCCATGAGCTAAAAATAGAAAAGTTCCCAACATCCCCAATGATCATGATGCTACTCCTTTCGTGAGCAGTCACCAAGACTTAAATTGAGTCACGCGCCAGAGAATGTGGCCAACAAAAGAAGCCATCCTTGGTTTTGTACGAATACGAAATTCTTTTGTACAAACACGTTTCGGTTCGTACAAAACCATGCGTGTTCTATACTAATCAACTCTTTCGTTTTGAATGACCTTCATCCAGCAGCCTGCAATCAATCACTGCCACACATATGACCATTGGCCTCAACAGCCAAATTAGTCGCGGTATTCGTAACGATATTTTCCGGGCATTGGCACCGGGTAGACACCATTGGCATCAGCGAGCACGGGCGCAACTGAGTTTGCAGTCATGCCGGCTACACTTGCTGTCATGTCATCTGGCATGACAAGCATCTCGTCGTACGTAACGGCTTTTCCTGTGTGGGCAGCGAACCGACCCATTGCTGTGACAAGACTCGCTTGAGCTCCGCGAACAGCTTCATTGTAGGGAGTGTCCAAAAGAATTGCGGAAACAAGATGACGCCACTCTTCCTTGTATGGGTTGGGTTCTGGCTGGGCGGCAGTCCAGAGGACCTGAGAGTCCTCCATCTTTTGCCCCTTGTAGATGGTCGCTCGAGATGGCTTATGCCCGCGAGCTGAGATTGTGAACGCACCCTTGGTTCCTTGTCCAAACCCACCGAACTTTCGGACGCAATCCTTCATGGCCCGGCCAGAAAAGAAAAACTTTGTTCCGTCGTCGAACGTGTATTCAACGGCATAGGAATCGAAGTTTTGGTCGTTGATTGTACCCTTATAGTGTCGCCCACCTGTGGCAACAGCAGATACAGGCCACGCATTTTTCATCCAACACACCTCATCGATGTTATGAATGTAATAGTCACTAAAGATACCGCCACTCGCCCAGAGGAAATTGTGAAAGCGTTTGACCTGCCAGGCAAGCTCTGTTGTGTCATCCGGAACACCCGGGAATAAATCGAGGTTATGTGCGGGTGTATGCTCTCTGTAGGCTCGGAAAGCAAGAAGCTCACCTGCTTCACCTGACTGGAGTCGATCAAACAACTCCCGCCGACGAGGACAATGTCGGCACATCAACCCCACGCCAACCTTGAGTTTATTTAGGTCGGCTTTGCTGGCGAGATCAATAATTCGTTTTGCACTTGGCCCATCGACAGCGACAGGCTTTTCCATAAAAACGTGCAGCCCACGGCTGATTGCGTATTCAAAATGAGCAGCGCGAAATGCTGCTGGCGTTGCAAATATTGCGATGTCACCCGGACGCAGTGTGTCGAGTGCCTGCTTGAAAGCATCAAACCCCATAAACATGCGATCATCCGGCACATCGACCTGTTCAGGAAATTGTTTGCTTAAAATCCTTCGCACCATCTCGGTCCGCCCCTCAGCGACATCTGCAAGCGCAGTGAGCTTAAGTGGAGCTTCAACCACGCCAAGTGCGTCTGCAGCAGCGCCGCCCCCGCGGCCACCACATCCAATGAGGGCAATGTTGATTGAGTCACTACCAGCCGCGTGCACCGGACTTGAATTTAGGGAATGCGTGACACTCGAAAAAAGTGTTGTTGCAGCGACAGTCTTGGTAGTTGTCGTCAAGAATTCTCGTCTTGGTGTCTGCGAGCGTGCGAATCGATTGGTTTCCATGACAAGCCTTACAGGGTTTCTAGCGGATCGGTTCGATTTCTTAGGCTTATGTCGTTCGCAACATTTTTATTACACAACTGAATATTACACGCTCTTTAATAATCAAGTCCGCCTGCGGTGAGTAAAAGAACACGTCCCAAAAAGCATTCCTATGAGCTGTCACGCCCAGGCAATCGCCTTCGTTTCATCATTGCCTTTTTTATTTCCTGCGATTGCCCGCAACGTCAGGTCGACACCTTGTGGCGAAAATGTCGCATCAAGCCATCCAACCGGTTCGTGATCGTTGAAGTTGTAACCAAGCGCTGGCTGATTGATCAGGTAGATATGTTCTTTCTGTTTAATGTGGTACCGATGGGAATGCCCGTAGAAGATCGCTTTCACATGTCTGTGTGGTCTGACGATCTCAAAAAAGCGATCAAAATCAAGTAAGTTGCTATCTTCATCTCCAAGCGTGTGATGGACGAAAAACAGCGTTGGTTTTCTCCTCGCTTGGTCAAGGTATGTTCTAAGCCACGATCGTGTCGCTTTTCCAAGGAGGCCAGCCACTTTATTCACATAGAGCAATGAATCCAAAACGACAAAGCGTATGCCGGCTGCTTCAAAAACTGACACGTGCTTTCCCTCCACTGCAGATTTCTCTATAGCAGGGAAGATCTTGAAGAAATTGCGCCGGTCGTCGTGATTGCCTAACCCAATATGAATCGGTATTTTTTGTGCGAGCGGCCTCAGCAACGATTTCAACATCAGATAGTCGGCCTCTGAGCCAACAGAGCGCGCTGCGTCACCATTGATGAGAGCAACAGCTGGTGCAGACTCAGTGACTTGCTCTACAACGGCTTTCAAATTCTCAGTTGGGTGAAAACCTCGGTACGCGTCATTCTCATCCGCTGGAATATGGGTGTCGGACAGGAGTGCGATGCGCACCTGATTAGACTTATCTGTTGTCTGAATCGCGTCGAGCCTACGAGACATAAGAGCCGTAGCCGTCAACACTCCTGAAGCTTTGAAAAATGTCTTACGGTCAATTGGCTCATAAAAAAAACCAGGCATGATCGAGAAATCCCCGAAATGAATGTTGTATGAAACAGAAATTTTCTACTCGACCAAACCCCTCTCAACGCATAAACAATTACGAGTTGCGCGAGCTATCTACGGCACCTGGCCGCCCCATCTTTGCGATATTGCCAAATAATAAAAGGAATCTTGTCCTTTCCTCCCTTTGATGGAACCGAGTTAGACGTTCTACTTGAACTGTGAAGCCCTACGTAGCGTTTTCCCCTTCTGCGACATGCACAGTCGTTATGAAATCAGGAAATAATGGCTCGCCCAAGATCAATCGACTTTTTCAACTTTATCAAGCTCTCGGATGCGAATATTCTTCCAAGCGACGCTGTAGGGGCCGGCACCTTTCTTGATTGCATGCACCTGAAGGCCAATGAATCCGGAAGCGTCCCGATCATCTCGATAGTCCGCAACGGCAGTCCCATTGACGAAGCTTCGAATTCGGTCGCCCTGTGCAATGATCCGAAACCGATTCCATTCACCCGGCTTGTAGACGGCCTGCTTCTCCTCGGCATTCACGGCTGTATCGAGCCATCGTGTTCGGCGACCTTCGTCCCAAAAATTTCCGGAACAACCATTCTCTCCGTTGGTCGTTTCGCGTATCTCACATTGATAGCCGTAGACCTCGCCCTTTTCACGCATTCGGTCGGGCTTGGATTCCTGTGGTGTCTCTTCGGCATATTGATGGCTTCGGATCTGAACACCTGAGTTTAACTTGGGGTCACAACGAACATCAAATTCCAAATCAAAATCGCTGTACGGACCACACGTAAGAAAGGTGTTCTTTCCTTCGCCGGTTGTCCCGGTGATCACGCCATCTTTCGAAACGTAGGTCGCACCACCGCCAAGCTTTTTCCACCCTTCGAGCGAGTCACTACCGCTCAACGAAACCCATTCGCCAGCCATGGCAAGTGAGGCGGTTAAGAAAAAAGTGGTGAATGTAAGAAGGGGACGCAGCATCATGAAACCTCTGAATTTGAAAAGTAAAAAATAGTACCCAAACACCCAAACTCTCTCACCTAAGGATAGGACGGTCAATGATAGTCTTGCAAGCGTCTTGCCAAACCGTAACAACTGATCGATCGGCTCATGACACCTTTTCGAGCCAAATCGTCGACTCGACGGCGTACACCGGTTCAGGTGCACAGCTATCGCACACCCTCGTTCCAGAGGATGTGCGTGCCGCTTTTCCCAGCGGCCACAATGTCAGGACGACCGTCAGCATTAAGATCAGCAATGCGAACCTGGAGCCCAACACCTGCCTCTCCCCGATGAATCTCATTTTTTGAGAACTGGAGCGTTTCAGGGTTCCAGGAGTAGATCAACACAACCGGATCTTCCAGCCCTCCCGGGTCTTTCCCTGAGTGTGCCTTGACCCGTTTACCAGTGATCAGTTCGTGCCTGCCATCACCATCCATGTCAGCCCATGCCATCGTATGAGGCTGAGAAAACTTTTTGTCGATCGTATGAATTTTCCAATTGGTTGAACCATCAGCCGCAGGTTCTCGTTGCTCCATCCAGTACAGACCGTAGTTATGACCATCTCCCCAAATGACGTCCATTTTCCCATCGTTGTTCAGATCAACCGCCAACATGGGCGACCCAGCATGATCCCACGACCAGTCTGCGTGATGCGTCCATGGCGTTGTCATGGCATCACGTGATGGCCTTTCATACCACCCGTTTTTAAAGATAACATCTTCAAGACCATCACCATTCACGTCGCCAAAACCAATCCCATGACCATTTGAAATGCCACTGCCGGCTGGACCTATGACTACTTTCGAGACTGATGGGTCGTGACCTGGCTCAATCTTCCACGCCACCAGTGGATTTTTTTCATTCCAGCTATCAATCACTACCTCGCCAATACCATCACCATCAAGATCATGCAGCCGTGTATTCTCATTGTGCGTCTGCTCAGTATTTACAAGTCTATGAACATTCCACCAGTCATCTTTTGGAGTCTTCGTCCCGGGATTTTCATACCAGAAGAGTTCCGGCTGCATAAATGACCCTGACACGACATCAAGCCAACCGTCTTTGTTGACATCGACGAGATGCTCCCCGTTATTTTCCATGTAGTCATCTCGAAACGGCAATAATCGCCGCAAAGGATACTGGTTGAATTCTGGCCCCATATAACAAAAGGCACCCGCAGTCACATCGAGGTGGCCATCGTTATTGATATCACCAACAGCACAGCCTTCGTTGAAATCTTTATGAAGTTGTTGCACACGAAACCGAAGTTTTTTTGGTACTTTTCGTTTCTTTGGCACCGGTTGCTTTGTGGCTACCACCTGCTTCTTCTGTGCCGACTGAGGCGTTGGTACCGTTTTGTTCTTTGACACCTGTGCAACGCATGGTCCAGCAAGACACAACAAAACAAGCCCCGCCTGCACAAACACCATATTCCAAAAGAACTTCATCTTTCCTCCAATACCCGCACCCATGCGAACGCCACGTTTTCGACGTACTCTGCTACCAAAAACATAAAGGCCAATGAGACTGTAATAGACTACACCCCCACATATTAAATCTTACAGCACACGGTTTCTGGTACTATCTTGATCAAGGAACATTTATGTCTTTGACCGGAAACACCGTCATTCGAATGCGTGGTTTCTCTCAGGCCATTGCAGTGCAACAATTCCCTTCTTCATAAAAGGCTTTCCACCAATGCGACACCACTTATATAGCCTCTTCATTACCAGCCTGTTTCTTGCATCACTCCTTGTTGGTTCGAACGCACACCAAGCCGAGGCTGACACCGCACCTCAGAAACGCTCATCACAAAACCAAGCAAAAACAACAAAACGAAGCCAACGTCCAAAAAATCCTGCCATGGTACCGGTTGAGGACATCAAAGGCCTGCCTCGGGTCTTACTTATCGGTGATTCGATTTCTATTGGGTATACAGTCCCCGCTCGTGAGGCCCTTCGCGGGAAGGCGAATGTCCATCGGCCACTCACAAACTGTGGACCGACAACTCGAGGGCTCGAGGGCTTGTCGCAATGGCTTGGTGATACGGACTGGGATGTCATCCACTTCAACTGGGGACTCCATGACCTGAAGTATCTCGGCCCGAATGAAGAAAACCTTCAAGATCCAAAAGACCCCAAAAACCACCAGCAGGTTCCACCAAAGGAATATGAACAGAACCTTCGGCAACTTGTTTCTCAACTCGAAAAGACCAACGCCATTCTTATTTGGCGTAATACAACTCCTGTACCCGCTGGCTCAAAGGGCCGACTTGAAGGAGACGCTGCCGCCTACAACGACATCGCTAAGCAGATCATGACGGAACACGGAATTGAAATACACGACATGTATGGTTCGGTAAAGCCGAACATGAAAACCTTAATGCTCCCGAATGGAAATGTGCACTTCACAAAAGAAGGCTCTGAGCAACTCGGCAACGATGTTGCTGATGTCATCATGCAAGCGCTCAAAAAGAAAGCCGAGGGAAATTAACCTATGCGATCAAAGACACTCACCCTAATACTCACGCTCTGCCTCATTACTCCATTCGGTCGAAGCAATTACGCCAAAGAAAACGCATCAGATTCACCTGAAATCCAACGTGTTCTCTTTCTTGTTTCAGACGATTTGAAGGCAAGTGCTCTTGGATGTTATGGAAACACTCTGTGCAAAACTCCAAATATCGACCGCCTTGCCAAGGAAGGCATGGTCTTTGAAAACGCCTACTGCCAGGGACTGTGGTGCGCTCCGTCACGAACATCATTTATGCACAGCCGCTACAAAGGCGAAGGGACAACAAATCTTGGGCAATGTTTTCGTGAGGCTGGGTGGCACTCCGCCCGGGTCGGCAAGATCTACCACATGCGGGTACCAGGCGACATCATCGCCGGTACCGACGGCAATGACGTACCGTCTTCGTGGGACGAACGTTTCAATTCGGCTGGTCTCGAGGCGCATACTCCAGGCCACTACGCGTGTCTGAATCTCAATATTTTTACAGATGCCCTCGAAAACAGGCAGTCAACCCGCATGCCGCATCGCATGTTTGTCACCGTACGCTATGACGGAGACGGATCAGACCAGCCCGATTCAAAGTCTGCAACGAAGGCGATTGAACTACTTAAAGCACATCGTGATCAAAACATGTTCCTTGCTGTTGGATTTGTTCGGCCGCATTATCCGAATGTTGCACCACAAGATTTTTTTGATCACTATCCATGGGACACAATGCCTCTTCCGAAGGCTGTAGAGAATGATCTCAGCGATATACCCAAAGCGGGCCTCGCCAAGACTCGAAATGACAACAATCCGATCGGAGAGCACCCAGACAATCAACGACGGATGTGGGCCGGCTATTACGCAACCGTTGAATTTATGGACAGACAGGTCGGCCGTATTCTTAATGAACTGGATCAAGCTGGCCTCCGAGACTCTACGGCAATCGTCTTTTGCAGTGACCATGGCTACCATCTTGGCGAACATGGTTTTTGGCAGAAATCCAATTTCCACGAAGAAGTCACACGCGTTCCTCTCATAATTGCATCGCCGGGCATGCCATCAGGAAGAACTCAGTCGCTTGTTGAGTTAGTTGATATTTTCCCAACACTGACAGACCTGACTAACATTAAGACACCTGCTAGCGTTCAAGGAAAAAGCCTTACCCCTCTTCTTAAGAACCCAGCAATCTCAGTTCGTGAAAGTGCATTGTCGATCTACAACAAGGGACAGAACACCAACTCAGGACATGCCATCCGAACACCAGAATGGTCGTTCATGCGATACAAGGATGGCACAGAAGAGCTTTACGACATGAACAACGACCCACTTCAGTTTACAAACCTCGCTGATAAGTCAGAATTTCAGGCAATCAAGAAATCGCTCACAGCACAACTCCAGCAACGACTTCGCGATGCTCAAATCAACAAGTGACCACACAATCTCTTTGAGTTGGTAGTCCGCAGTCTTTTTCTGCCACCTTCTCGTGCCGTTGCTTGCCTGACCTACGAGTTTTGGGATTTCTTCACACGTAGTTGGCCAAGAGATGAGCGACGAGGGCCAGCAGCGGAAAGCTGCGCACGACTGCCTCTTTCAAGATTTCTCAAAAGACCGACATGCGATTTATCGAGAAACAGCAGCTAGGGTCTACTGCCACATCTATCCACATTGAAGCAGCCAGCACCGCCATGGGCCTCTACGCAGCCAATGACTTCTGTCACCGCCCTCACTCAACAACCTGCTCAAGCTCCTGCCAACGCAAGTAGGCAGCCGCCACATTCGTTTCTAGCTCGCGTAGACGCTTTTGCGCAGTCGCAATCTCTCCTGCCGAATGACGGTAAAACGATGCGTCGGCCATTCGTTCATGAAGCGTACCGATCTCAGTCTCCAAGCTTTCAATCTGCGCTGGCAATTGTTCAAGTTCCCGGCTGTCTTTATACGACAACTTCTGCACTTTCTTTTTCGGCACATCTTGAACAGTGGTCAATTTTTTACGGGAAGAAGCTGATTGCTTCTGCGGTAAGGCGGCGGCTTCACGTTGCCTAAGCCAATCTGAATACCCACCAACATATTCCCGCACTCTACCTGACTCAAAGGCAATGACACTCGTTACAACGTTATCCAGAAATTCTCTATCGTGACTCACCACTAACACGGTCCCCTGAAAGTCAACCAATCTCTGCTCAAGAAGCTCGAGTGTCTCGAGATCTAAATCATTTGTCGGCTCATCGAGGACCAGCACGTTCGCTGGACGGGAAAAAAGTTTGGCGAGCAGAAGTCGATTCCGTTCACCACCAGAGAGAAACTTAACTGGCATTCTCGTACGCTCTGCAGTGAACAGAAAGTCCTGAAGATAACTGATCACGTGCCTTTGATTTCCGTCTATGGTGACGAAATCATTGCCACCGTTGATTTGCTCAACCACAGTCTGCTCAAAGTCAAGTTGGTCTCGTAATTGATCAAAGTATCGAATATTCAGTTGTGTTCCCAGCCGTACAGATCCAGCACTGGGCTCTAATTCTTCGAGGAGAAGTCGCAAAAGAGTTGTCTTTCCACAGCCATTTGGACCGACAAAGCCAACCTTGTCTCCGCGAAGAATTGTCGTCGAAAAAGCATCGATAACCAGTTCCTCAGCATACCCGAAAGACAGACCTGCTGCCTTACAGACCAGCGTGCCACTTCGTGTGGATTCCTGAATCGTGAGAGTCGCTTTCCCGGGCTGCTCCCTTCGCTGTTGTCGTTCTTGTCGCATCTGCTTGAGTGCACGGACACGCCCCTCATTCCGTGTTCGCCGGGCTTTAATACCCTGCCGAATCCAGACCTCTTCTTCTGCTAATCGCTTATCAAACAACGCATTCTGCTTTTCCTCAGCCTCTAAGGCCGCGGCTTTTCGCTTGAGGAACACATCGTATTCACATTCCCATGCAAAAAGCTGACCGCGATCAAGCTCCCAGATTCTGTTGGCTACTCGTCGAAGGAAACCACGATCGTGCGTCACGAAAAGCAGTGTCCCTCGCCAGTTTGTGAGAAATTTCTCTAACCACTCAATCGCTTCAAGATCAAGATGGTTCGTAGGCTCGTCGAGCATCAACAGGTCAGGTTCAGTAACAAGCGCCCGTGCCAGCAATACCCGCCGTTTTCGCCCAGCCGACAGCGTTTGTATATCTCCATCAGAGTCGAGTCCCATCAGATCAATGATTTTTTGACTTTTTGTTTCAGCCTCCCACGCCTCAATTTGACCGTCTGTGATCTGAGATTCCAAAGCCTCCTGAACCACTCCAAGGACTCGACCAACCATATCGACTGGCACTTCCTGGGGAAGGAACGAGACTGTCTTTCCACTTGCTAAAACGCAGGCACCGGCATCCGGTTCCTGGCTCCCTGCAATGAGACGGAGGAGTGTGGTCTTGCCGGTTCCGTTACGACCTAGCAAGCCGATTTTTTCACCGGGCTCAATAGTTCGAGAAACGTTGTCGAGAACATGAACTCCGCGGAAGGCAAGAGAAAGATCATCAAGAGTAAGTACGGCCATGGTGGCAGTTTACTTTCTCTTTACTGAAGCGTGGCCAAAAAAGATGACGTATTTACGCGATACATGCCCCGGGCGTGTTGGAGTCTGGTGGCAGACATCCGAACACCATGAATTTGACACTAGAAACCGGCCTTTTTGATTCGGTACATCGCTCTGTCTGTTCGCACAAAGAGGGAATCTTCAATGGCTGCTGGGCTTGCCATAATTGCTTCGTCGAATTCATTTGTTGCGAGAATGGTAAGGGTGTCTGCGGGCTCAATAACAAACATCTCACCCTCGTGATTGCCGACATAAATTTTTTCGTCGGCAAAAAGTGGCGACGAGGAGAAACTTCCACCAAGGCGACCAGTCCATCGTGCTTCGCCAGTATGCCTGTCTAAGCAGGTAGCGATCCCCTTATCACCGAAAAGATAGACCGCGTCGCCGACAAGTAACGGTGAGGGCATACGAGGCACGCTGCGTTTATATCGCCAAAGAATTTCTGGTGTTGAACTTGCTTTCGGACCAAGTTGCATTGCAAGGAGTTCGGTCTTCATAAAGCTCGTACTGAAATACACAACGTCATCCGCAATAACGGGCCTCGCCACAATTGAAAAACCAAGAAACCCATAGCTTACTTTCCAGAGTTCTTTCCCTGTTTCTGGGTCGTATCCGTAAAGCCAGTTTGATCCAGGAGAGAGCACCACGTCACGTCCGCCAACAGAAGTAATCAGTGGAGTTCCATAGGCCTTTTTCATCTCCGGATTTTCATTCATTTCACCACTTCGATCAGTTCTCCAGACTTCTTCCCCCGTGTTCGTATCAAGTGCAACAACATATTGCACATCACTTCCATCACAGTGAAAAATAAGAAGGTTTCGCCAAAGGGCGGGTGTGCTACCCGGGCCATTCTCATGATTCAATCGTTGGCTGCGGTTATGCCAAACCACGGACGCCTTCTTTGTGTCGACACAGGCAGTTCCGTAGTCCCCAAACTGACAGTACAAACGATCTTGGCCGAGCACTGGAGAGGGTGATGCAAAACTATTGAGCACATGTGTTGGCTGAGGATTATCTACCGAAAAAAGTTCTATATCCTCAAGAATCTGGCCATCGCGGGCATCCAATGCAAGTGCCCGAAACGTCACTGACTTGGCAACACTCCGAGGCTGAGGTTTTTTGCCACCAGGTGGCGGAGGGCCTTCTTGAGCACTTCCCTCTTCGATGGCTGTCGTAAGCCATAGCGTTTCACCATCTATCAATACAGACGACCACGCACGGCCTGGTATGTCTGTTCGCCATTGAATATTCTCACCACCCGATACCTCTTTGCCCGCTGGACCAACTTTCCATTGGTTAGGCAGATCCCTGGCTGTAGGCGCGTGGCCCTGTCCCTGAGGACCACGCCACTGGGGCCACTCAGCAGCGTCTACTGAAATTACGAGAAAACATGGAACCAGGCATACAAAACGAAACATTTTCTTCCCCTACGGCAGATTTGGACTTTCTTGCGTTCTAGTATGTCAGATTGTCTCTTGTTTGGTAATCTTACGAACTAGTGGGGCTTATGCAGCTTTGCCACGCATTTTTGCACTTGGAGGTTTCCGATGCTTATTCCTTTACTTGTCGTACTCGGCGTACTCGTTCTCCTTGGATTTTGGCTTGCTGGAATTTATAACCGGCTCGTCTCCTTACGTGCTCGCAACAAAAATGCGTTCGCCCAAATCGATGTCCAACTGAAGCGGCGATATGACCTCATTCCAAACCTTGTAGAAACTGCGAAAGGCTATATGTCTCACGAACGTGAGACGCTTGAGGCTGTTATCAATGCTCGAAATCAAGCTGCGTCAGCAGCCGGCAAAGCAGCCGCAAATCCTGGCGATCCTGCTGCCATGGGCGCACTTGGTGGTGCAGAAACCATGCTTACTCAGTCCCTCGGTCGGCTTTTTGCACTGGCCGAAGCCTACCCAGACCTGAAGGCCAACCAGAACATGATGGCGATTCAGGAAGAACTGACCAGTACCGAAAATAAAGTAGCATTCTCACGGCAGGCATTTAATGATGCCGTGACCGCCTACAACATGTACCGAGAATCATTTCCTCCGGTACTTTTTGCTGGCACATTTGGCTTCCAACATGCATCACTTCTCGAGTTTGATGACAAACAAGCAATTCAGGCCGCGCCTTCAGTTTCATTTTAACGAGTTCGCACAACGCATTAGGTTCGCTCTCAGTCGGGCAGAGCGACCCACCAGTTTGTCACGGAATGATGTCGCTACCTTCATGGGACGAATTTTGTAATGAACTTCTTTGAGCACCAGGATCGCGCTCGCCGCAAAACAGGCATGCTTGTCTGGCTATTCGTCGTTGCGGTAATAGGCCTGATCGCTGGCACCTACGTACTTATCATGTCGCTCTATCTAGGAGGCCTTGAACAGGCGTCACAGCAGCGAGAAATGCTTATTAATCAATTTGGACCAGACACATTCTGGAGACCAGATATTCTCGTAGGGGTTGCGCTGGCAGTTTTCCTTGTTGTTGGCGGAGGAAGCCTTTACAAAACCGCACAGCTTTCCGGAGGAGGCGAACCCCTCGCCCTCTCTCTCGGTGGCCGCCGCCTCCTGAACGATTCAAGTGATCCGGTTGAACGCAAAGTACTGAATGTCGTCGAAGAAATGGCACTTGCTTCTGGCCTGCCTGTGCCACCGGTATTCATGATGGATCACGAACAGGGCATCAACGCGTTCGCTGCTGGCTACCAGCCTGAAGATGCTGTTATCGGCGTGACCCGTGGATGTGTCGAAAACCTCAGTCGCGATGAACTGCAGGGCGTGATTGCGCACGAATTCAGCCATATTCTCAACGGCGACATGCGATTGAACATCCGACTGATTGGAATCGTCCACGGCATCCTGCTTGTTGGTCTTATTGGCTACTACACCCTGCGTATTGCTGCGGCATCGGGTGGTAGAAGAAGCAGTAATGACAAAGGTGGCGGCGGTCTTGCATTCCTCGGCCTTGGACTGGGGCTTATGGCAATCGGGTTTGTTGGAACACTCATTGGCAACCTGATTAAGGCCGCGGTAAGCAGGCAACGTGAGTTTCTCGCCGACGCATCAGCCGTACAATTTACGCGTGACCCGAACGGTATCGCAGGGGCACTCAAAAAAATTGGGGGCTTAAACACCGGATCGAAAGTAACTGCGGCCAAGGCAACCGAAGCATCTCATATGTTTTTTGCAACAGGTGTGGCTGAACTGTTCGCAACACATCCTCCGCTGGAAAAACGAATCGCACGAATAGACATGTTCTGGCAGGCTGAAATGCAGGTTGAGAATACAGCACAGTCGGGAGTCAGATCATCAACATCGCCTAAAGCGTTTGCTCCTGCGGGGGCCGCAGGGTTTGCTGGCTCAACAGCACCATTGACACCTCCATCTGACACCCTAACTCCTCGTCCCAAAGTACAACCTGCTCCATCGCCAGAGCAGGCCGTCGAGGCAATCGGAAAGCCGACACCACAGCAGATCGCCCGTTCGCACGAGCTTCTTGAATCGTTACCTGAAACACTTCGGGAAGCTGCCAGAGAACCCTATGGTGCCCGCGGTGTCATCTATGCGTTGCTACTTGATGCCGACTTCGCCAGCTGCCAGAGACAGTTTGAACAACTCGCTGCCGAAGCTGATCCTGCTGTCTATCGCTCGACAATTCAACTCCATAAATTGACAGAAGCACTCCCTCGAGAATCTCGGCTGCCACTGGTTGATATCTGCCTTGGTCCCCTGAAGGATCTTTCACCGGAGCAATATGAGCAATTCCGCGACAACATACACGCCCTTGCTGCTGCAGACAATCGCCTGAGCCTCTTTGAGTGGACCCTTCAAAAGGTTGTTTCGCATGTCCTCGACCCACACTTTGGAAGAAAACGAAAACGAAAAACCAGTGGGCGCCCATCGCCCGAAGATGTTTCAACCGTATTGTCTGCACTGGCTCATGCTGGCAGCCGTGACAAAGAACTTATCCAAAGCGCCTTTGAACGTGGTGTGGAGGCGACTGGTTTGCCGCCGCTTGAACTCCAACCGTGGGATCGAACAATTTTCAGCAGACTCAACCACTCGCTTGATGCCCTCGGACGGCTGCCAGGCAAATCAAAAGCCAAGCTCATTCGGGGTCTGGCTGAAACAGCATCTGCCGACGGCACAATCACCTCACGAGAGATCAATCTTTTGAGAGCAATCGCCACAACACTCGATTGTCCAATGCCGCTCATTGCCTGAACAGCTACAATCCTGCTGCTCACGATCATCCCATATTGATCTCATATCCCTTGCGATATGGACGTGATAGCATCGCATTGGCCTCGTCGTCACCAGTAATCTGCTCGGACGAGGCGTCCCACGCAAGATCGCGACCAAGTCGGGCACTTATACCAGCGAGATGACAGACATTGAGGGCTCGCATATGTGAGTGAACGTCAGAGATCGGATCTTTCCGTGTCTTCACACAATTCAGGAAAGTGGCCCAGTGCGCCTTACGCCCATCGGCCTCCATGGGCAGACCTTTATACGCCTTCGCAATTGCATCCTCTGGAAGTGGATCATCCGCAAGTGCTTCGACTGGAGCCCCGACAAGTTTCCGGCGATTGACAAAAATACGCCCTTTGTCTCCTTCAATAAGGACGCCATTATCTGTATCGTGCCGAATAATGAGTTCAACATCGTCAGGATATGTTGCCGTGAGGAGGAACGCGGTTGCCGTGTTGTAGCGGTCTCGCTCTACAGGCATACCGTTCTTAAATGGAACCGGATGCGTCGCCTTCCCTCCAATACCTGTTGGACCACCGTGCTCACCCGCCTGCCCTGCCTGCTCAAGAGCCCAAACAGCAATGTCGACATGATGTGCACCCCAATCAGTCAGCTTGCCGCCTGAAAACTCATACCACCACCGAAACTCGTAATGGCAATTCGTGTTTGGGCGTGAACCTTTCTTCCCATTGGAGGGCTTTTTGTAATAACGATAATCAACAGCAGGAACGGGACCCAACCATCGATCCCAGTCTAATTCTGCTGGCGGCGACACCACAGGCAGCGGGTCACATGTCGGACCAGCCCCGATCGCAGCAGTCACCTTTTTAATTTTCCCGACGCGGCCATCGGCAACCATTGCAACTGCTTTTACGAACAGATTGAACTGACTTCGTTGTTGTGTCCCAACTTGAACAACACGACCCGTTTCTTTCTGAACTTTCCGAATGAGTTTCCCTTCATCAATCGTGAGAGTGAGAGGCTTCTCGCAGTAGACATCTTTCCCAGCAAGCATTGCTTCAACCAATGGTTTTGTATGCCAGTGATCTGGCGTTGCGATATGAAGAACATCGATATCCTTTCGGTCAAGAATGGCTCGGTAGTCGGCATACTCCTTCGCCTTTCCATCACTCAACGAGTTATTCGCTGCAGAAGCACGACCAGCATCTGCATCTGCGATTGCAACGACGTCAATCCATTGAGATGCGGTACGAAGATTCCCTAGCCCCATGCCACCGGCACCAATGAGACCAACGGCTACACGGTCGTTCTTGGACTGACTTTCGTCCGCGAGTGTTTTTTTGTGCCATCCGAAATAAGGCACCGACATTGCGGTCGCAAGAGTTGTTGTCTTGGTGAGAAACTGTCGTCTAGTTGTCGACATGGGAGGCCCTTCTAAAAAATCAATGCGAAACCACGAACATATTGAAACAAATCATATTACCAGCAAGGCTGACATTGCGTTCTTGTGCACGAACACCGAGCCTTTCCATAACTCATACCGAACGAACAAACGCTTTGGTCGCTGTCAGCACAATGTAATACTATTTCATAACCTTACACGAATCAGTAAAAATTTACCGAGAGGTGTTATCGTCGATGGAACGGTATACTTTGGCTATTCGCTCCTTGATTTCAGGGAGCGCCGCTTCCGCCGCTTCCCGGCCAAGATTCATCAGCTCTTCTCCTGCGGCAAAGTCATCAAACGTGTGGGCTGATGTATCCGGCGTAATGACATAATCACTACCAGACCGGTGAATACCGGAAAGACTTCGAAGTGAAACATCGTTTACTCGGAGCAACGTCCGTAGATACCCCGGTGACGTCAGTTTCTCTGGCCTACGGGGATCACGACAAAAGTCTGTCGACAGTTTTGTCGTCACATCAACAGCCAGAACAAAGTTCGAACCCTGTCGACGCAAGCAGTGTGATGGCACATTTGCCAAAACCCCTCCATCTACAAGCGCTTCATCGCCCCGAAGTATTGGTTTTCCAAAAATTGGGTGATTGATACTCTCCATCACACTCGATACGACATCTCCAGATCGCCGAATCCTTTCCTGCCCCGTTACCAGATCAACGGTCACAAGTGACGCCGGAAGCAATAATTCATCGAACTGTACGCTCTGCAGATGCTCTCGGAATTTCGGCTCAATCCACCCCATACGGAATTGCGACAGCAGAAACATCTCCCTGCTCTTTGGAAATTTCCTCAACCAACGCGGCGGCGTCATCTCCTTGAGCATTAACTGCAGCAGCACATCGGGCGACTTTCCCATTGCATACCCAGCAGACATGATGGCACCAGCACTTGTGCCTGCGACAGAATCAAAATAAATGCCTTCACGATTCAACACCTCAATAACACCGAGGTGCGCAACACCCTTGGCGCCTCCACCACCAAGCGCGAGGCCAAACTGAAGGTCATCAACACAATGCACGCACCGAGTCACATCGTGCTCACGAAAGTGAGGCTCTCCAGAATCGTGATCCCACTGCACTCGCATATCGCTACCTGGAAGTGGCAGATCATGCGAGGCATGCCTTGGAAGCCGAGCTGACCGTTTATGTGTCCAAACAACCTGTGAGTGACCAGCCAAACTATCGCGGTCACGGACAAACGCACCAAGCCTACTTTCAACGAGTCCCTGATCTTGATTGTCAAAAAGCCAGAGAAGGTGTTCGCATTGGCTCAATAAGGATGCTTCGGCAGTCGCCACATCACAATCAACAAGCACTCTGACTCCCTGCGTCACGGCATCTGCGACACGATCACGAAGTGGTTCAACATCATTTCCATGAACCAGTTCGGCAAGAACATCTTGAGCTGGCCACGCCTCCGGCCTATCCGTCACCACCTTAACCGTGGCACCCCGTGCTTTAAACGCCTTGACCATTTGCGGAGCAAGTGCAGCATGCTCCTTACGAGTTCTTATCACTGCAAAGACTGCACGAATGACCTGACGCCGGGTGCCGAGCAACTCCCCCCGTAACCAACGCCCCAAAGTCTTACTTAAATTCACCGCGAACTGCGGAACCTGCTCTACTGCTTCAGCGAAATGATCATGATTCAATACCAGCAAATCAGTATCAACGACCGTCTTTATCGTTGCATTCCTCGGTGAACCAATCAGCATGGAAAGTTCACCAAAGTGAGCCCCGCGATCGAGTACATTCAGAAGAGACTGTTCCCCTTCATCGTCCTCGAGAAGCACACGTACACGGCCGCTCGTAATGACATACATCGTCCCACCGGGATCGCCCTGCCTAAAGAGCACCTCTCCTCCACGAACCTCCATCGGCGTGGCTTTTGAAAGAATACTTCTGATGTCGAGGTCACTAAGACCGTCAAAGGCCGGCGAGCCTTTCAGAAACTCATATTCGCTCTGATTTTGTTCAGCCATACTGACTTGTCCTTGGTGTTTTCCTGATAATCCTTGATTCCGTCCTTTTTCGCCTTCTTGCTCCGACAGGTCAAATGGAACCAGTAAAAGACTGACTGCTAATACCGATTTGCCATTGACCCCACACCTCTGAAAAAGGTACTTCCAAGCACGAATTTAGAAAAGAATTCGTGCCCACGGGAAACGGACCAGAGTATGGCGTCTTCAAAAAAAAATCGCCGAAAAAGAACACACCCCGCTCCAATAATCGTTCGATGGAAGCGATCATTGACGACTGGTATTAAATCACTGGCTGAAAGCACATGGCTGAAATTCACGACTGGGATTGTTCTTCTGACAAGCGGCCTCGATGAAGCTGTAGAAACCCTATTCGCAGATATCTCTGCGCTCGAGCTCGGTGCACACCACGGAGTGATGGTACTCGGTTTTGTAAACGTTCTCTCATCACTCCCCGACATGCTCGATGGGCTGACCGGAACATTCCTGTCAGACGACGAAGAAGAGGTCGAGCATACCGAAGACGATTCTGAAGACCTTCCCCGCCAACAAGAGGCCAGGCCACCAGCACCTGCAGAGGTCGAAATCAAAAAGGCTGCCTAGCCCACCATCTTCGCTGCAGGTTGAACTTTTAAACCCTTTCTGCATGGTGCCATATTTTTGAAATGGCTCGAAACTTTCGAGTGCGGCAACTCGTTGAAGATGTATCTGGGATTCAGTACGGTGCATCACCACCAAACGATACTGATTCCTTCCCCATTACAAGGAGCCAACACAATGCCTTTCCCTCGCCCGCTCTGCATGCTTACTTGCATAGCAATGACTTTGTTCGCTGCGACAACCTTTGCAGCACCGTCAGAAAACAAAGACCAGGCCGACCGCAAAGCCGAAATGCTGAAGAAATTTGACAAAGATGGTGATGGAAAACTAAGTGATGCAGAAAAGGCAACGCTACGAGCTGAAATACAGAGTCTTCAAGGAGGCAAAGACCGAAGGCAATGGACGCCTGAGCAACGTACTGAAATGCTCAAGAAATTTGATAAAGACGGTGATGGGAAACTAAGTGACGCTGAAAAGGCAACGCTACGAGTTGAAATGCAGAGTCGTCAAGGAAGCAAAGACCGAAGGCAATGGACACCTGAGCGGCGCGCTGAAATGCTCAAGAAATTCGACAAAGATGCTGATGGGAAACTAAGTGATGACGAGCGAAATGCAGCCCGTGAAGTAATGAAGGCTTCACGAAACAAGGGTGAACAACGACAGGAAAAGAAAAAATAATCCGACCGCAAGAATGCTAATTGTCCATCAACAAGAAAGGCTGGGACTCATGATGAGAGCCCCAGCCTTTCGCTTATCTGCAACCAATTTGTCGGCGTTATTTTTTCTTACTCTTTTTTGGATTCTGTGGAGCAGCCGAATCCAGAAGCTCTTGTTTTGCGGCCGTGCCAACTGATTCTCCCTCATTGTCTTCGGCCTTTTCCAGTAGACTCTTGGCGGGCTGCTTCGTGATTTGACTGCCCGTCTTCTTCTCGCCAGCTTTTACGGCCTTCGCTGGGTTCGCTTTCGCAGCAGGCGAAGACTTGGAAGCGGACGTCCCATCTATTTTTTTTCCGGAGGGGGCTGAAGCTATCACCGATTTTGCATTTTTTGTTTTCGCTGTTTTTCTTTCCTCGATATCTTGACTGGCTTTTGAAACAGCCTTCGTATCTGGCGGCTGGCCTTCTTCAAGCGTATCAAGCATTTCCTGCAATCCGAGTAACTGAGCATTGACTGTCTGAGTCGCCGCTCGCACCATTGCCTGCCGATCTGCCTGTGCACGCGCCGTTGCCTGGCTAAATTCTTTTTGCTGCGACTTCAACGCCTGTGACTGCTCAGCAAGATCTTTTGACCGTTCCTCGAGAGAGGCTTCGAGTACACCGATCACAGTTTTGATCTCTCCTATCATTCTGGCTCGTTCAACTTTGGTTATCTCGGACTGAACTGCCAACTTCTCAGCAACATCCTCTCGAACTTCTGCAACATTCTGTGTTGCTTCACCCAGTCTCTTTTCAAGCCGGGTTGCAGATTTTTTCTGATCATCAAGCTGGCCAGAGAGTTGTTTCTCGAGACGTAGAGCCGTTGCGGCCTGAACTTCGACACCAGCAGCAACTGCACCCTGCACCTCACTGATTCGCTTCAAATTTGCTTCACTCGATGCTTTCACCTGATTCATTGTCTGCTGCAACGCCGACTTCACTTCTGACTGGTTTCGTGCGAGCCGCCATAGACCCGTTGTTGCAGCGAATGCAATAAGTGCCACAACAACACTCAGGGTCATGACATGCCTACTGGAGTTCCCATTATTCTGAACCTCTTCCTCGAGCCTTGTCATCCTCCGTGCAAATTCTTCCGACTCTCGCCGGCGGTCAGCAAGAAAATCATTAAGTTGGCCTGCAGCATCACGAATCATTGAAGCTGCTTCTTGTTGAGAAAGCTCGTCTGCTGGAAGAATCAATTCGTCCTGCTGCTCCGTTGCCTCCTGCTCCGGCACTGAACTTTCGCCAGCATTTATCTCGCTCGGCATTTCTGACTCATGATCTCGTTCATTTTTTGGTGTTTGTGTCATCAACAACTCCAGACGGTAAGCTACCGCCGAACATTTTTTATTTGAAGCGAATTACCTGTTTTTGAAGCCACCCATGGCTTCCTCTACAGACTATCGGAAAGCAAGGGCTATCAACCAGAGTCGACTCTGTGGGAAAGAGCGCATAAACTGGAAAAGGGAAGGTATTTCCCCGGCAGAATGGCAAAAAACCCATCGCAGCCGACCTGTTTTCCCTAGACACCCGCGATTACGGAGCATGCAGCGGCTATACTCACTCGCTGTACCAAAGGAGGATTCGAACATGTCGCTCACTGCACCTTTCTTAACTCACTCGGATCACGAAATGCGATCACACCGATGCATACGGATTGTGCTTTCTGCATGTGCCGGCATTCTTCTTGGCCTATCGAATCCATGCTATGCGGAAGAAGTCCTGCTTGGAGACCCCTCCCTCACGGCAGGAGTTCCCGGCAGTGGACCAATCACAATAAGCGAAATCGAAACATGGTTAGAAGATGAACGAAATTTTGTCGAACTAACCCCACAACTCCCACTCGGTCTTTCTCAAGGCTCCAGCCAAATTACTGGCCTCGAGGAAAACCCTCTGACTCGTGCGAAAATTGAACTTGGTCGGCAACTTTATTTCGACACACGGTTGTCTCTTGATTCCACTGTCAGTTGCGCGAGTTGCCATGATCCATCAATGGGCTACACCGCGCAGACAAAAACAGGCATTGGGATTAAAGGGCAGGCTGGTGGTCGGAACTCACCGGTTTCGTTTAATCGTATCCTCTCTGACAAACAGTTCTGGGATGGTCGTGCAGAATCACTCGAGGCCCAGGCAATCGGCCCTATAGAGAATCCTATTGAAATGGGATTTACCCACGAAGGTGTTGTGAAACGCTTAGCGAGCATCCCGGTGTACGCAAAACAATTCGAGAAAATTTTTGGCTCGGTCACAATTGATGCTGTTGGACAAGCGATCGCTGCTTTCGAACGCGTCATCGTTACAGCGCCGTCACCATACGACTACAACGAGCAGTGGAGAGCGTTTCAGAATCTTGAGAAAGAAGATCTTGAAGACGATCCCGAACTCGCCAAACTTTACGCAGACGCTGCTGCGGGCGTGAAAGCACATCCTATGAGCGAATCAGCGAAACGTGGTCGAGAAATATTTTTCACCGAAAAAGGAAACTGCACTGCCTGTCATGTTGGTGCGAATCTTGCAGATGAAAAATACCACAATATTGGTGTCGGCATGGACAAAGAAGACCATGACATCGGACGTCACGCCATTTCAAAAGATATTGTCGACATGGGTGCATTCAAGACACCGACGATCCGCAATGTTGCGCTCACTGCACCGTACATGCACGATGGCTCGGTTGCGACACTTGAAGAGGTCGTTGAGTGGTATGACAAGGGTGGTCATCCGAGTAAACATTTGAGCACGAAGATCAAGCCTCTGAACCTAAATGATACTGAAGAAGCCGATCTCGTTGAATTCATGAAGGCCTGCACAGGCCCAACACCTGTAGTTGAAACGAGTCGCCTCCCGGCAGACGCGTGATGCTACAAGACGACCAACACCTGCAACGCGACGCTGAGTACACCCAACTACCGAAGGGTGCGGCGACACCTTGTGGCAGCGAATAGTGCTTACGCAAGTTTTTAAGGATTGAGTCATGAGTGACGAAAAACACCCCGAGAACAACCCTGAACAACCTGTCCAGCAGATTCAACATTCATCAGCAACAGCACGAATACCTGATGAGATCGGAAGAGGTGTTTTTGCGACGGCAGTGATCGTACTTCACGGACCCAACGAATATACAATTGATTTTATTCAGTCACTGGCACGCCCAAATCGTGTCGCGGCGCGAATCATTCTCCCACCAACTGTGGCCAACCAATTCGTACTCGCTTTGGAACAGGCTCTGGAAAAGTACCGTGTTTCATTTGGACATCTACCCAATGAACCTCAGGCACCAAAAGTAGACCAGAACCCGAGACCTGCCAGTAGCGATGCGAATGACAGTAAAAAAATGCAGGATGCCACCCCAACGGGAAAACCCACGTCGGCAGAGACTCCGCAAACCTCAACACCACGTTCAAACCAATCCAATGCCGTGCAACAAGCTCCAATCGCCGACATCTACGACAACCTTAAACTCCCTGACGACATGCTCGGTGGCGTCTACGCCAATATGGCATCAATCTCACACACAGGAAGTGAGTTCTGCTTTGACTTCATTGCACAGTTTTTCCCACGATCGGCAGTCACAGCGCGGGTCTATATGGCAGCACCACGTGTGCCTGAACTTCTGAGTTCATTGAAGCGATCGATCAACGCAAATTAGCTCCATTCGACGCAATCCGAAGTCTGCAGACTGATGAACACAGTGGCCTTTGTTATGTAATCGTAATTGGCTTTCGTGCGCTGTCTTCTTGAAGCGATTCATGATTATCGAGAATGTAGTCAATGGCTCGTGCAAATGCAGGAACATGCTCAAGGCTCAGAACCGTTGAATCAAGATCAGCAATTTTCATCCTTCGCTGCATCCGTCCGCGAAAGTCTGAATCATCAATCATTCGGCAGCAAACATCTAGAAAATCTGCTTCGTTGTCTGTCACTAACTCTTCAAGCCCGACCTTATTGAGAAGATATGCTGTAGACAGGTTATAGAATCGATTACCTGCCATTGTTACGACTGGCAACCTCAAGGTAAGCAAATCAACTGCAGTGTTGTATCCACCAAAGGGATGTGCATCAATTGCGAAGTGAGCATGTTCCAAAGATTGCATGTACCGCTGAAAGTCAAAATTCGGCATCACAACTGTCTGCTCTGTACCCAGAATATTTTCGACAGCTCGCTTGAGTGGTAGGTATCCATTGCCGAGTACTGCACCGCCTGGGAAAAAGTGAAATTTCACCGGTGTTTCAACTCTCTCGGCAATGACCTTGAGACGATTGAGATGCTCACTATTAATCTTCTGGCCACTCCACGTGCAATTAATAATGATTGGCTTTTCTTCAAGCGTTGGGTACTCCAATCGGTACTCCAATGGCACCGGCGCTTGCGCACAACCCGGAATCAAAACAAGTCGCTCAGAATAGTGCTCACGTGCCCGATCAGCCACCTCGGTTTCACGTCCTCCAATCCAGTAATCTACCTTCGCCCCGAACGTACTCACGGGATGACCGTAGTTACTCACCTGAATCGGCGCGATACGCATGTTGGCAAGAATAATACTCTCGATACTCATGCCAATATCAGGAAAATAAGCCATCGAAAAGTCATTTGGATCGATAGCTGATAGATCATCAGCCTTATCCGAAGCATTGTAGTAACGCACGTCACTGAAGATTTCAGTATCGAGGTCTTCCCGGGGGCGTCCGAGGTGAACGAGCACAAGCTCATGATTTTTCGCAAGTTCTCTGAGGAACGGATGCTGTGATCGGTACACACTCTGCCGAGGAAACCACATCGAAGAAAGGACACCGATCTTCTTTGGCTTTGGTTTATTTGTGATTTTTTGTTGACAAAGAGGAGTTGCCTGAAACAGCCGGTTGATCCGCTGCTTCACAAGATAGTCTTTCTCGTTATCAATATACGTTGCACCAAAGTATGCGTGATGCGTGAATGAGTTAATCCCAATCAAACGATCATCCTCGAATGTAATGTGCTCGCGGAGATGGGCAAGAGTTTCTGGATCAGACGGCCCAGTTCGGTACATTTCGAGAAAACAGAAATACCACTGGGTTGCAAGTTGAGGACTCGTTGCAAACAGAAGCCGCCGATCAATCTTCACTCGATTACGACCCGAATAGAGTGATAACAACTTTGTAAAGTTTCGCTGCTGCTTCAAAAGAACCTGGACAAATGGGTCTGTTGTTCCGAAATCACTTATCGAAACCACATTACCGATGACGGCATTCAGATCAATAAACGCTGAAGCGTACTTCTCAGGAAGTACGAAATCTTCCTGAGACATAAAATAAAGAAAGTGTTTGATGAATTTATTGAGTGCAGTGTGATTAGCTTCCTCTATTTGGTAGTACGTCGTGTCTCGCAGATGGATAAGCACTGCCAGAAATTGTGCCGCCATGTGCTCGTATTCACCTGCATGGAAGTGCTGCATCAACCGGTTCGCATCAAAATCAAGTAGCGGACTACTCGGCACAGACAGATTCGCTGACGCCTGTTGGCTCGCAGCCGCTCCTTTGCCCCCACCCCCTACTTCTTGACCACCACCTGCAAGCGACGACATGCTTTTCTCCTAATGCGATTTTTTGGTTATGACACTTATGAATCTCTACACGCAATCTAATCAAACCTCGACGAGAACGCGACTCATCGGCGTGCTTTACGCCATACTCAAAGAAACAGAAAGTCTGAAAGTTTCTGCCAGACTGTCCAGCTCGCAATAACAATAAAACCAATGGCTGAAAACCAAAGCAGAACGTCCCATGCTTTTTTCGGAGCAAGCCGTTGATCAATGTCGCAGTACCGAAAATAGAGGACAGCAATGGCAAGCGCACCCAGCATCACAGCCTGCGCAACACCACTTGCTAACACCATCGCAACAGGGGCACGGAATAAAAACGCCATCGCTAATGCAGCAATGACCCAAACCACGCACGTAACTCGAACGGCTTTGCGACGTGAAGCCTCATCGCCTGGCAACAACCCGGCGAGCACCAAGCCGTCGGCAACCATTCGAGAATTGCCTGCTGCAGCAACAAAAAAAGTGGAATACAAAACTGCGAAAGCACCAAGCAAGAATACCTGCTGAATCCAGACACCAAAGATTGGCACATACATTTGACCAAGTGCACGTACCATTTCATTTCCTGAAGGCACGAGACCAAGACGTCCCAGAGTTGCTGCACCCAGCACATAGAAGAAAACTGTAACCGACGTATACACAATCATTGACAGCCATGCATCGAGCTGCATGACTCGCATCCACCCTTTGGCATTGGCTGCCCAGCCTTCGGAAGAGGAATGTGCACCGACTGATTTGCCATACCCCTTCTCAAGGCACCAGTATGGATAGACCATCAACTCAGCAGCCCCAACACCAATGATGCCAAGAGCCGCAAGCGCGACCGAGAAACCACCACTCGCCCCCTCTAATGATGGAGTCAGCCCGGTTATCCACTCTTCACTCGAAACAGCCCAATTGGGATCAGCCTGAAGCATGACAACAGCAAGAAAAGTAAATAGCGTAAAAGCAAGAACAAGAACGAGTGACAGTCGCTCAATGAGTCCGTACCGACCACCTGCAAGAAGAACTCCCGTGAGTATTGCCATCAGAACAGCATAGATAGAGGCATCGTACGGAGCCTTTAGTTCTTTTGATTGGCGGCGTAACACCGTGAGATTTTTTTCCATGGCCAGCACATCCGCATGCCCCTCACGTGCTGCAAGTGCCGTATCAATTTCTGCTTTGGCGAGCTCTTCATACAATTCGCCGGCAACACGACCCGATGTCGTTAGCGGCAAGGCCGCCGCAAGTGATTGCCCTACACCTGCAAGAATACCCCCTTGCTGAACTACGATAAGGACCATCATTACTACCCAGCACCAATAGATCCATCCTCGCCCTGCTACCCGTGGCCCCGGAACTCGGTCAAACGAGGCCAGCGGTGTCCGCCCCCAGGTAATTGCATTACGGCCGATCTCGATTTGCGCTGCAACCTTTACAGCACAGCCAAGAATGATGAGCCATAAAAGACTGAAACCAACCTTTGCCCCAACAACAGTTGTCGCAATAAGTTCACCACTTCCAACAATTGAGCTTGCCAGGATAATACCCGGCCCAAGAGCAGCAACCGTTTTCCAGAATGTCTTTGGTGGTGGGGAATACGTTTCAAGACTTTCACCCACTCGTTCATTTTCCTTATCAGTCACACCGACCCCTTTATCCAGAAGCCCCCTAACAAAACCAAGCCAAAGCGACGCTCCCGCGTCGTTACACAATCTTTCAATGGCATACGCGTCTTTACTAGATCATAATTAGATCACTGTGATCAAATGCTTACCATTCGCCCATGGGAACCCAAAGAAAACTTCCTTGCAATACAATAAGCACATCAAGTACGTCGAGAGCCATATCCCCGCGATTTAGGATAAACAAGCCATGAAAAAAAAGGTTCGTAAGCAAAACTACAGAATGACCGAACCATCGACACTCGATGCAAATCGAGCTCTTGACCTTGTAGTCGCGCTGATGAAAGTACCAGGACCGAGCTGCCACGAGGAACAGATCGCAAAACAGGTGCGGAGACGGTTGACCGCAGCTGGTATTCCAGCAGCAGCAATCACAACCGACAATGCGCACAAAAAATCGCCAGCTGGAGGCAGCACAGGCAATCTCATTGTGAAGCTTCCTGGAACAATACGGGCACCACGAAGAATGCTCATGGCGCACCTAGATACAGTGCCATTATGCGTTGGCTGCAGGCCGATACAGCGAGGCGATTCTCTTGTTTCAGGAAATCCGAAAACGGCTCTTGGTGCAGACAATCGATCGGGTGTTGCCGCGATACTCAATGCCGTTCTTGAAATCCAACGAAAAAAAATTCCCCACCCACCACTAACCCTTTTATTCACAATCCAAGAAGAACTCGGTTTGTTCGGCAGTCGTTTTGTAAATGTGAGCAAGCTAGGCAACCCCAAGCTTGCTTGGAACTGGGATGGTCGCGGCCCTGAAAGAATCACTCATGCCGCAATCGGTGGCAGAACTCTATCGATTCAATTCCATGGTATTGCAAGTCATGCCGGCGGAGCTGCCGACCGTGGGGTCAGCGCACTTGCGCTTGCCGGCCTTGCCATTCAAGACATTGTAAGTGGGGGCTGGCACGGTGAATTTCTCCGCGGAGGTAAAGTAGGCACATGCAACCTTGCCACGATCCACGGGGGAGACGCAACAAATGTGGTGACTGACCGCGTTGATATTGAAGGAGAATGCCGTAGCTTCGACCGCCGACTCCTCGACCGTATTGCTCGTGAAGTCGAGCGAGCGTGCCAACGAGCAGTACGCTCAACAAAAAATTGTCGTGGGCAACGAGGGTCGGTGACATTCCATACCGATATCGAATACGAGCCTTTTTCTATCCCTAAAAATGCCGCTTCTGTAAAAGCCGCCGAGTCTGCCATACGATCATTAGGTATGAAACCTGAACTCCTTACAACACAAGGAGCCCTTGATGCAAACTGGCTCAACGCTCGCGGTATTCCAGTAGCAACACTTGGGGCCGGTCAGGTCGCCGGGCATTCGTTAACCGAGAGACTGGATATTGATCAGTTCCTCACAGGCTGCAAGGTGGCACTTCAACTTGCGACATCACCAGATCTCTCTGCATGACCTGAAGCTAAGTATTTGAAAATTTCTAAGAGCGCTCATACTTACTCAAAATCTGTCGAGTGAAGCACTTCGACTGTCTCGAGGCATATGGTAGCCATAAACTCTGGCAAAATCTCCGAGCGTAGAAATTCTACAAGGGCGGCGGCTCTGACTGTCGGGACTAGAACTTCCAACCGAACAGATCGTGCACGTTGAAGAAGTGGACCATCGGCAAACTGCCGTCCTCCTCCCTTACACTCAGTAATCGTATACCCGGTTACCCCACGTTCAACAAACTCGTCGACAAGATGCTCAGCAACAGCTGAGGGCGCCATGATGGTCAACCGCTTCATTTGACCCAATGTTCGCTTACGGGTAGCCAATACGTTATCTGACATCGGAATAAGCGAATCGAGTCCACGGATAGAAAACCTGAGGCCCTCAAGCTCGAACGCTTCCCTCATCTCTTCAAGCTTTCCGAGCACGCTATCGTCGACAAGCTGTACACCAGAAAGATCAATGACAAGGTTCCTTTTTTGGACAAGCCCCACCTGCTCAATTTGTCGCCGGAATGGAATCCAGTTACTAAACACGGCAGAGTCCCGAGCACGAATGAGACTTGTATCCTCTGAGACATCCTCAACTTCGAGGTAGGGCTTAAAGAGAGAGCGAAGCGGGACTCCATTGGCCAAGTGCAGCGATACTTTGAGAATCACTCCAATTAAGACACCAACAAGCAAGTCGGTGACAACGACCATGACCATTGTTGTAATGAAAATCGCAAGCTGCTCACGTCCAATTCGATAAATATGAATGAACTCAGTGGGGTGAGTCAGGCGAAAGCCCGTGTACACGAGCATGGCGGCAAGCGCAGCAAGTGGAATAAGATGAAGAAACGTTGGAATAATTGCCACGCATAGCAAAAGAAAAATCGCATGCCAGAAGTTGGCAAATCGTGTCTTTCCACCGTTATCAATATTTGCCTTCGACCGAACAATTTCTGAAATCATCGGTAGACCACCCAACAGTGAAGCAATAAGGTTGCCCGCTCCTACTGCAAAAAGGTCCCTGTCCATACTGCTTCGTCGCTTCCATGGATCGACGGCATCTATCGCCTTGGCGCTCAGCACAGACTCGAGGCTTCCAATACAGAAAAAGATGATTGCCCACTTCCACGCTCTTGGGTCAGCGAGGACGGCAAAGTTTGGCAGCGTGATATCGTGAAACATGCCAAAGATTTGTTTTGGCATACTAACAAGGAACTGTTCGCCAAGTTGATATTCGTGTCCCTGAAGGTAGTACGAATGCTCGTGCAGCAGATCAAAGCCATACCCGGCTGGCATTGCCACCAGAAGAACCACGATCGGAGCCGGAACTCTGCGTAAAAATGGCCATGGCTGCACACAGGCAGGCCACGCGAACATAATAACGAGACTCGCCATGCCGATGACAGCAATCGCGGGATTGGCCTCTGCAAGGAGATGCGGAATATCTGCGAGAATTTCTAACGGCTCGCCTGACGCTGCTACACCAAGCGCAATCGGAAGCTGTTTGATACAGATAATAATACCTATTCCAGCGAGCATCCCGTGAACCACAGAAATTGGGAAGAATTCTCCCAAGATGCCTGCCCGAAACGATGCGAATACCATTTGCAAGATAGCCGCTGCAAAACCAATTGCTAACGCAGCGCGATACGCCTGCTGATCCATTGGTGCCCAGCCACCACTCATACCATCACCGCTGAATTCAGAGACACAACCAGCGATGACTACAATCAGTCCTGCGGCGGGCCCTTTTATAGTGAGTTCACTATTCGTCAGCAGAGGTGCAACAAACCCACCAACTATAGCCGTAAAAACACCTGCGATTGGTGGGTATCCACACGCAAGTGAAATGCCAAGACATAGCGGAAGAGCAATCAGGAAAACAAGAAAGCCAGCGCGAATATCATCCCGGGCGTATTCGAAAAATCCAGCCATATTTCCACGAGGGGCTGAAGACTCTGTTCCGTCCGATGCCATAGATAATGCTCTTCCAACTCACTTAAGATAGACAACTCGTGCTGAGAGGTAACTGTATGACAAATCCACAAGAATTACATGCCGTACGGAAAATCCGCATCATCGGTCAGGCCACTGGCCCGAATTGACCCAACGGCCTTCCCGTATTCAAGCAACAGTCGGTTTGCAAATGAGATCCGCTGGCGAATCCATGCATCCCGTTTATCGCCTGGGCTTTCGCCATGCAACATATCAGCAACATCTTGAACAAGGACATGTTCGGGGATGATCAGAAGTCGATTATTTTTATACCCACTCGTTCTTAATTCACTCACCGGATAACTACCACCTCGAGAAGATGACACTCCAACAACGAGTGCCGGCTTATGTCCCACTTCCTGCGGAGTCGCAAACAACAAAAGATTCTTCAGACCTGGTGGAACCATACCAGCCCATTCAGGTGTTACAAAAACAAAAGCATGCGCCTCTCGCATACGATCACGAATCGGCTTCCACAAAGATGCAAGAGAACTAGCTTTCCGCCAGGCACTCTCATCCCAAAGCGGCAGAGGGTTTCCTGACAAGCTAAAGGTATCGAGAACAAGTGTTGGGTCAATTCGAGCAAGATCCTTCGCAACATAGTCAGCCACGCGAGAAGACTGGCTCTCCTGACGGTGGCTGCCAGATACAATCATGATTCTCATATATTTTCCTTCTTACACCCTTCAGGATCGTTCAGGCCCATTAGCCAAAAGCAAAGAGTTTCTTTACTACCATACATCACTCAAAATGGCACCTGTCCTCTATCGTGCCCCTCAGGTTCACTTTTCCTCATGCCCTGCCATAAACTGATGGCCGTTGAGAACGACCGGTGACCACGCGGCATAAGGCCAACGTGCGGCATGTTCACGATCACATGCCGCCAGAGGAACTCACTGGAAACGGCGGATACCACGCAGAACCAATTCAGGCAGCCATGTCCAACGGCCCCGCAATCCGATCGACGGATTCACCCTGAGTCGGGGAAAACAAGAGAAAACGCGGGGCGTAATTGCGGGGTTTCTTTCTTGCCTATGCGGTAAATAACGGTCTCGATGAACTTCTTTGACCGAAAGAACTACCGGTTTTCACAATAGATCGTCGTGGTGACCCCCTTTTGCGGGGCAGGCATTTCGTAATATTCTTCCGCACGAGTACATATATTTGTTGTTTTGATACAAAAGGATATCTTCAAGAATTCTGTATTCAAATCCTTCGATGTCAATTTTTAAAAAAATAAAGTTACTTTCGATGTCTTTAACTATTTCCTTTAAATCACCATAGGCAATTTTTTTTTTTATAAATTTTAATTTTTTTTGGTCTTTAAGAAA
>CAXEMW010000006.1:0-29133 GCA_963997395.1 uncultured Planctomycetaceae bacterium
GCCACCGGTCAAGGTACACAACTGGAATGAGTCGATCGCGTAGTCGTAAGACAGGCGCACCTTCAAGCCCATCAATCATATGACTCGTGCCATTTTTTCTAAGAGCTACGAGTTCTTGAATGTACGACTGCGGTATCGCAAGACGTTCACCACCACTTGAGATAATCAAAGCTGGTATGATCGCAAGAGTAAGTGGAATTCGCACACGAACGACAGTGCCAGTACCACGTTGGCTACTGATATCAATAGTTCCACCAATAGATTCGATGTTTGTACGGACAACGTCCATGCCGACACCGCGACCAGATACGTCAGTCACGGCGTTGGCCGTTGAAAAACCAGGTTCGAAAATAAACTGAAAAATTCTCTCGTCAGACATAGCGGAAGCCGCATCATCCGTGACGAGACCTTTTTCAACTGCCTTTTGACTCACAGCATCGACTGAAATACCTGCTCCATCATCCGACACTTCAATAGTGACTTGGCCACTCTCCTGAAAAGCGCGTAAAGAGATTTCTCCCGAAGTGGACTTGCCAGCGACAGACCGCATGTCTTTTGATTCAATACCATGATCTATCGCATTTCGAATTAGATGGGTAAGTGGATCGCGTATTTTTTCAATAAGAGTCCGATCAAGCTCAGTGTCGGAGCCGTCGATATGAAGGTTAACTTTTTTGTTACATGCTGCTGCCACGTCACGAACAATGCGGGGAAACTTATTAAACAGTTGGTCGATTGGAGCCATTCGTGTCTTCATGGCCACTTCTTGTAGCGCGCCGGTCACTGCGTGAATTCGATTGACTGCGTTTAATAATGCAGGTTCATTGGTCGCCGTTGTTCGCAGTTGGTTACGGGCTAGAACGAGTTCACCGACGAGATCAACGATGGTGTCAAGTAGTTGTACATCGACTCGTATAGTTGCATCGAAAGTGTTATTGAAACGAGTGCTTTCTGAGCGTGACAGAATATCAGGGTTTGCTGCAGGTATTAATTTGTCAGCCTCAGCGGGGTCATTTGAAATGGTCGATACGACCGGCCGTTCCTCAGGAACTGTTGTCGTGCAATCATCTGGTTGATTGGACTGATTTGTACTAGAAGATGGTGATGCAAGACGTTCTTCTGTTTGATTATTAGGAGGAGCAGCAGCTAATAGACAGGTGGCATCCATTTTCTGACAGAGATCCGGAAACGCGGCATCACCTTCTTTGCCAGTTGACTCAATAGCCGTTAAGAATGTTCGGATGGCATCAACGAGTTCAAGAAGCAGGGATGCCAGTTGTTCATCGAAGTGAAGTTTTCCATCACGAAGGAGGCCAAGAAGATGTTCTCCATGATGTGACAAGTTGCTTAATTTTGTAAATCCGAAGAAACCACACGTGCCTTTTATCGTGTGAATTGTCCGAAAAATACTCCCCAAACGGTCGGGGTCATGAGGGTTCTTTTCAAGCGCAACGAGGTCCTGATCGAGCTGGTCCAGGTTTTCTGACGCCTCGATTAGAAATTCTGAGATGAACTCTTCGTTGTCAGCCATAAAGAAACTCTACAAATCTTCTGAACGCATTGCAGCAAGAGCCGTGTCACCCACTGCTTCATCTCAACGATACATTGCCAAAGTGGAAAGTTGACGTATGCGGCAAAGTTTTTGTAGATGATGGAAAACAACATAATCCCTACTACCAGAATAAGTGGTAGATATGGGTATTTGTCCCATATTAAGAGCATTCAAACCAAAGTGGTCTACGAGGCTCTCTTGTAAAATTTAGTGGCGACAGAAAGTCGTTTCATAATAATCGCGCTTTTCGAAGCACGAATGTCAGCGTAACTGTAATGATCGCTGAAACAATCCAGAACATCTTATATCCATGCACCCACTCGGTTTCTGGCATGATTTCAAAATTCATTCCATAGACACCGCAGAGAAAAGTAAGTGGCAGGAAGATAGTGCTCACAACAGCTAGACGATTCATTGTCATGTTTGTGCGATGTGTCATGACAGTGAGGGAAAAATTCATTGCACTTTCTAGGATTTCTCGGTTTGCTGTAATGTCGGCAAGAAGTCGCTCTAGTGTCCCAATCATGTTTCCCATAAATTGCAGTGTAGCTTCACTAACGAGTGTGGTTTTTCGAGAGACTAACTCTTCCAATACTCTACGAGCAGGTAGGACTCGTTTTCTTAATGCCAGTAGTCTTCCGGAGACACTTGCTAATTTTGTAAGCGTTGCTTCATCAGCAGATATGCGAAGAGCAAGGCGTGTTTCCTCAACTTCCTCATCGAGGTGTCCCTGTACCTCCAGAAACTGTTCAATTTGTTTATCCCAAAACTCATAGAGCAGAAAACTTGGTGTCGCAGCATGTTGTTCAAAGTCTCGAATGTAGTCACGACGAACGGCATGCAGAACAGCACAGGAGCCTTCGGAGAATGTCGCAAGAAGACCTTCAGTAATAACAATATCAAGAACTTCACTTCTGATTGTCTTTGAAGTGTCTCTTGCACCTACAAGGCGGATATGTAAGGCATCATCGGTTCTATGCAGTGATGAGACCTGGTCGTCTGTGTCTTGTTGATGCTCAGAGCCGAGGATTTTCAGAACTGGCGTTTGGTTGGCTAGATGTTCCGGCAACTCTTTTTTGAGGTCAGGATATGTTTGGTCTTGAAGGTTTGTGTCTATCCAGACAAAGCGGCCACCCGCAATTGATGAAGAGACTTCGTCAATTGTGATAGCACCGTGTGACTTGTCACGAAAGTCGAGGAACTCAGCACGTACGGCAGAATGGGCTGACATGGTGGTGTGGGGCATTTCTAAGCTTTGCGCTGTAATCATAAGGCTCCCTTGACCCTTTGGATGAAGCATATCAGGGATAGAAATACCACGCACAGATGGTGCAGTCCAAGTTCAATATTTGTGTTAGAGGGCGAGAATAATCAGCTTATTTATTGGAAATTGGTGTCCCATTCGCAATAGATTGAGCTTTATGATCTCTCCTGCCCAATATTCATGAGACGTGCAAAGACATTCAATAGAAAACGTATGGTTCCTTCTTCTCAGTCAATGAGTCCATCTGACGCCTCAGCTGATATTCAGCTTGGTATTTCTCCAATCCTTCGAGAGGCAAGTTCTCAATCAAACGATGGGAAATGGGCCGGCTATAATGCTCTTATTTTACTGGTGAGCCTCATCGCTATTGGCATGCTCGCAATTGGTGTCGTTGTGGAACTGACGCCCTCAGCGAGATCCTTACTCGCGTATGCAGATCTTTTCGTCTGTGGCGTGTTTCTCGTTGACTTTATTGTAAGTCTGATCCAAGCCCCAAACCGCTGGAATTATTTTTTTACGTGGGGATGGATCGATCTTCTTTCGTCAATTCCTATATTTGATTCAATGCGGTTGGGTCGAGCGGCCCGTATAGTTCGAGTGGTCCGAGTTATTCGAGGAATTAAGGCCACACGGTTTTTGGCATCACTGATTTTTCAGAACCGTACAAGAAATGCATTGTTGGCTGGAAGCTTTGTTGCAGTAGTCGTAATTTTTTCATGTAGTTTTGCAATTTTACAGTTTGAGGGAGCTCATGGAGGGAACATTACAACAGCTGAAGATGCTGTCTGGTGGTCAATCTGTACGGTCACAACAGTTGGCTATGGAGATCTCTATCCAACAAGTTGGGAAGGAAGAGTAGTTGCTTTTATTTTGATGGTAACAGGTGCCAGTTCATTTGGTGCTTTATCTGGATTAATTGCGGGACACTTCTTACAGCATGAAGACGACCACCAGGATGAATTAAGAGACCTCACTGCCCAAGTGGCATGTCTTAGACAACTGATAGAAGAGAATGGATTGCCAAGGTCTTCTTCAGCCGGTCCTGCTTCAGCAAGCAAACAAGTTGTTGAAGATCAGTGTCGAGCTGCTTGACAGGCTAATGAATAGAAGACCGTGCCGCGTCGATTCTTGCTGCTTGTTTTCCGGTGTCGCCCTCGTGAATACGCCCCAAAGCCGTGTAGAGATCTGGTTGTCGGGCAAGCCCAAGCAAGGAGTGTGCTGCGAGGTACGCAATCGATATTTCAAGGACACAGTCGTAGGCACCGGTAATTTCAACCGCCATAATTGTTGCCGTTAGTGGAGTACGAAAAAGAGCTCCGATGCTAGCCGCCATCCCAGCAACAAGGCAGACAGAGTGAAAATCAGCATCAACACCGCCAACCATGTATGCATAACTCGTTGAGAAAGCCTGCCCTGAGAGAACGCCAAATAATAGGGCAGGGACGATCAGGCCGCCGGGAGCACCGGTTGCGTAACTGATAGCGCTCAATGGAATGCGAGTAGCCAAAATAAGAATTGCTGGAATAAATGGCAGGGAATTCTGAATAGCATCTTCAAAAATCGTGTGGCCAATTCCGAGTACCTCAGGTTTCACGAGGAGAATAACTCCTAGGAAGCATCCCCACACGCCTGTGAGCAAAATGAGTTTATTTGGATGGTGATGAAATTTCTGAAAACGTTTTGCAATAAAGAGAAGAAAAGTTTGGAAAAAAAGGCAGACGATTCCAGTACAAAGACCAACGAGAGCAAAGGTTGGTAATTCATGCCAGTCACGAAAGCCTTCGAGTGAGATCGGCAGTTCGAGAACCGTGCCGTGAAAAAGTCGACATACCCAGTCGGCGATTGCACAAGCAAGAATTGTTTCAAAACAATTATGAGCATGGAATGGTTGCTTAAGTAGCTCAAATGAAAAGACTACACCCGACAAAGGTGCGTTAAAGGCGGCGGCTAAACCTGCAGCAGCACCGAGTTCAACTGTCCGTCTTCGGAAATATACCAGTCCAATTCCGAACTGCCTGAGGACGATTGCAGACATTGCACCGATTTGGACGCTCGGGCCCTCTCTTCCCAGTGGCATGCCAGAGGAGAGAGCACAGAATCCAGCGAGAAATTTAACCCAGAGAATTCTAAGAGCTCGGCGCCCTCCGACTGTGCGATAAGCATGAAGAACTGCGGCAATGCCACTCCCCTCTGCCTCTATTGCAAAACGGTGAACAAGAAACACCGCCGTTGCTGCCAGAATCCCACATGTCAGTATCACTCCAAATTGAGCCGCGAGTCCATGAGCCGTTGCAAAAACTGCAAGTTCGGTTCGCACCGATTCGGCAAGATTCATCACGGCATGAAAAGCCACTGCAGCGAGTCCTGCAACGGCACCTATTACAACAGTGCCTACCTGTTCTCGTAATGGCGGGACGTCATTATCAGCCGGTGGGCGATAGGTTGTCATGTGAGACACATCACGTGGAGAGTTAAGTGCATGCCAGATGGTTGAGGGTGTTTAAGTTGCTACAAGATAACCTCAGGAACGAGAATTGTGTTGATAAAACAACAATATTCAGAATGTTTTTGCGGGATATACTCAGGGCCATGAACCAGCGACTATTGCTCATCTTAATTCCGTTATCTTTCGTGCTGCATGCAATTGAGGCAGATTCACGAGTTGTTTTTTTGGTATCACTTTTTGCGATTGTACCTTTGGTTGAAGTCATGGGGATTGCAACCGAACGGCTCTCAGCTCGCCTTGGCTCAGTTGTTGGTGGTCTTCTCAACTCAACCCTGAGCAATGCCCCTGAATTAATTATTGGTATCGTTGCATTACGGAATGGACTCGGTCGAGTTGTCAAAGCATCTCTGACTGGTTCAATAATGGTTAATTTGCTCGTCGGGTTAGGCTGCGCTCTTGTCGTAGGAGGACTGAAATACGGAGTCCATTCATTCGACAGGCGGCAGTTGCGATCGTCTGGCTTAATGCTTTTCATGTGTGGGTTTTGTTTTATTGTCCCCGCAGTTTTTCGTATAGGAACGCCTCAAGGGACCAGAGATCTCTCTCTTGAGCTGTCATTTATTCTTCTGGCAATTTATGTCGGAAATGTAATGATTAATATTTTTGATGGTCGTCGCATATCGCAAGATATCTCAAAACAAACATGGGGCACGAAAGAAGCATATACAGTGGGAAGAAGTCTTGCGGTTCTCGGGCTCAGCGGAATAGCTTTGGCAGGTGTTAGTGAAGCAGTCACCGTGTCACTGATTCCAGCGACACGGACAATGGGATTTTCGGACACCTTCAGTGGGATTGTTCTTCTAGGTGGTGTGGGAGGTATTGGCGAAGTGCTGACTGCAATTCGGTTTGCACGTCAGGGGAAGCAAGAACTTGTCATGGCGGCAACAGTTGGGTCAACAATACAGATGGTGCTTTTTGTGGCACCGCTGCTCGTGTTCACAGGACTGTTTGTTGGTGAATCAATGAACCTGTCTTTTTCTATGTTTGAAGTTGTCTCAATCGTATTAGCAATTATTATCGCCCGAGAAATTATCAATGCCGGGAAGGCAACATGGATTGAGGGCTTCATGCTTTTGGCAACGTATTTGATTCTTGCCATTGGCTTCTATCACCTTCCTGATGCAGTTGTGGAACGTGATCGAAGTGCTGCGGAAGGGAGTTCTGTCCCTACTGTGCAACCGGGCGCACAAAACTTGCAGGGAGGCTAATTTGACGAAAGCGTTAAAGCATTCTCAATAAGTCCAATATGAGAATAGGCCTGTGGATGATTGCCGAGAGTTCTTCGCAATAGTGGATCATACTGTTCCGGTAATAATCCTTCTGGCCCGGCGAGTTCAATCATTGATTCAAATAAAGACTCCGCTTCATCGCGGCGTCCTGCTTTATAAAATGAATCAACTAACCAGCTTGCACAGATGAAGAAACCGCCCTCCCTGCCAGGTAGACCATCATCAGCAAGATATCGAAAAACGGTCGGCCCCATTCGTAGACGTTTATCAATGGCATCTATAGTTGCCATAAATCTTGAATCCGTGCAATCGACCAATCCCATGAGTCCAATCATGAGAGATGCAGCATCAAGGTCATCGGCACCGTATGCCGCGGTGTATGCGTTTGAGTCCTCGTGCCAAGCCTTTTCGAGAATGTCTTCAGCAATAGTCTGACGGAGTTGTTCCCATGCTGGTTTTTTTCGGTCAAGAAAACGTTCAGAAATTTGAATTCCACGATCAACTGCAAGCCAGCACATTACTTTGGAATGAACGTGATGTCGTCGAGGTTTTCGGATTTCCCAGATTCCATGATCTGGCTCATGCCAACGAGCTTCAACAGCCCCAACCATCGCCTCAACAAGCCGCCAGTGTTCACTTGAAACAGGTGCCTCGGCCAGAAGAAGTTGCCAGACGAGTTCAGCAATTGGGCCAAAAACATCTAATTGCACCTGCCCGCGGGCGGCATTCCCTACTCGCACCGGTCGAGAGCCAGCATAGCCAGCTAGTTCAGCAATTTCTGCTTCAGCACCAACTTCGTGCCCAGTGACCGTGTAAAGAGGCATTAAGCGTTCAGGTGCTGCTGCTCGATCGACAACGGCGAGCATCCAATCAAGGAATGCCATCGCTTCAGAAAAAGAACCAAGCTTTACCAACGCCGATGCCGACATGGCGGCATCTCGAAGCCAGCAGTAGCGGTAATCCCAGTTACGAATCCCTCCGAGGTGTTCGGGGAGGCTTGTTGTTGCCGCGGCTACGATCCCACCGGTCGGCCCATAGCACAGTCCCTTCAGGACCAGCGCACTGCGGCGAACGAGTGGACCTTCGCGCTTTGGTAAGACCAATCGATCTGCCCATGATTCCCAATATAACTTCGTGCGTCGGTACCGTTCTTGAGGTGGCAGAGTCTGTTGTTCACGTAGTGAGCCTGTGCCGTAGCGTAGCTCAAGCCGTAGTGGTTCACCTCGCAGAGTGACTTTACCAACAGCAGTTTGGTGAGAGCCCTCGTCCAGAAGTTCCCATTCAACGCCAGGTGCCCGTAGAACAATTGGATCGATCGTATAATCAATTTCAAGCCCACCATCACGAATGACCAGTCGAGTGGGAAGCCTTCCGAAATCGAGTCTCGGTGCAAATGTAATACGAACTTCACCACGCCCTTCAATTTGCCGAATTAAGTCAGTTCGGCCAGCACGTTGTGTGGGTTTTCCCGCAGAGCAATCCAAGAAGTCGGTTACCGTTAAGCGGGGCCAAGTTGTTTTCAATACAAGAGAAGTGCCATCGTATTGTTGCTGAGGGTTGTTGTCTGGCTGAGATGGCTCGATTGTAAAGTGCCCTGCCGCCGGACCACCGAGTAACTCAGAGAATAATGCTGGCCCATCGACACGAGGAGCACACATCCAACTAATTTTTGCACCAGGAGAGACAAGCGCCATGACTCGTCCATCAGAGAGCAAAGCGTGCCTTTCTATTGGTATGGCATCAGCACCAGCTAGAAATGCCTCTCGTGCGCTCGCTAACCGAGCCAGTCTTCTTGCAACTTCAGTCGGGTCATGAATTCGAAATGTTGCAGCACTTTCTCCAGTTCCAACTTTTACAGATACATCTGGACCATGCAGCCTGACAAACGCATCCTCGTCAGTTATGTCATCACCAAAGTAGACCACTGCAGTTGCCCCCACACGATGTCGTAGAGCATCAATGCAGTCTCCTTTTGATGTATGCACAACAGCTAATTCAATAACTTTCTTGCCTGACTTAACGCGTACGTCATCCCACGTTGCGGCCCCTGCAAGAAGTTCATTCACAGCCTTTTCAGCTTTTTCGTTTGCAACATTACGGTAATGAAAAGCAATCGATGCGGGCTTCGTTTCGATATGAAATCGCTCATCCTGAGCAGCGATACGATGCATCTCATCAAGCACTCGCTGTCGTAGTAAAACCTGTTCATCCGTAAGCGTACGTACAAAATCCTGATCGAACTCACTGCCATGAGAGCCAACAAGCATGATCTGTCCATCAAGAGAACTCAGGTTGGCAAGGTCCGAAAGTGATCGACCGGAAATAACGGCGCAGTGTGTCCCTGATAGTGTGGCAAGCGCTCGAAGTGCGATGATTGATTCTCGCACGGGCTTCGCCTCTTCTGGATTATCAACAATAGGCGATAACGTACCGTCATAATCAGTAGCTACGAGTAATATCGGTACTCGTGCGATCGCCTCAAGGGCCTGGTCAAGATCATCTTCCATGATGTGTGTTGTGCCTAGTTCGTTCCCGGTCAAGAGTCATCTCCAATGGGGTAAATTCCAAGATGGTAATCAGGGAGAGGGGGTATCAATAGGTAATTGCATATTTGTCGACGAAGGGGGTGGCTGTTCTGCCTCAAGGGCGTGCGTAAAGTCTGATGCCCAGGTGTAGACAGTTCGCTTACGAACTCGTTGTCGCAGGCTTCGCATGCGTCGAGTCTGTTCCTGACGAGGCATTGTGATCGCCTGTTCGATAGTGGCAGCCATGCCATCGATGTCATGTGGATTAACCAAAACTGCCCGATCAAGTTCAACTGCTGATCCAGTGAATTCAGACAGAACCAAGACGCCATTCTCATTTTTTCTACTCGCTACGTACTCTTTTGCGACAAGATTCATTCCGTCACGAAAAGGCGTTACAAGCATGACATCAGCAGCTAAGTAATAAGCGACTAATTCTTCTATAGGAAGACTTCTTCGAAGGTAATGTACGGGCACTGCCCCTACGGTTCCAAATTCACCATTAATATGGCCAACGAGTTTTTCAATCCGATCCCGTACTTCAATGTACTCATCAACACTTTCACGAGACGGAACACTCACTTGAACCAACACAAGGTCATCTACGGTATGGTTTCCTTTATCAAAAATCTCATATACCGCACGTAATCGCTGATCAATTCCCTTTGTGTAGTCAAGGCGGTCAACGCCAAGCATGATGGTCCGATTTTCCCCAAGATCTGACCGGATAGCTTTTGCATGCTCAATAATCTTGGGATCGTTGGCGAGTGCTTCGATCCTGTCGTAATCAATTGATATCGGGTATTCCTTCGCAAGTACTCTTCTTCCGTCAACGTTGACTGCTTGGCCACTTCCACGGTGTGACGTGTAGCGATTTACAAGTCGAACAAAATTCTGTGCCCCATGCCGTGTTTGGAAACCAATAACATCCGCACCCAGCATGCCTTCCAGAATTCGTTTTCTCCAAGGCAACTGAGCAAAAAGTTCAACTGGTGGGAAAGGAATATGAAGAAAAAAACCAATGCGAACATCAGGACGGAGTTCACGAAGCATTCCTGGCACTAGCTGAAGATGATAGTCCTGAACCAGTACATGACCATTGGGCGCCGTTTCTCGGGCAGCATATTCAGCAAAGCGTTGATTGATTGCTACGTAGGGAGCCCACCATTGGCGATCGTATTGAGGGGTTTGGCATGCGTCGTGATAAAGCGGCCAGAGGGTGCTATTTGAAAAACCTTCGTAGTAATCACTGACTTCCTTGCTCGAAAGATGGAGGGGGACGTTGTAAAGTCCATCATGCTCGAAAGGGCTGCAGTCCGTTTCAGAACTGCCTGCCCAACCGATCCATACTCCCTTATTTTCTCGTAAAATGGGCATCAGTGCCGAGACGAGGCCACCGGGACTTGTTTCCCATGGACTTTCGGGAGATGTGCGATGTACAGGCAGTCTGTTCGCAATGACAACCAGGTCACCACGCCTGTGATTTATACGCATTCTGGAAGTATCAGGAGAACCCAAGGACAATCCTTACTGTCAGGAAACCTTCGAAAGAACCAAGAGAAGGGGTTTCGATTGCGGCTGGAAGGACATAGCTGTTGATTAGTGGGGGCACAAACCTCTCTATAATCACGAAGATTAGGCAACAGTATACACAAGTTTTCGTTCTGGTTGGCGTTCTTAGAAGCCGTCCCTAGCCGAATGCCCTCTAGCAGGTCAAACTACCAGTGATTCGGTGTTGAAATTGTTGATGTTGGTCAGGCGAAGTGTTCGCAACAAGAGAGGTGTATAGATCGATGCGGGGCAATGATTTTGTAGAACCATTAGGCATGCGCGTTCTGATTCGGAAAGACGAGAGCAGAAATCAGACTCGCGGAGGTATTGTCCTGCCAGATCAGGCGGAAATTCCAACGATTACAGGCAGGGTTGTCGAGGTTAGCCTTCAAATCGAACGAGATGCCGACTTTCCGATAGAAAAATATGACAAAGTTTTGTTCCATCCACGCAATTCGATACCAGTAGATTTTGAACAAGATAATCTTCTTTATGTCGTTCCTATTGAAGATGTCGTAGCGGTGTTCCGTCGTGAGGAGTCATCAACTCCTCAAAGAAGAAGCAAGACAGATCCAGAGGAAGAATAGTCAGTTTCGTTGATGTACGACACGAAAACTTTTCTCCATACATTTTTGATGCGTGCCCTGGAAACTGAGAATTAGTTCTTAGGGCGTATCGAAACTGTTCTCTATAAAGCGACAGACACTTGACCAGTAAAGGGTAGAGTTAGAAATTGAGTTGTGGTCAGTTTCTGGAATAACTTGGAGCGTTGCGGTTTCTGAATGAAATCTTTTTACTAACCGCAACGTGTTTTCTTTTGGAATTATTTCATCATCAGAAGCGGCCAGAACAAGCGTCGGACATTGAATGTCTGATACAAGATCAATTGAGTGGTACGGATCACTGAGTAGTAGTCGTATTGGTAGGAATGGTGCAATGCGTTGGGCAATTGCCTGAATGCTATCAAACGGTGTGATGAGAAGAAGTCCCTTTGGCTCAAAGTGCGCAGCCACCCCGATTGCGAGGCTCGTTCCCAGACTGCGACCCATAACCAGAACGTCGGAATGCTTGTCCTTGAGGTGCCTGTAAATGGCTAATGCGTCGTGCCGCAGGCCAGCTTCTGAGGGACTACCTGTACTGCCACCGTACCCTCGGTAATGCACCATGTAGATGGCAACACCTGAAATCCTTCTTGCATATTCAGGCAGAGACAATGATACATCTTCAGCATTACCACCAAAGTAGAGGATGGCTCGTGTACTCTTCGGATTGCTTACTGAAAGCCTGACGACAGACTGACCAGTGTTCACCTGTATTTGATCGACAGTGTGATTTTGTTGCTGACGAGGAAAGTAAATGAAAGAGCGTTGTGTAAAGAAAAAGAAGGCACAGATGCCCATGTAGACGGAGGTGCAAATTATGATCGGGATGAATAACATTCGTCGTGTGCGCGGCATGCAAAAATTTCAAGAACAAATTTTCAGACAGAAGTTGACGAGCAAAAATGGTCTATGGAAGCTAAGTTACACGATGCATATGACGGAAAGAGCGTATCCTACATAATCGATATTTTGCCTTGGCGTCGAATATCTGAATTCAGTCTTTGGGAAATTGTTGTGATGCACTCCAGAGATATCGCGTGAACAAAACTAAAGAACGAATTGTGCCAGGTCGGCTCTGGTTTTTAATAAAAACGTCAGATGTGTCGTACGATATACGTCATGCCGTGCAGGTTAAAAAACGGAGAGGACGGGATTCGAACCCGTGGACCAGCTTTTGACCGGTCACGTCTTTAGCAAAGACGCGCATTCGACCACTCTGCCACCTCTCCTTGATGGGAAAACTCGGTACTATCGAGTTCCTCTAGACGAGAATGTCCGAGCAAGTCATTCTGAGGCACTAGCAGATTACTTGCAAGGAGGTACTGAAGAGGCCGCATGGAAATGCCTGGTTTTACAATTTGCCGACACTATATGAACCATCTTTTGGTTTGTGTGATTTCGCTGTTTGGCAGTCAAGTAGTATTTGAAAAAACTGTTTCAGGCAATGAACCAGAAATTATTGTTGATGCGAGTGACGTGGCAGACCATATCCAAGTGCTTGCGGATGATGCGTTCGAAGGTCGTGAGGGTGGCCGTCGGGGTGGGCGAGCCGCTAGTAGTTACATTGAGCGAGAGATTATACCGCTTGGATTCGTCCCGGCTGGTGCTGAAAAGAGTTATTTCCAGTCGTTTCCAACACGATTTGGAACACTTCGGAATGTTCTGGTAATGATCCCCGGTAGTGACCCAGTATTACAAAGTGAAATTATCGTTGTCGGAGCACACTACGATCATGTGGGATATGGGAACAAACGGAATAGCTTTGGTCCATTTGGATATGTTCATAATGGTGCTGACGACAATGCATCGGGTGTGGCTGGGTTGATCAAAATAGCAGAGACACTTGCCGAATTAACTGATTCGTGCCGGCGTACAATTTTACTCGCATTCTGGGATGGTGAAGAGCAAGGGCTTCTGGGTTCTAAATACTTCATAAAAAATCGCCCAGACTGTATTCAAGACAAGAAAATCATTTTCTCAATAAATCTCGATATGATTGGTCGGCTTCGTCGTAAGCAACTCAACGTTTTTGGTGCGCGTTCAGCGAATGGTCTCGAGACACTGGTTACTCATGCCAATAATCGGTACGAAAAAGAATCATTAGAACTGATTTTCAACTGGGACATTACTCCAGATTCTGATCATTATCCGTTTTTGAAGGCAGGAGTACCAACACTCATGTTCCACACGGGACTGCATCCAGACTATCACCGTCCGTCTGATGATGCTCACCTGATTAATATTGAGGGCATCGAACCTGTCTTGGAGGTTGCCCTTCAAACGCTCCTTCAAGTTGCAAACAATGCAGACGATACGTTTCTATTTAGGGAGACAGCATTTCATGAGTCCAACGCGTCTCGAAAAAAACTCGAAGAAAAAGCATTCTTGCCAATAGGAAGTCGTGGTCGCTGGGGTATTGGGATTCGTGATGATCCAGCGAATCCGGCTGCTCCGGTAGTCGTTGCGATTCGTAAGGGATCACCTGCGGAAAGGGGTGGCCTGCAGATCAAGGATCGGATTTATGCAATGGACGGCACACCGATTGTTGATCAGAAAGACTTTATGAAGAGGCTGTCAGAGGTTTCTCGTAATGACGGCATCAATATACTTGTGTCACGACGAGGACAGTTCCTCGAATTAACTTGGACAGAGTAACGTTTTTTTCTTGTAAGGGCCTTGAGGAGGTATTTCTGCAGGAGTTACAGAGAGATGACAGGGATGGATAAACCGTTAATCTTCCTCTTCCCACTCCTCTTCATCTTCATCTTCCCACTCTTCTCCTTCTTCGTCTTCCTCTTCTTCGTACTCGTATTCGTCATCTGATTCGTCATCTGATTCGTCATCGACTTCTTCCCACTCTTCTCCCTCTTCTTCTTCGTCTTCATATTCGTCGTCTTCATATTCATCTTCTTCGTCGGACTCTTCATCCGATTCGTCATCACCTTCTTCGAACTCTTCTCCTTCTTCTTCCTCTTCGTATTCTTCATACTCATCATCATCATCATCCCAATCTTCATCTTCTTCGTCTTCGGAGATGATGGTTGGGATAGGTCTCAGATAATCTTTTTGTAAATCAAACAAATCATCCACCAACAATAATTCAGGGAGTTCGTTCCAACAGAACATCTCTCCACGAAATTCATCTTGTTGCTTACCTGGATTCAGAACTATTGCCACAGCTTCGTCTCCTAGAGTCGTCGATTCACAATATTATTTGAGGAAGAATACACCACACTGAATTTTGAACAAAAGTCATGACTTTCACCAAGACCTTTTTAACGATTAAAAATTAAAAAGGTCAAAGTTGACTAAATTGATCAGGAAAATTGTACTCCGATAAGTCGTTGTCGGCTTTTTTGAAATATAACTTGCGTATGTACTCTATATAAGAGCAAGGGTTCGGACGCCATTTGGTAGCCCTAAGGCAGGGTTTCACTAAAAAGGGAATAATGTAAGGACGGGTCGGCAATATGCCAACGGGAGGGTTGCTGTGCAAGGACTAGGCTGATTATTGCCTGAGTCGTCGTTAATTTTCAGAATCTACGGTCTCGTCGGGTAGAGATTCTGGGTCCATGGTGGGAAGTTCTTCAATTCGGCCAAGACCGAATATGCGAAGAAAATAACGGCTTGTGATATAAAAATTTGGTCGGCCTAAATCGTCACTTCTGCCGCCAATGGCAATAAGGTCTCGATCGAGAAGCTGCCGAAGCATCTCTTCTGAGCCAACACCCCGAATCGCCTCAACCTCTGCCCGAGTAACAGGTTGGCGATATGCAATTATTGACAGCGTCTCCATTGCAGCGTTTGAGAGCCGATTCTCCGCTGAATAATCGAGTGTTCTTCGTACCCATGGCCCAAACTGGGTCCGGGTAATCAGTTGAAATCCTCCAGCGAGATGCTCAATACGAAAGGCTGTTCCGGACTTGTCAAATAGAGCGTTGAGTGTTTTAAGAAGAGAGCGAGCGCGGGTCGCATCAGAAAGCCGTGCTAGTTTTGCCAGACGTCGTATTGGCAGTGGTTCACGGGCAACAAAAAGAGCTGCCTCAAGCTGTGCTAGTTCGTGACTGCGGAGATACGAAGCAATGACCGGTGGCTTTTCACGGCTGTGCTGTTTTTGAATGAAAGTAATACGCCGACGATGGGGTTTGGTACAGCCAACAGCTGGTTGCAGGCGATGAATAAGTCGTGTGATCGATCGCTGAGGTGGCTGCGATAATACCTGCCTAGCTTTTTTACGCATCAGAGAAGAAATGAATCGTGTCATCAGACGTACTTCTTTAAGACGTGAAAATATTAGGTGTCTCGAACAGGGGAAAGGCTTTGAGCATGTAGAAGGTACTGTTATTTGTACAACAAGGTTTCTGGTGACTTAGCCGTGACACGAGCAGGAACTTGTTGTTGCCAGTGATGTACCTGCTTGAGCAACTTTTCGAATGTTGCAGATTCAGTTGAAGCATGGGCATGAAAAAGCCGCTGTAGTTCGCCTTGAGTATCAACAGCAATCCGGCAGCTTCCGTGGTACAAATCTCGTCTATCAGCTGCTGGCTCGACAATGAGACGACGTACCCCAGTAGCGATTAATTGATCTCGCAAGGAAGAGATAGACGCCTCTGCCGCAGGGAGGTGCTGTGGATGTTGCGATGCAGATGATTCAGTCAAGGTGTTTGGGTCATCTGCTCTATCGTGATATGAATCTTGATGGGCCAAAAGGGGAACATTTGGAGCTATTTCGAATGCAGCTGTCTTTTGGCTGGTGAGCGATACCACTGATGGTTGAAATATTATTTCAGAGAAATATTTTATTGGTGCTATGAGCAGCTCTCCGCAAACAGTTCGCATTTCAGTTGGTATTTTATGTGAAAACATTGCAATCATTGGCACACTAATCATGCATACGAACATTAAAAACGTACGAAATTTCATAGGTTTGCTCAGGAGAAAAGTATCGAATAATTGGTTGAAAAAGGAGCATGTCATTCGGAGTCGGACGATACCTAGAGAAACTCATAAGAACAACGGGAAACTGGAGAGTCCGAGAAGGTTAGAGGGTTTTCTCAAAAGGCTTTTGCACGTTCTTGGCTAGGATTGGAGCGGGTCAGGGCTCTGTGCCTTGAAAGAGCTCGATTTGAATCAGAAATGAACCATAGTGCAATTAGTAGGCACATCGCGTGCTTCTTTTGCGGTGAGGTTTGACTTGCTGACACGGACATAGATGAACGAGCAATCACTGCTATATGGTGACGTTCTTAACCAAGGTGGCATGGTTTTCGGATCTCTGCAACAGCTTTCAGCGTGAAAGACGTGGAATTACGATACAGTTTTAGGCTGTTCGCTAGATGCAAATGAAAACACAATAATTTGTAGTCAACTTAGTAAGTGATGCAATTTACCAATAAGGGCCGAAATTCTTTTTTAAACCAGTCATGGCAACAATAGCAATTAGTCTGTGCGGCGAAGGTCGAGGGCATGCCACAAGAATCTGTTCTCTTATAGAACGACTTGAGCGGATTCATGAAATTCGTGTTTACTCATACGATGATGGTTACAAATTTCTTAAAGACAGGTTTGCTGATGGCCATCCAACGGTAACGGTGTCCAGAATTCCTGGCATAACATTTCAGTACAGTGGTGGTCGGCTCGATGTCATTCGGACAATAAAGACTGGGTTGGAATATCAAGCCAGTGAAGTTGGTAATTTGGTCGATCAGTTAATTAACGAACTTGAGACACACAACGTATCGTTAGCGATTACAGATTTCGAGCCGGGCTTGCCAAGAGCTGCGGCGCGTTATGGGATTCCTCTAATCAGTGTTGACCATCAACACTTTTTGCTTGCCTATGAACTTGATGCGATACCACAAATACTTCAGTGGCACGCGTGGTTTATTGGGAATGCCGTGTGGATGTATGTCAGCGAAGCTTCAGAAACAATTGTCTCTGCTTTTTTTAAGCCAAAACTTCGTTCAGGGTGGGAGCACGTAGTGCAAGTTGGACCACTTCTGCGTCACGAAATTACTTCAAAAGAGCCTCGCGACGGTGGGTACGTTCTTAGTTATCTGCGTAAACATACCCCCTTTTCAATGATTGAGATTTTGGCTGATTGTGGCCTTCCGGTGAAAGTGTACGGTCTTGGAAAACGAGAATCGTTTGGGCAACTCTCTTTTCAGCCGATTGACGAGCATCAGTTTGTTGAAGATCTCGCGAATTGTCGGGCAGTTATTTCGGCGGCAGGCAATCAACTCATAGGAGAAGCCTTGCATCTTGGAAAGCCAATGTTTGTTCTTCCGGAGAGAGCTCACGGAGAGCAGGCAATGAACAGTTTTTTTCTTCGAGAAATGGCCTGTGGTGACTTTGAATATCTTGAGAATGTTACCTCAGAGCAAGTGAAGAGTTTTCTTGATAATCTAGATCAGTACCGTGTTCCGTTGGGAAAAGTGGTGGGTCAGATGGACGGTACGGAGAAGGTGCTTGAGATTATTCACCGATTGATGAATAGGCAAGAAGACAGTCATTCAACAACAGTACCAGGCATAAAAAATTAAGCCGAATGCATGTTGAAACTGCTCACAATCATTGGGATGATTGCTCGGATAGCTCGGCCGCGGTGACTTATTAAACCTTTCACAGCCGGGGACAGCTCTCCAAATGTCTGGTGGTATTCCGGAATAATAAAGTAAGGATCATATCCGAACCCTTCTGTACCATGGGCAGACTTAGCAATTCGGCCGTAGCAACGACCCTCAGCTATTGCTTTTATTGTTCCGTCTGGTGCAGCTAATGTCGCGTGACATGCATAATATGCAACGCGGTGAGAAGTCGGTACATCGGCAAGTTGTTCAATAAGCAGGGCATTGTTGTCCTCGTCACTTGCCTCTGGTCCTGCGAAACGGGCCGAATACACTCCAGGCGATCCATCAAGGGCTTCGACGACTAATCCACTATCCTCTGCTAAGACCCAGTGATTGAGAGCCTTAGCTTGTTGGACGGCTTTCAAGGCAGCGTTATCCGCGAAGGTGCTTCCGGTCTCTGCGACATGTACAGCAGATGCAAAATCTTTTAATGAACGGCATTCGATGTGAAATGGCTCGAGCAGGGCGGCGAGTTCCTGCTGTTTGCCCGCATTCGTTGTGCCAAGAACAAGTACCATTGAGGAGAGGCAATTCATCGAGTTTCATGCAGCACGAGGGCAGAAAAAGACTTTCCACCGTGAAAGTTTTAGCGTTGCCCTAAGGGGTTGCGGGGTACATCAATTGGCCGAGGGTCGACATCAAGGAGAATACCATTGATTCGCTTGGGAAGAATAGTTCCGCTTGCAAGTTTAGCGGGATCAGGACCGAGCCCATTCTTTATTCGAATAATCTCTGGGTGCGGTTGCTGGGAACCGTCTTGCTGTTCAATCGTAAGTTGGGAGAGGCTTCCTACACAGACGACACTTGATTCACGATCATGAAACTCCCAAGCCTGCCAGCCTTGTCTCCTTAATGCTTCGGTCAATCGATGCGCATTTTCAGCCGCCTGAATCAATCGACTTTCTGCACCATCATCTTGTGAAGCATCCATTGCGCCTTGATCGAACCCCCCAGCTCCGGTGAATGTAGCCACACGAATGCTGTAGCGGCCCTGGCAGTCGAGCAAGCTATATTTAACATCTGAATTCATTTCAATTACAAAAGAATCAAGTTGAGGTCGATTGAAATATTCAGATGGCAAAAGAGGATTTGGAATCATGAAGGCCATTCTCATGGGAGCTGTCGAGGCTTTGTCGAGGCCAAGCATACGACGAAAGTCTGAGAATGCACGGCTTTTGCCTTTGTCGCCCGTGAGCGACTGAGGACGAAAGCCTTTGATTTTTGAAAGAGTTTTTTGTGCTCTTGAGTCATCACAGGATGCAAAGTCTCCAACCATTACAGCCACTTCAAGGATTTGAGTGGAGTTTGCATACCTCATTTTCTTTGGTGAACCGTCAGGGTTAAGGCCAAGTCCCCGCTGTTCACCGGTAAAGTCAAATGCTTTTTCGTGCGTATATGCTGTAAGGCTGTAATCAGATCGAAGTTCTTGCACCAGACGACGTGCATCATCTCGTGCTCCGTCACCACGGAAGGTTGTTGCTAAAACAAGCCAAGGACCACTGCGATCAGATAGAGGGTACATTGCTTGAGGGTCGGTCTTTGCGTGTGGAAACCAGCCTGTCGGCAGCCACCCACTCTGTGCAGATGCCAAGGTGGGACAGATAAGCAAAGCCATCGCAAGAAAACTCACTTGCGATAGAGCAACACGGGAAAAATTGGAATACAACACGATAATGATGAAAGCAGGGCTGGATCTACTGGTTTAGAGAGAAAATTTAGCAACGAACAAAAACGGTGACGAGAGGAGTTTTATCTCTAAAGAACTGGTAAAGGAGTGCAAGTAGACAACTTAGGTAGACTGATGGTGAAATACGTGTTTTATGCATCCAGGAAGTAGTTTGAAACAAAAGTGAGCGGTAATTCCATGCGTAAAGAGAAGAATTCAAAGCCCCGGTCACTCATGCTGCAGTCCTTACCGGTGTGTTTGTTTGTGGGATGGGTATTGCTCATGGTACTACCACCTTTTGCTTTATGGATGCTTCGCAGTTCGTGGTTGGATGATCTCGACAGCCCAAATGTTCAGGCTGAATGGAATGAGTTTCGTGATGACATGAAAAAACAGTCAGACCGCAGTGGGCCTGTGCAACATAAAATTCCAAAGAGTTCGGAGCCACCCTTACGAGTGTGGCTCCGTGATTATTTCTGGTTAGCAGTTGCCGCGTGGGGGGTTCTTGGTTCAGCGCTTTACGGCTTTTTCAGTATCGCTGTAGTTGGCGTCACAAGAGCAGCAGGATTGCCGTCTGCAATCTCCTCGATCCGAGAATAAAGTGGGCAGTGGCAGCCATGTTGATAAATAAGTTATGCACCATGAAATGAACTAACTGTGAAAGCTCTAGATATGGATTATGGAGTGGGTGTTGTTCGAGCAATGATCAGTCCCTACCCAGAAGAACAGCTTGTTAAGAATAGTCCGATTCCCAAAAACTTGCTATCTGGAACGGACACGCTCTTTTCGGGTTCATGCAAGTTCCGTTAGTTGTAAAACTACTGACCGCATGCTACGAGAAAGCATTCCCGGCATGCCTATTGTTCTCGTACAGTTGGCTTGTCACTGGAACAATCATCTTTTTCTGCTGTGTTCCTTTTGTCTGAGATTTATTACGTGTTCTGTACGTTAGTTGATCCTAGCGGCCGAACAAGTCGTCTGGCACGGTATCCCGAGCGGTTCGACCAACATCATCAAGCGTGCGGCGCTGACCGACTGTATGCCAGGGAGTAATGTCTGCCAGTTCAGGCATCATTTCAAGAATTTGACCAATTAATTGAGACACGAGTTGGCTGCCCGCATTGTCTCCCACTTGCTCACGAATAGCAGCCGCTGTTTTCATTAATTTTACCATTCTCGAACGTACTAAAACGGGGCCAGACAACTGGTCTAGGCCATCTTCTAAGAGTTCAGAAAGGGGTACGTCGAGAACGTGTTGCCATCGTAGGAGATCTGAAATTCGCAGATCACTGTCGGGCTTTTCTTGTTTACGAATTACAGCCATTTCCATGCCGAGTCGGCGAGCTACATTTCGCAAAGTGACTCCCTGACGCTGGCGCACTTCAGAGATTTTGTGGAATGGCCTTTGAGAAGACTGCTTCTTGTTTGTGGCTAGTCTACGACGATTCCTCAGTTTGGATGAGTCGTTAATAGTTGCCTGCTCAGAATCAGCTTCTGCTCGAGCAACGTCTGAATATGGTGCGTCCACTACGGCTAATGGATCGGGGTAGCCGGAGTCTTGTTCGTCGAAGTCTTCCTGACTTTCGAGCCGGTATGGAACAGTAGCCATTGAATTCTCCTTCTCGTAAGCAAATCCGGAAACCTTTACAACGAGAATATTCGAGGTGGAACGACGACCCTTCTCTTCCAGCCCACTCACGAAGAAAAGAAAAACCATAGATGGGAACATCTAGGGAAGCCGTGAGCGAGAAGAAAGATTGTGCCGTTTTTGCTCACCAGATCGGACTGTGCCTTGCCCGCACGTCCGGCTGGTAAGATAATACCGCCCGTTTCGCTAAAAGGAAAGACCTGAGGGAAAAATATCGCCCCAAATAATTAGCTTTGGCGAAACTTAATCGATCATCACCGTTGTTTCCTGTACTACGTGGAAGTTATGAGAAACGTTCGGTCAAAAATAAACATTTTTATAGTGCGGCTTTCCCCCTCGATTTCCAGAACATGAAAGACAATTTGGTCATACGATCGTGTATTTTTTCCATTCTGATTTAAAACCATCATGGAGTCAGGTATGTCCGTAATTCGGAAACAGAGAGACTCGCTTGTACAGTCCTACGTATCGACACTATTCCAGTTCGATGAGATCGAAGTCAGAGGGCCCGATGCTGTTCAGTTCATCAGTAATTTTACAACTGCGGATATTCAAAGCTTGCAAAAAGATGAAGGGTGCGATGGTTTCTTTTGTGATGCTCGAGGCAGGGTTCTTGAGATGGCTGTTCTGGTACGAAACGATGACGGTCTACGGATTCGTGTTGCAAGGGGGCACGGTCATGGTCTAGCTGCCCATCTTGATCGCTACCATATTCGAGAAGACCTCACTATTTCCCAAGCTCAGGAAGAAGTTCATTCAGTGATAATGTCTGGCAGCCAAATAAAAATCTGGCTCGAAGAATATTTTGATATATCCCTTCCTGCAAAGCGGTACCAGCAACTGCAAACACGAGATGGTAATAATCCATTTTCATCACGATTGACTTCGGTAAAATTGATGCCGGTTGATTGGCTTTCTTCTGAAGGCTTTTTAATGACAGTGCCGGGTGAGCGCAAAGATATTTTACAATCTTCTCTTTTAGCTGCTGGACTTCAAAATAGTGCTGATGAAATGATTACCTACTTGCGACTTCAGCAGGGGTGGCCTTCGGCAAATGACATATCAGAGAAAACATTACCCCAAGAAGTAGGTCTCAATGATCGGGCAATCAGCTTGACGAAAGGATGCTATCTTGGGCAGGAAACGGTTGCCCGACTTGATGCACTTGGGCACGTTAATAGAAGACTTGTAGTACTCGCGGTTGAACAGAGTGAGTCGACGGTAGTTGGCGATAACGTGGCAAGCAACAATGAGGTGGTCTCTCAGGTTACATCAGTAGGCTGCTTGGGGAAACAAGAAGCAACACTGGTGATGGCCGTTATCCCACTCAAGTCAATGCAGCAAGAGGCGAATCTTACTGTGGGTGGTAAACCCGCAAACGTAGTCTCTACGGTCCTTCTCGAAACCCTGATGACATAAGGTCACATGAATAAAGATAGAATGAGAAAAATCCAAGGAGATCAGCTTCTCGAGTCCGAGCGTTTCCGTGTTGTGAAACTCTTAGAGAAATGCCGTGATGGAAAGACGCGATCAAAAGATGTTATTGAACACCCCGGGAGTGTGGCCATTGTGCCATTTGTCGATGACGGTTGGGTTTGTCTTATAAACGTATTTCGCCCAGCCGTTGGACGGACTCTAATTGAAATCCCCGCTGGCACCCTTGATCGCGTCGAATCATTACCAGCTGCAGCACATCGGGAGCTTCGCGAGGAGACAGGCTATCAGGCTGCCGTTCTAGAAAGCCTTGGAGAACTCTGGATGTCACCAGGTATTCTGCATGAAAAAATGCACCTCTTTGTGGCAAAGGGTTTACAAAGCGGAAGTCAATCGCTTGAGCCCAATGAGTGTATTGAGCCACGAGTCGTGCGATGGAATGCAGCAGTGGCGATGTGTCACAATGGCTTGATTGAGGATGCAAAGACGGTAGCGGCGATATTTCTTGCTGATCGTTGGCTACGATCCTGAGGCCTCGTTTGTCAGTACACCTTTTGGTGACCGTCGGTCGAGCAAAAAAAGAACTCCACCAAGAAGGCCGGTCACGATTGTCGCAAAAAACCAAAGCAGGCCTATGGCGACAGCTTTTTCTTCAGCAACTCCCCAACGGCCGAGCAGGAAGACCATCCCTCCCTCACGAATGCCAACACCATTAATACTAATCGGCAGAACGATTGCCAAGGCAATTAACGGAACGACAGAAAACCAAGTTATCCATTCGAGTGTTACGCCAATACCGCGGGCCATCAATGCAACCGAAACCGACGCACCTACTTGTACGATAAGGCTCCAAGCCACAGCTTTGCCCATAAGGCTTGGACGTACCTGATACGGAAGAAGTTGTGCAAGAAATTGACGAAGGCGATGAGTTGTTGGTAGCAGATCAAGAAAGCGATCTAGATTGCCAATAGTTAATCGGAAACCAAGGAGTACGCAGACGAGCAGGAGCGAGGCTACAGCAATTGTAGATGGTAACGAAAGGTCGAGCCGAAGTGACAGTAGTGCAGAGCCGGCCAATATCCCTAGTGCGGAGACTCCTGCGAGACGATCGGCAAGTATTGTGCACCCTGCAAGAAGACGCCCGGAGTTTGTATCTGAGAGCCTGTACGCCTTTACAACGTCACCACCAATTGAAGATGGGAGACAAAGATTGAAAAACACACCTTCAAAAAAACGCCATATAAAAAAACTTGTGGAATGAACAAAGCCAATAGGCCGTGCAAGTGCTGACCAGCGAATACCAGCAACGACTTGAATCGCAATAGCGACTGCTTGGCCAGCGGCAAACCATTGCCATTGTAGAGAACCTAAGAGACGGACGAGTGTTTCCCATTCAACACGTTGTAGAACGAATCCCATCAGAGCAAGTGTCGCAAGGACACGAAAAGTCAGGCTCAGCCATGTCTTTCGACTGCCTTTGTTGTCCGAATGATTGAGAGGATCATTCGCTTTATGGGTCAACGAGGAGCTATGTTTTACAGTCGTCGACATCAGAACCAAAAATTAAAGGTTTTAAGCGAGAAGTGCTATCTTAAAAGTGGAGTACGTTCAACGTGAAGCTTTATCGTAGACTGGTAGTACTTTATATGTTTGCTGATGTCGAGTCGATTCGAAAAGTTGACTTTCAGTCAGTCGTTGTTTTGGGAACAAAACCCATTGTGCGGGAATTCTTTTTTGGGTCATTCTGGTAGCACACTAGATTATTTGATGTTCACTTTTTTCTTCTCATTTTACTGCCAGTCTAGGCAGTTTTTGGAACGTTCTTGTCTGCCGTAGTCCACTCTGAAAATTTGTTGTAAGTAGCAATATACGCTGTCCGCGTCGTAAACAAATTATTTGGTTTCCTGACAACGAGCCTGTTTTGGGATGGTTTCTTATAGAGGGCTGATGTCGTGATTGTTTTGCACTGATGCCCATTCGGTACCCCGAGGTTGAAGGGTTGAGAGCAATCATGCTGGTTTCAGTGCAGTATTTGATTTAATTTTGGGCAGCGCGATTGTCCGCTCGGTGACAGCAACAGCGATACGTGCAGTCCGCTGGAAATGGATTGATTGTTACTTTGGAGGTGTGCTGAGAATAGTTTTACGGCAGGGAATGCAATAGTCCAGGGTTGCTATATTTTTTTAAGCGCACCATGTATGAGAACAAAACTTCTTGTTCTATTTGCACCCTCAAACCGTACGACACCAATAGCCCTGTGTCCTGTGCCACCAATTTTTTCAAGGACGCCCTCGCCGTACTCCTCATGGAAAACTTTTTCTCCAACATCAAAAGTAATGTCTGTTTTTTTTCTTTGCTTCAGTTTGTTCGCTGTTTGAATTGCAGGGGATTGATGTAAGCCAGGTGAATTCTGCTCTACTGTTTTTTTTGTAAGTTTTCTGTCGGAATCGACTTCCTGAAAAAAGTCAGATTCAATTTCAAGAACGAGCCCATCGGGTCGTGTTTTCTTGTGCGTTGTGTCTGGGTAGTTAGGCTCGTCCAACTGGCTTTCGGCCGGGATCACTTCTTCTTTAGAAAAGTAGTCAGCGAATATTTCAGTCGAAAATCCCTCGTCCTGATTGTGTTCGTAAGAGGGTGTCTCGCTCAGTGCTGGTGCTTCTGGTCCAGACAGATACGATTCTTTTCCCATCATCTCGGTGAGGAAAACACTTGGTGCTGATATTCTTCTATTACCACGGTAATCTCGAATTCTTGATGCACTAACGTGAACTTCGTGTTGTCCACGAGTAATCCCAACAAATACAAGCCGCCGTTCTTCCTCAAGTTGATCGTTGTCATCCAGACTTCTTTCATGAGGAAGAATTCCGTCCTCAAGAGCTATCATGTAAACAACCGGAAACTCAAGACCTTTACATGCATGAAAAGTCATGAGCGCAACCTGATTCCCAGCTGGATCCCAGATATCGGTGTCCGCTACGAGGGCAGTCTGTTCGAGAAATTGGCCGAGTGGATCATCATCGGGCAACGCAGCGACAAATGATTCGTCAACCTGTCTTGCAGCTGTGACAAGTTCTTCCACGTTAGCAAGTCGCTCATCTCCTTCTTCATCTTTTTCAGCAGCGAGTAAATCACGGTACCCAGTTTTTTCTAGAATCGCCTCCACAAGTGGCGCAACAGCACCATTTGACTGCTGTTGTACCTGCTGAATTCCTCGGAAAAGTACCTCGAATTTTTCATACGCTTGAACAGCCCGACGAGTGAGTGCGGGTACCTTTGAGGCATAACCTGCGGACTCTAGACGAGACATGTGTTGTTGTTCAGCCCACGCGGCAAGACGATCCAAAGACTGTTTCCCAATACCTCGTGGTGGCACATTTACAATTCTCAGGAAAGCCTCATCATCACGCGGGTTTTTGAGAAGTCTGAGCCAGGCTACGACATCTCGTACCTCCCGTCTTTTGAAGAACTCTAGACCGCGCACGAGTTGATACGGAACATTACGATTTCGTAATGCAACCTCTAATGAACGTGAAAGTGCATTAGTTCTAAAAAGAATACAGAAATCATTCGGTTGACGCTTTTTGGTGTTGATAGCGTCAGCAATCTCGGTTGCGATACGCTCAGCTTCATCATGGCTTGTACTATCAAGGAAAATCCGAATGGGTTCTCCTTCAGTAGCATCTGTTTTGAGTTGCTTTTGTTTTCGGCGGCTGTTGTTTGCAATGACTCGATCAGCAGTACCAAGAATGTTGGCAGTGCTTCGATAGTTCTGTTCCAGTGTGACGACACGAGCATCTGCATAGTCCCGCTCGAATTCAAGTATATTTCGAATACTTGCACCGCGCCATCCATAAATGGCTTGATCAGGATCGCCCGTGACGGCGAGGTGTTGGTGATCGAGTGAAAGGCCTCGAAGAATACAATACTGGACGGCATTCGTATCCTGGTACTCGTCTACCAAGATCCAACGATGGCGGGCATCGAGATGGCGCCGTAAATCTGGATTGTCTAGTAATAGCCTTGCGGTGTGCACCAACAAGTCATCAAAGTCAACCGAATTTGAATCAAGCAGCATTTCTTGGTAGACCGGCCAGACCTTAGCGACGATATCATCAGCTGGACGACCCCAGCGAGGTTGAAATTCTTCTGGCGTAACAAGATCATTCTTTGCCCGGCTAATCGTACCGGATAATTTGCCTATTGGCGTATGCTTAAGTGAGAGTCCTAGTTTTTTCGCTGCTCGCTTAAGTACGGCTTGTGAATCATCTGGATCGAGAATGGAGTAGTCGCTCGTGAGCCCACAGAGACGGGCGTGCTTTCTCAATAGACGGGCTGCAAAGCGATGAAATGTTCCCATTTCAATCGGTTGTGGACCAACCAAGTCAGTAACCCTTTTTCGCATTTCATCAGCTGCTTTATTGGTGAATGTCAAAGCAACAATCTGGTGCGCAGGAATGCCTTGTGTAATGAGATGGGCTACCCGATGAGTAACGACACGGGTCTTCCCACTACCTGGGCCCGCTAGGACAAGAAGTGGCCCGTGCACATGCATAGCGGCTTCTTGTTGGCTCGGATTGAGAGAATCAAGCGAAAATTGCGGTTTGCTTGGCATCGCTACCCGTAGAAAAAAGGCTTTGGTAGGAATTTCAAGCCCGCCGGCATGAAGAAACAGACTTCATAACACTGGGGCAGTAGTCGAAACAGAATTATTTTTAGTATATTCAGTAGGCAGGCAGATTGTTGGAAAGATAAAAACTTTCTACAACACGTCGGTGCGTTAGAATGTAGGCTAACGCTGTAAACTTAAAATAGACTTTCGGGTGTAAATTTTTCAGTCCCGAGTCAAAAACTTAATTGCACGGGAGGGACCCCATGCCACGCATTCCATATAAAAGTTTGACCCAATCAGATGAACTCTCTGAAAAGTTAGAGATGAGTACTGCTGAAATTGGACTATCTGTTCGAACGACAAATTGTCTTGAGGAGAAAGGCATTTTTACAGTGCACGATCTTCTTAATTGCACTCGGTCGGATTTGTTGAGTATTTCCAATTTTGGTGAAAAGACTCTTGAAGAAGTCTATAAGGCTCTTGAGAAAATTGGTTTTTTCCGAAAACAACAGGCAGGCGATGATATCGTTGTGACTCGAAGTAGGGCAGTGTCGAACACGCTTTGAAGAGTTATTTCTCAGCAGAAATGTTGGGGCGGTTTATGAAACCCGGTCTGACTCCTACCACGTATGGAGGATTGTGATGATCGTCCTACGTAATGAGTGGAAGCGGAGAGTCTTCGCCTGTGCGAGTCGACCTCTGGGCTGCCCGGAGAATTATTTGTGAGGCTGCCTACATTCTTCAGTAAGAAACGCGGAAATCGTCGTACGGGCCTCCCAGCCTGGGGGTCACTGGGTGAAGGAATTTATCACACAGTTTTGTTGATGGCTGGACTTACAATTGGCGTGTTAATGCTTACTGGAGTCGCTGTCCCTGAATGGAGAATTAATAACCAGTTCATAGAGGTCAACGGTCGGCTTATCGGAAAGGGGTTGGCACGCCATACGCTTCGAGATGTATTCGGAGGAGCAAAGTATTCATGGCGACCAGCGTTATTAGTTCAGTACGAAGTTGAAGGAGAGGATGTCGAATCATGGAATACAGTTCATTCTTCCGAAACAAGTGAAACTAGGGCAGTTGCACTTCATGAGTTAGACAACTGGGATCTTGGTGGTCAACTGCGTTGCTGGTACGACCCGGATGACATCAAAACAGTTGTGCTTAAGCAAGGTTATAGTTGGTGGCTTTGGCTCTTAGCGCTTTTGCTGCCAGGAGCCCTTGTTGCTTTTGGTGTAACGGGATTACTTCAATCCTTGCAGTCTTGGGGTCGCTCGGAGGAGCGTCAGGCTGTTCAGTTTGGCCGAATTTTCAAAACCTTTATTAGCCCACCTCCAGAAACAGTGGGTTTCCCGACAATTCCTGCCTGTGACAATCTGGTCAATTCTCCAGGTACAATGCTTCGGTTTCGTTTGCCAACAGAGAGCCCCGAGGCATGGTCTTTAATTGGAGCCGGACTTTTCTCGGGACTCTGGAATATTGTCGTTATTCTGCTAGCAGTGAATGTCGGATTTGATATAGCTGGAGGTCGGGCCAACTTATGGCTTCTGGGGCTTCTTGCCCCTTTTACACTTGTTGGTTTGGCTTCAGTAGCACTTTTTTTTAGGCAGCTTTTTCTCATTACCGCTATTGGCCCAACCCACGTCGAAATTTCCGGCCATCCCTTACGCCCCGGAAATCAATACCAGGTCCTGTTGTCACAGGCAGGCTCAGTCTCATTTCGTAAGTTGGAACTTTTTCTTGAATTGGAAGAGCAGGCGACGTTTCGTCAGGGTACCGACGTCAGAACAGAACGGCAGGTTGTATGGCAGTCACTCATTCGTCGCTGGAACAATGTTGAGCCGCTGCCAGGCACGCCATTTGAGGCAGAAGTACAGTTGCAGCTACCAAGCAGGGCCATGCACTCATTTTCTACAACTCA
>CAXEMW010000007.1:0-28891 GCA_963997395.1 uncultured Planctomycetaceae bacterium
CTATGGACGCCGAAAGTCACGCGACGGGGAAAGCACCTTCAAACTCGTAACAGCGAGTCTTTTTTACAGATTTTTCGCCATGCTGATGCCGTACCCTGTACCTGTCGACACTGGTGACTTCAAGTTATGCGATCGTGTGGTCGTTGATACCGTCCGTGCACTTCCTGAGAAACGCCGATACCTTCGAAGCCTCGTTCCATGGGCAGGTTTTCATCATGCTCCAGTTGACTATGATCGAGACGCCAGAACCGCCGGAGAGACGAAATACTCCGCCTTCCGACTGCTCTCCCTCGCAGCAGATGCTGTTCTTCTTTCATCAGACAAACCCGTTCGAATCATCTGGTTTCTCGCTGCCCTGTTTGCTTTTGTAGGTACATCCGGACTTCTCGCAGGGCTAATTTCTCCTGCAAAAGAGACCGTATCTCTTCCTACAATTCTCGCTCTCCTCGGATTTATATCAGCAGCGCAAACTGCAGCTGTTGCTATCGTAGGTGAATACGTTGTGCGCTGTTATCGGGAGGCACAAGCACGGCCGTCATTTATCATGAGAGGCAGGTCTACCTCCAAAGACAAAGCACCAGCCACGTCGACCGACGAAGTATGCAATGCTGACTAAAATCGTGCTGCAAAAGAGCGCGGCTGTAAATTCGATTCTTCGAACAAGACCGCTCACGTACACACTAAAGCGCTGATTCAATTGCTTGAATTAATGCCGGATCCTCTGGTGCCACGCCTGACTTGAAACGCCCAACGACTGCTCCATTACGATCAATCAGGAACTTCTCAAAATTCCAACCAACATCACCCGATGGATCAGCAGATTCTGTCAGCGTCTTATAGAGATCAGCCTTGCCTGAACCCTTCACTGATATTTTTGAAAACATATCAAATGTAACGCCATAGTTTTTTGAACAAAACGATGCAATCTCACTGTTGCTCCCGGGCTCTTGTGCGCCGAAATCATTCGCGGGGAATCCAAGAATGACAAAACCTTTGTCCTTGAACGTGTCGTATAGCTTCTGCAGTCCAGCATACTGCGATGTGTAGCCGCATTGGCTCGCGACATTCACTACGAGCACAACCTTGCCACTGTAGTCACTTAGGTCCTGGTCCGTTCCATCAATTTTCTTCATGGAGCCAACCAGCGGTGACGCTGCATTGCCTGACGCAGACATCGCAACCATCCCAACAATTAGAAACAACCCGACTGTGAGTCTCATTACGGACAAGGAAATCATATGCAACTCCTTACAAAGCTAATTTTGCCTATCAAAGAACAGCTAAAAACCAATGAAGCAAAAACTTCATATCAAAAACTATCAACAGCTTCTTTATCATAACGAAAAGTGAGGACATGGCTGCCTGTAATCTGTTTATTTGGATGGGCCAGCCCGTAACACCGCCTCATCAGCCTCATCCCCAAACAGTACAAAATTCTTTCGGAACTTCTCCGCTAGAGTTCGGGCTGCTTCTTCCCAAGCTGCCGCATCCGCCCAAGCATCCCGTGGTACAAGGAGACGCTCAGAGACACCCGGCACCCGACAAACCGCCTCGAGTCCAAAAATGGGATCTCGCTGAGTTGGCTCACTGGTCAGTGATCCGGCATGAATCGCGTCAATAATGCACCGAGTGCTTGATAGATCAATTCGTTGGCCGACTCCTAGCCCTCCTCCAGTCCAGCCAGTATTCACCAACCAGGCCTGAGCCCCGTGACATCGAAGTTTTTCTGACAATAAACGTGCATAAACAACTGGGTGGCGGACTAGAAACGCGGCGCTGTAGCATGGCGAAAAAGCAAGCTGGGGCTGGAAAACACCCATTTCTGTCCCCGCCACCCGAGCTGTATATCCTGACAGGAACTGATACATCGCTTGCTCAGGCGTTAGTCGACTTACCGGGGGCAACACTCCAGAAGCGTCACACGTTAAAAAAATCACATGACGAGGATGACCAGCGAGAGATGGCGACCGGGTATTGTCAATAAATTCGAGAGGATACGCTGCTCTCGTATTTTCTGTTATCGCGTTTGAATTGTAATTCACCTCACGAGTAGTGTCATCGTAAACAACATTCTCTAGAACTGTACCGAAACGAATAGCTCTATAAATATCAGGCTCTTTTTCCAAAGCAAGGCTAATGCACTTCGCATAGCACCCACCTTCAATATTAAAAACACCCTCGTCACTCCATCCGTGTTCATCATCACCAAGAAGCCTACGATTTGGATCCGCTGATAGCGTTGTTTTTCCGGTGCCAGACAGACCAAAAAAAAGGGACACATCTCCCGACTTTCCCTCATTCGCTGCACAATGCATTGAAAGCACGCCTTTGGGTGGCAACAACCAATGCATGAGCGTGAACACCCCTTTTTTCATTTCTCCGGCATACTCAGTACCGAGAATAACCTGCTCTTTCCGTTCAAGTGAAATATCTATGCTGGTACGACTTGTCATCTGTGCCGTAAAAGAATTCGCAGGAAATTGGCCTGCATTATAGATGACACAATCAGGAGCCCCAAAGTCCTCTAGCTCCTCGCGTGTAGGACGAATGAGCATGTTGTGCATAAAGAGTGCATGATACGCCCTGGCACAGATTACTCGAACTTTGATCTGATGACTTGGGTCCCAACCTGCAAACCCATCGAAAACATAGATCTGATCTCGTGTGTTGAGATAGTCAATTGCCCGCTGGCGATTCAAAAGAAATGTATGCTCATCAATTGGATGGTTGATGCTTCCCCACCACACATCTTTTTCCGAATCTCTGTGACGAACAATATGCTTATCTTTTGGACTTCTTCCAGTTTTTGCACCGGATCGTATAGCAATCGCACCGCTTGAGACAACGCCTGCCTGCTCTCGAGTAAGGGCATCTTCATACAGTCGTGCGGGAGATGCATTCCGTACCACGACCGGTACAGTTATTTCTTGCGGGCTTAAATCTACGTGAATTGGCACCCTTCACTCCAACGACAGTCCGATTATTACAAAAACCAAACGTGTGTTTCTCCGCACACTCGAGTTGATTAGTGTACCTACTTACACAATACCAATAGCCAAAATAAAAGACGCCAGCAGGATAAAGCATCCCGCAGCAAGCAGGACCATCCCAACTGGGCTTGGCTGCACTCGTAAACGCCGAGACATTCTTCTCAACCGACGGCTCAGATCAGTCCATGCTTCACCCGCTTCACCTGATTGGAGGACCACCACACTGACCGTACGCAACGGACCGTTTCCTTCTACATGAGCTTGCAGCCCGAGTGTTGGTAAGGCAACGCTCTCTCCCGCCCACCGAACAGCAGGATCAACCGCAGCTGCATTCTGTGCAACAAGAGGTCGAACCTGCTCAACTGTTGCGTTGTAAATTAGCAAACGCGGCCTCGCAAACAGGATGCACACCGCAACAACCAAGGCATACAGAAGAAGCAAGATGACTTCTCCCCAAGGTGACCCGCCTAATAACGGCTGAATGGCGGCGAGTGGCCCTACTGCCACGAGACCCGAGAGGGCAATACCGAGCAGTGCACTATCCCACACTGCAGACATAACGAGTGGCCGACGACGGAGTTGTAACCCACCCATTACGCAACAGTAAGCACCAAGTGGCACCAACGTGATCCAAAAGGGAAGACTTTCAAGCCAGAAACTCATGACGCGTTCTCGTTAGAAACAGCAAATAGCAATTTCTTAAACTGCTAAAGAAAAGCCATGCCACACATGACAAATAACCATACTAACTCAATGACAATCATCAAAATGAAGAAGGCATACTTTCGCTGAGTTGGTAGCACCACTTTCTTTGCTCTTTCATCAAGGTGAATCTGGCAAGGCAAAGACAATGTCCCTAACAAATGCGTCTTCGAAGCTGTACACATCGTGAAAATCTTCACGGCGGTCATCGCTGGTTTTCCTCATTTGGCCCATGTCAATCATGTTGAACACAATTTCGCCAATATCAGCAGTAGCACAAATACCCCAAGACGACAGCACTTTTGTTGCTAAATATCCATATTGCTGCTGAGCATATTGCCGAGCGGCTTCGCACAGATCTTGCCCACTCACGTGCTTTTCACTTTTCTTTGTTTCTCGGACTGTCTGCACGTCTTTCGACTTCTCCTGCTCACCCATACCGAGGGACTCTTGAGCAAAAGAAAGGGCTTCGAGAACAAACAGGTATGCATCCAGAGGGTACCTCTGATCTCGTTCGAGTAGGTCTGCCAGCGGATGATTAGGGTCAATGAGGGGCATGTATTTCTCGCATAGCGGCATTTGCTTTTACGAGTATAGCACATGGACCAGAGCGTTATCTGGTGAGACGATCCAGATACAATCAGTTCCCAGGAGCCTGCTCTTCTATAAATGTGTATCCCAGCGGAGTGAGCGGCTTGGAAAAGTCGCGAATAAGATCAAGCCCTCGATCTATGAGGCTCGTTCGCGGATCAAACTGATAGACATCTCGGTCTTGGCCACCTGGTTTGAATACCTGAATGGCAAATGGCATTAGATCTGTGGCCCTGAGAATGAGTTCAACTTTTGAAAAATTTGCAGCATCAACTTGAAATTTTGGCAGTGCTTCAAGCCATATTTGGTCAGTTACTGATGAAGGCGTAATAATTCGCATCGAATATCGCTTCTTCAGGGTGTCTGCCTTTGCGCCAAAAACGAATGGAAGCGGGCCTTCACTAATTGCCCGTCCTCTCATTTCAGGTGGCAGTTTTGTTTCACGGAGCTGGCGTTCACTGTGCCGAAACTCATAGATGCTCGTACCGTTGCAGACCCAATGCTCACCTGAACTTGAAGGCCTTGTATCGTACGTTCTTTTTTCAGGATTCCACTGTTTTGATGACTTCACTCGAAAGAGTCCTTTATCGGGAGCAGCGTACTTAATCTCCCCTGTACTCTCAGAAAATGCTAATCGCTCTCCTGAAGCATCCGCTGGGCTCCAGGCGTTGTACTCCCATTTATAAAAAGTACACGACCAGGTTGCCACCTTTGCATTTCGAGCTTCCCATCCAACCAATAATTGTTCGAGTGCCGCTCGTTGCTCAGGACTCAGTGTTGAAGCCTGATTCTGACTCAAGGGCTGGGCGGCTTGTTGCTGTGAAAAACTTTCAGGTTGACCAAAAACTACAACCGTGACTACGAATACCCAGCGACACAGCGCGCCTGACCTCACCCTGCGGGGGGTGTTACGTCGTTGATTAGAAGGGCCAGTCCGGACTACATGCACATCAAACTCCTCAATGATTTCTAGGACAGTAGCAATCTACCCAAGCAATCGCGAGGCCTTTTTCAGGGCACAAATTGTCCCTATCACGGAATTTCACCACTGAATGTCACGGGCAGACGCATTCTTCCGTAACTCTTGTAACTCGCGGGAAAAGCCACCGGAAAGAATTGGGAATCGACACCAGGATTTCGGATCAAGGCTTTCGTCATCAAGATGAAAAGACGGTGCTAATCGCTCCCGTTTCCACTGATTCCGTGACCACAACAGAAAAAAACGTTCTGTCCAATAACCTAACCTCTCAGCATCGTACTGAGGAAATGCATTTATCAGTTGCTCCCAAATCACAATAGGCATCTGTTGATCACGAATTGCAAATCTTTCAATTCGATCGAGCACGTCGTACGGCATGAGATCAGACTCATCAGTCTGCCCATCATGAACTGGCCTCAATTCAGCGGTTGGCTGTTGCTTGTTGATTGCTCCCATAGCAGAGAGCGGCCCAACGTTCTGAGGGCCCTCATGTTCAATCCAAGTAAGCCATTCTCGGAGAAACGCTTTGTCTATACCTGCAATTGGTGCTATTCCGCCAGCGGTGTCTCCATCCATGGTTGCATAGCCAACGGCAGCTTCTGATCGATTGCTCGTTGCAACAAGCATCGCATTATAAAGATTTGCCAACAGCCAAACTCCAGGCGCTCGCACCCTAGCCTGAATATTCTGCCGGGCAATATCGTCACTCTCCCAACTAAGTTTTCTACCAATGACTGCCTCTGCCAGTTCTTCGTATTTTTGCACCAGTGATTCGACATCGAATTCATGGAACTTTGCTCCAACAGCAGACGCGATTCCGCGCGCCGCCTCCCTGGTTGTCGTACTTGAATGTACCGTTGATTGGTAAACGCATGTGAGTATTTCAGCAACAATTGCTTGAACGCTTGGATCTGAATAACTACTCCCCGATAGCTCACGGAGATTGGAAATTAAGGCATCACCAAGGCCGATTCTCTTTACAGCATCGGATCCGTGTTCCCGGGCAATCATTGCAACCCCTATCGCGATGAGGCAAATGACTGCTGAGGAATCTGCGCCACCACTTGCACTTACCACGAACCCACGACTTTTGCTTTTTCTCAAACTGTCCATGAGCCCAAGGGATACCGCGCGTGTAAATTCCTCTTTCTTACAAACACCCGGCTTCTGGCTACGCTCCCACTCATCTCGACTGTCTCCGCCATTCGATGGGGCACGAGGAGAAAGAGGAGGGAATGTGAAATTGTGCGATACGACATCGCACTGATCCGGAACACTCGTATGCCAATTACCTCTTGCCTGAATTAGGCGCATGGCATCAATATCAACATCACCATCAACAACGGAAACATCTGCGAAGGAGAACCGCCTGCCACGAGCCACAAGACCAGAAGGGGCAGCAATCAGCGTACTGCCATCGTAAACAATTCGCCCGGCCTCATTCCCAAGATGATTCGCCAGCACGTATGCAGAGGCGAAAGCACGAGCCCCTTCCAAGACAAATCTTCTACGGATCTCATCCTTACCAAAAGCAAAATGACTGGCAGATGGATTCAAAATCACATCCACTCCACGGGCAGCGAGTCGCGCACCTGGCCGATCTGCAACCCATGCGTCTTCGCATATCTCAAAACCGATTCGAACTCCACCACAATTAAATCGCAGATCACCAAAAGGCAGTTGACGTCCAGACACCGTGACCACATCCTGACGTCCTGATTGCCAGCGACGAAACCAACGAGGCTCATAATGCAGACCATCACCCGCCAAGTGCTGCTTTGCAGAAATGCCGAGAAGGTCACCATCGACGAGTAAAGCAACCCCATCGTAAACACCACTGGCCCATCGCACTGGCAAACCAACAGCCAAAACAAGCCCACGGCTAACCGGTTCAAGTTCGAGCAACATGTCCATAGCCGTTGAAAGGACGCCCGACGAATGAAACGCATCTTCGCAACCGTATCCACTAATACAGAGTTCTGGACAACAGAGGATCGAAATTTGTCGATGACGAGCCTCTTCGCACGCTGATACGATCCGGCTCAGATTGCCTTCCCAGTCCAATGGTGTTTGATTCAGGGCGGCCGCCCCAAGACGAATGAGTTGCACGTTTTACTCAACTGCTCTCTGGCACAGTCGACTCCTCAAGATAGGTATAGCCACCTAGGCCATCTTCATAGAAACGAATAAAACGACCTGCCTGCCCATCACTTATCAAGCCATCACGAACAGCCTCTTCAATCGAACATCGAAGATTTTTTGCCAGCTCTTCGGGATTAAACTCAACGTACTGAAGCACTTGGCTAACGGTGTCTCCTTTCACAACTGTATCCACGGCGACTCTTCCGTGGTCATCTGAGCTAATATGAACAGCGTGGGTATCCCCAAAGAGATTATGAAGGTCGCCAAGAATCTCTTGGTATGCACCAACAAGAAATGCACCAAGATAATATGGCTCATTCCTGAGCGAGTGCAAAGGAAGGGACCGTTTCACATCGCGACGATCAATGAACTGCTCAATCTTACCATCGGAATCACACGTCACATCTCCAAGAACTGCCGAGCAGTCGGGGCGCTCGTGCAATCGGTGAATTGGCATCAACGGGAAAAGCTGCTTTATAGCCCACGAATCCGGAATCGACTGGAATAACGAAAAATTACAGAAGTACGTATCACAAAGACTCGGTGAGATTGCCTCGATTTCTTCCGGAATGTATTCGAGCTGTTTCGAAAGCTTGTTAATTCTTTGACAAATCGACCAATACACCTGCTCTACGAGTGCTCGCTGATCGAGTGGCAGATAGCCACTCGCAAACAAATTCATCGCAGTATCAAGCGACTGCTGTGCATCATGATACGACTCAAGCAAATTCCTGACACTAAGACCTTCAAAAGTCTCAAGCAGATCCTGAACTGGCTGTTCTACATTCGGCGATGGCTGGCCAATGTTTTGGTGACTCGCTTGTTCTGAAACCCCCAGAACGCTGAATACCAGCATGCTATGGTATGCAACCACGGCCCGACCACTTTCCGACATTATGGTTGGATGCTCAACACCTGCATCATCACAAACATTCTGAACATGAGAGACAACGTCGTTTGCGTACTCTTGAAGACTGTAGTTTACGCTCGACTCAAAATTTGTTTGCGATCCGTCGTAATCAACGCCTAAGCCGCCACCGACATCGAGAAACTTTAAGCCTGCGCCACGTTTTACAAGCTCTACATACACGCGAGCTGATTCATTCAGCGCTGCTTTAATGTGTCGTATATTTGTTATTTGGCTGCCTTGATGGAAATGTAACAACTGGAAACAGTCACTCATATCACGGCCAGCCAAGAGATCGACTCCCTTCATAAGTTCAGAGACACTTAATCCAAATTTGCTCCGAAAACCAGCCGATGCATGCCATCGACCACTCCCTCTGGTCGCCAACTTCATTCGCATCCCTATATTTGGCCGGACACCAATTCTTTCCGCACAATCCAAGAGCTGCGGAAGTTCAGAGAACCTCTCCACTACAGGAATGATGTTCCGGCCAATTTTTTGTGCAAGCATAACCATCTCGATGAACTCTGCGTCTTTAAAGCCATTGCAGATGATTGGAGTCTCGTTGTCTGCCAACGCGACAACCGCAAGCAACTCCGGCTTACTACCTGCCTCGAGCCCGAATTGATAGGGACGACCAAATCGCAAGACCTCTTCGACGACCTGTCGCTGCTGGTTTACCTTAATAGGATAGATACAACAGTAGTTACCTTGGTAGCTACTTTCTTTCATTGAAGAGGAAAAGGCTTGATGAATTTCTTGAAGCCTATGCTGCAGAATTTCCCCAAATCGCAGCAGAATTGGGAGATCAATGCCTCGCACTTGAAGTCGATCGATAAGTTCTTTGAGATCAACGTGCCGCTTGGGGTTTCTATCTGGATGAACAAGTAGATTGCCGTTATCGGCAATCGAGAAATAACCATTACCCCAACGTGCAACCTCGTAGAGATCTGTAGAGTCGGCAACAGACCAATTCTCACGTTCGAGATCAACAGCCATGGCTTCCTCACAGAGTTCCAGAAAAACGAGTCCTGCGCGACAAGTTTAGCCTGCCTAGGATCTCGAGCCACTTCGTGGTCTCATTTCAGGAGGTTTTCCACTTTTCTAGCTAAAGAGACCTGGAATAATCTGGCCGCCATTTGCAATTTTCATTGGTCGACCGTTTTTTGCACGAAATGTTGTCTCAAGCGAAATGTCGAGTGATTTTAGAACGCTCGTCATCAAGTCCTGAGATGAATACGGTTCACTGACAACTTCCCGCCCATCAGCACTTGTTTCCCCAACGACAACACCGCGATTAAACCCTGCCCCACCAACAACAGCGCTCCAACTTCGTGCCCAATGATCACGGCCACCATTTCCATTTATTGTGGGCGTTCTTCCGAATTCACCCATCCAAATTACAGCCGTCGTATCCAAAATACCTCGATCAGCAAGATCAGCGATTAGTGCACTCATGGCTCTATCAAGATTTGGCAATCTTTGATCAGCCAGCGTCCCAAAAATGTTACTGTGATTATCCCAACCACCAAGATTGACTTCAACGAAAGGCACACCAACTTCCACCAGCCGCCGGGCCATCAAACACCCCCGTCCAAAATTTGTCTCTCCGTATCTCTCCTGCACAGATGCTGGCTCTTCTGAAACTTTGAATGCCGCAAGCTGGCTGCTTGACATGAGCTGGACCGACTTACCGATAATTTCTCGATGATCTTTTGGTAACTGGCCTCGTCTTTCCTGAATAAATCGATCCTCAATGGCCGCAAGCATCTGAAGCCTACTTAGCAGCCGCTCTTCAGACACTGGTGACTCGAGGTTCTTCACGTCTCCTTGAGGGCTGACAACAAATGGCGCCCACGATGTACCAAGAAAGCCAGGGCCAACACTGCCACCACCAACTGAAACGAAGGGTGGGATTTCAAGTGATGGGACTGCCGTCGCTAATTCATGAGCAATCAGTGACCCGTACCCAGGATGCTCTACATTCGGATTTGGGACAAACCCGGTATGCATGTAGTAACGCCCTCTTTGGTGATCAGCCTCACGCGTACTCATCGAACGAACGATTGCAAGATGGTGCATTTGCTTGGCCATCATTGGCATGTGTTCGCTGATCGCTATGCCGTCAGCAGATGTTGCAATCTGCTGAAATGGCCCGCCTGTTGCTTGACCTGGCTTGAGATCCCAGATGTCCATCGTGCTTGGACCTCCACCCATCCACAGGAGAATCGCAGACTTGTGCTGTTTTTTGAGCTCCTCGGCATTGGCAAGCAACGAATTCGTAAATGATGCAAAGGGAGTCGACAATGCTGCCAATCCGCCAAGATGTGAAAGAAAACTCCTACGACTTCTCTTCCCACATGGTACAGATCGATAACTTGTCCTATCCATATAACACCGTCCTCGCTAGTGATTTAAAATAAACTCATTTGAGTTCAGCAGTGCCCACCATACGTCTTGCAACGCCTCTTTGACCTGTCCCTTGCGAGCAAGGAGCAAGTGATTTGCATACCGCAGTTCGCTTGACGACGGCCATCTTGCAAGAGCTGCCACATAAAGGGCATTAATCTTGTCTCGATTTGTTCGATTTGCCAGCACTATTTGGTCAAGAAATCCGTCTTGATTGAATGACGTAGCTGCCTGAATCAGATCACCATTGAACATCATCAGTATCTGAGGAATGGTTCCGTTAAATGTCGTGCTCGAATCACCCTCATCTGTACCAAACGCAATTACAAACTGCGACAACCAGCGATCTTGACGGCCTGCAGCCTCGCTACGATCTGCTTTGGTAGCCACAAGCAAAGATTCATAGAGTTGCTCTGGCTGCATTTGCCTGACATAAAAACGACTGAAGTGCGGCTGCTCACCAGAGTCCGGTGCATCCGCCGTACTTTCTGCCTTCATGCGACTGGTTAGGCTATACGGTTTTGACAAGACAATCCAACGCATCAGTGACTTCAGATCATAACTGTATTCAGCGAACCTTTGAGCCAGCCCTTCGAGCAAGGCAGGATGCGTTGGTGGATTATGGGCACCAAAATCATCTATTGGTGTGGTAAATCCATAACCAAGAAAATAGGCCCAGACACGATTCACAATAGCTTTGGGAAACAATGGATTTGACCGAATCAAAGAAGCCAATTCCCTGCGACGATTCACGCCATACGTCGTTCCGTCTTCGAGTAGACCGGGCAACAGCCCACTTCGTGAGATCTCAGTTCCATCAACAAAAACAGGATATGCAACTTTGACCAAACCGTTTCTCAGTTCATAGAAAATTGCTGCTTCGTTTGGATCACCTCCCTGACCAGCAAAGTCTTCATCAACAAGTTCGATCCATGCAACGCGACGCCCTCCGTCAAACCGCCGCAAAGCTCGGGTCTGCCTGAAAAACGCATTCAACTCCCAAAACTGGTTCTGCTTTACACCGCTGTTAAACGGATGATTATGGCATTGCGTGCATTGAACCTGGAGCCCTAAGAAAATTTGTGCAGTTTTCGCCGTTGCCTGCAAACCTCCATCAGCAAGCTTCCCGCTCAGGAAATTTGTGGCTCCATTAAATAGCGTGGCATCTTCCCTCGCAGCATTGTCTCCTGTTGCGGTGAGCAACTCCTCAACGAATTGGTCATAAGGAATATTTGCCTCCCACGCGGTCTGCAAATATTTTCGCATACCATCTCGATCGATCATCCGATTATCAGTGTCTCGACCAATGAGTATCGTCGTCCATACGTTTGCCCAATGCTTTGCATACTCCCATGTGTATTCTTCACCGAGAAGACGATCGACAAGAACTGATTGTCGGTTGTGGCTACTATCATTTTTGTACTGCAACACCTCATCAACAGTCGGAATCCTCCCAATGAGGTCTAAGTAGACACGTCGGCACCATTCGAGATCTTCGGCTTGCTCTGCTGGCTTGATATTCGCGTCTACCCAAGCTGCTTCAATCTGATCATCAATAAATGCAACCTGAGGAACCACTGATGAATTGTCAGCATAAAGGGGCACAGTGCCGTACGGAAATGCGAACAGCACCATTGAAAACAGAAAGAGCCTCACCACAACTCGACTGGTGAAGCCGTCATATTTCCTTGGGTATTCCCCTGTCATTATTCGGCACCCTCGCGTTCACTTTAGACAATCGCGCAGCAAGCCGATTGTATAGTTTCCCCTTAGCACGCAAGAGTCAAGCCTACACGCAACCAACAGGGTGGTCCAAACACCTATGGCTCTATTTCAGCCGAGAGAAAATTGGTTACGAGTTGGCTGATTCGAGTTCGGGGGCAACCGGTGCAGCCGAGACAGATTCACCGACAAACTCAAGTATTGCCCGAGGCCCTGCATCACCGAGACGGGGCACCGCCAACTTGAGAATCCGAGTGTACCCACCCGGACGATTCGAAAACCGAGGCGCAACCTCGCTAAAGAGAATTCGAGTTGCTTGCTTATCACCGAGAAGCCTCAGCACTCGACGTCGAGCCGTTACCGCAGGGGCCATCGCCTGAGCCCACTTTTGCCACTGCTCGCTCTGCCGCCACTTCTTCCACTCTGCTGTATCTCGGTCTGCGGACGCTGCAAATGCCTCAGCCGCTTGCTCCGCCAGCAGCCCCCGCTTCGCTATCGTAATGCATCGTTCGACCAACGGACGAACTTCCTTCGCCTTCGCGACAGTCGTCACGATTCGTCCGGCTACTTTCGGAGCACCCGGTTCTCCTGGCTCAAACTCTCGCTCGGTAAGAACGAGCGATGAAGCAAGATTTCGAAGCATAGCTCGCTGGTGAGAAGGACTTCTACCGAGCACTCGACCCTTGCGACGATGACGCATTGTTCAACCTTTTCTTCTTTCGATCTCTGAAATTTGCCTTGCCGAAATTCAGGAATGCATTCCTGCTGACTCCATACCAAACGAAACACCAAGCTCTTTGAGCTTTTCTTCAATTTCCTGCAGCGTCGTCTCGCCGGCACTCTGCAAATTTGCAACTTCTTCGCGAGTCTTCACAACCAACTGACCGAGGGTCGTAATATCATTCCGAATCAAACTATTCTCAGCACGATGCGAAAGATTTAACTGGGAAACTAACATTCCAAGGCGACTCTCAAGGGGAGCCTCGAGCTTTTCGAGATCGAGAACACCTTCAACTGCAGAAGCCGTGTCACCTGAACCTGAAGCTGCATGTATTGATGCACCAGGAGAAGTGTACCCAACAAACGGATTAAGATGCTTGCGAAGAATCTTAGCCGCCTCAACAAGTGCCATTTCCGGAGTGATTGTGCCATCAGTCCAAACTTCAAGAGTCAGCTTGTCATAGTTTGTTTTTTGGCCAACACGCGTTTCCTCAACCTCGTATCGCACACGAGTGACCGGGCTGAATACTGCATCGACAGGAATGATACCAATCTCATGCCCGTCCGGACTGTGCTCACTACTTGGCACATACCCACGACCATTTTCAATCACCATCTCCAGTTCAAATGGAACATCGTCTGTAAGAGTTGCTAGCACAAGATCCTTGTTTACAACTTCAACAGACTCATCTGTCTGAACGTCAGCAGCCGTAATCGGGCCCTTCGAGCTTTTCTCGACATGAACAACCCGTGTTGAATCACTATGATTCTTCACAACCATGCTTTTCACAGCAAGGACGATGTCTGTTACATCCTCCTGAACACCCTTTATGGTCGTAAATTCATGCTGTGCTCCACCAAGTTTGATCTGAGTTACAGCACTACCTTCAAGGCTTGATAGCAGAATACGACGAAGACTATTTCCAACAGTCGTCCCAAAACCTCTTTCAAAAGGTTCGGCTGTAAACTTGCCATAAGTATTCGTCAGCGTCGCGGTATCGGCGACAACGGAGCCTGGTAGTTCGAGGCCTCGCCAGCGGATATGCATATGGTTCTCCTTAGTACCTTCTATTCTCAATTACACACTCAGGAATTCAACTGTTGACGATAGCTGCAGCATCAACGCCGACTTCACGTTTAAACACGCCGTTTCTTTGGTGGGCGACACCCGTTATGGGGCAGTGGAGTAATGTCTTCAATACTCTTCACATTCATGCCAGCCGCCTGAAGAGCAGTAATGGCACTTTCGCGACCACTTCCTGGCCCTTTCACACGGACTTCGAGGTCCTTCACGCCGAACTTTGATGCTTTTTCAGCCGCCTGCTGAGCAGCCATCTGTCCCGCAAATGGGGTGCCTTTACGGCTTCCCTTAAAACCACACGTTCCACCACTTGCCCAACAAAGCGTATCACCCCGCTGGTCTGTGATTGTAACCGTTGTGTTGTTAAAAGTTGCGTCAACGAATGCTATTCCCGAGGACACACTTTTCTTTTTTGTTTTCGCTGTCTTGGCCATTATTCAGTCGCCCTAGTTCACTTGATCGGGCTTACCACTTTCCTTCCTGTCGAATTCTGTTGTTTTGTATCACTCGGCTCTGAAACTGTTCCTGTCTTACATTCCTACAAGTTACTTAAGATCCTTCACACCCTTCTTGCCAGCAACCGTCTTCTTCGGGCCCTTACGAGTCCTTGCGTTTGTTCGAGTACGCTGCCCACGAACGGGAAGGCCACGTCGATGGCGAATCCCACGATAGCAACCAATGTCTTTCAAGCGAGAAACCCCTTGGGCCACTTGTCTCCGCAACTGCCCCTCGACGACATAATCCTTGTCGAGCAACGAAGCCATACGCGCTAGCTCGTCCTCATGAAGTTCCCTTGCCTGAGCTTCAGGACTCACGCCAGCCTTGCGGCAAAGTTCCCTTGCAACGCGAGGCCCAACACCATAAAGGTACTGAAGTGAATAAATAGTCTTTTTGTCGGAAGGTATGTCAACACCGAGCAAACGTGGCATAGGTAAGCTTTCAGGAACGAACCAAATCTATTTGTGATACACCTTGAATTAAATCAGCAGTTGGAATCTGGCGATTGGGTTTGGTCAACCGCCAAGCCTCCAGCACTACCTACTTTGACTCAATCAATCGATTCGCCAGATAACGGCACTTCCTCAACCGTTCTACTAGCCTTGTCGTTGTTTATGCCGCGGATTGTCGCATAAAACGAAGACTACTCCGCGACGGCGGACAATCTTGCATTTATCGCAAATACGTTTGACGCTGGCACGCACTTTCATTGAAATCATGACGCAACAGCGCCATACCTCACGGCAATAGTAAGACAGTTGATCTGAACAAATCGAAGCCTCGAAGTATAGCCACGGCAAACGGTAGTTCACAAGTAGGCCCACGAATTTCCGGCTATCGAGCGAATTCCAAGCAGACATGAGGCGAGTTGAGCATGGACCAGTTACCCCTGAGTCGTCGTCGCAGCACCAGTCGTTTCCTCTTCTTCTCCAGATCGGGGGTCCGCTGTGAGCGCCCACGGCCCATCCTCTGTCATTGCTATTGTGTGCTCAAAATGAGCACTGTACTTCCCATCAGCTGTTGATTGGGTCCAGAAATCTGGCAGTGGTCGTACTTTTTTGGTCCCCATGTTCACCATGGGTTCCACCGCAATAACAAGCCCTGGCTCCAGCTCGAAATCATGCTTACGACGAAACGACGGAGAGCAGAAGTTTGGCACCTGAGGATCCTCGTGCATGTTCTTGCCTATGCCGTGACCGACAAAATTCTCGACAACGGCAAACCCATAATCTCGAACAAAGGTGGCCATTTCTGATGCAACATCACCCCAACGATTTCGTGAGCCCATAAGTTTGATCGCCAACTGCAGAACACCCGACGTACAGTCCAAGAGTTTCTGAACATCGTCATCTACTTGGCCAACGGCATGCGTAAAGGCGGAATCACCACACCAGCCCTTCAATTTGCAGCCGGTATCGATGCTGATGATATCGCCTTCCACTAACTTCCGAGAACCAGGAATCCCGTGGACGACTTCATCATTTACCGATATACAGCATACGGCGGGAAAAGGCACTCGCCCCGGGACACCCTTAAAGAGTGGCACTACATTTTGCTCCTCAAAGAACTTCTCCACTGCCCTATCAATTTCACCAGTTGTGACTCCTGGACGAACAAGACGTTTGGCAATTTGATGGGCTTCCCAAACAACAAGGCCAGCCTTTCGCATGGCCTGTATCTCTCGACTCGATTTTAGCTTCAGCACGTCAGTTCTTCCTCTTCACCAGGACTACCGAGGGGGCAGAAAAAAACCTGCCGTGGCCTCTCCTCAACAATACATTGCTTATCCGAAACGCTTCAGTTTACTGTATGACCTTTTTAAAATGTTCTAGCGTTTTGCTCGACGAAATGCACGGATTGCCTGCCGAACCCGGTCAAAGATATCATCAGCAGAACCCAGCCCGTTCACACTTCTTAATTTTCCTTGCAATTTATAATATTTTAGAAGAGGAGCCGTCTGTCTTTCAAAACTTTCGATTCGGCGAGCGAAAACTTCTGGGCTATCGTCTTCTCGTTTTCGTGCCAGCATACGACGGACAAGCTCTTCTTGAGGAACAGACAGTTCGATCACGCCGTCAACGCTCATTGCTTGCCGCTCGAGAAGATCGTCAAGCATTTCGGCCTGATTAATTGTTCTCGGGAACCCATCAAGAAGGCAGCCTCCCCGGCAATCCTGGTCCTTCAGTCGGCGCGTTACTAATCCAAGTACGAGCTGATCCGGGACCAACTGGCCCGCCTGCATGTAGAAAGAGGCCTCTTTTCCCTCAGCTGTTTTCTGTGCAATGGCGGCTCGTAGCATCTCACCTGTCGAAAGGTGCGGCACTCGAAGAAAGTTGACGAGTCTCTCGCATTGCGTTCCCTTCCCTGCCCCCGGTGGTCCAATCAGGATTATCCGCATAGGACTACAAGACCGTGGAATGAAACTAAAGGATTATGAAGCCAAGGGGTAAAAGGCTCAAACGGCAAAAAGACAACCAAACTGCATAGGCTTGTGTCAGATCAAGTTATGACTTCTCCAGCAGACCACTGTAGTTCCGCATCACAAGATGGCTATCAATTTTTTGAACGAGATCGAACGCAACGCTCACTGCAATAAGCAAACCGGTGCCGCCGTAAAAACTAGCAATCTGAGCAGGAATGCCAAGTGCTCCACTCACAATCGTTGGAATGACTGCAACGAGAGCCAGAAAACCCGCTCCGACGTATGTAATTCGCTCCATGACCCGCTCAAGATAGTCGGCGGTTCTCTTTCCAGGTCGGTAGCCAGGAATAAACGAGCCAAAGTTCTTTAGGTTATCGGCCATTTCTTTAGGATTAAATGTGATTGCCGTCCAAAAATAACAAAAGAAGTAGATAAGCGCGATATAGCAAATATTGTAGAGGTACGACTGTCCTCTCGTAAACGAATCGTGAAGTGCCGCCAGCACCGTATTCCCTGGGTAAGCGCTGCTCAAATACTGAAAAAACATCTGCGGAAACAGCAGCAATGAACTTGCGAAGATAATCGGCATAACACCTGCTTGATTCACACGAAGTGGAAGATATTGACGAGTGCCTCCGTAAACTCTTCTCCCTCGCACATGCTTCGCACTCTGAGTTGGAATCCGTCGTTGCCCTTGGGTCATAAAGACTACCCCTGCGACAACGCCAACAAAAAGGGCGGCCAAAACAAGAATTGTCTCAATACCCATTTTCCCACCACCCCCACCAAGTTCCCAACTTGTGTCTCCCGCGAGCGACACAAGAGCACTTGGCATGGCGGCGAGAATACCTGCCATAATCAACAAACTTATTCCATTCCCAATACCGAATTCATCTATCTGCTCTCCAAGCCACATGAGAAAGACGGTGCCTGCTGTCATTGTCAACACTGCAACCAACTGCCACGAAAACGGCAAACTCCCATCTACTAGAAAACTCGACTGGATAAGAGACGCTTCACCAATTCGAGTATTCGAAAGAAACGCAACATATGCCCAACTCTGCAGGAGACAAATGCCAACAGTTGCGTACCGTGTGTACTCATTGATTTTTTTGCGCCCCGACTCGCCTTCCTTTTGAAGTCTTTCCAGAGGCGGCCAAACTGTACCCAATAACTGAAAAATAATTGATGCAGAAATATATGGCATTATCCCTAGCCCAAAGATTGTGGCCTGGGAAAGTTGGCTTGCTGAAAAGACTGCAACCGTCTTGAGGAGATCACTGATTCCACCCGACTCCTCGGCAAAGGCTCGCATCGCGGCCGGATCAACAATTGGCAAAGGGACCTGCCACCCGACACGATAAATCGCAAGCAGGCCAAGAGTCAGTAAGATTTTTTGACGTAACTCTGGAATCGTAAAAATGATTCTTATCTTCTCGAACACGTCAGCGACTCCCTGTCTTTGTTCCGAAAAACTTTGGCTGTTCCTTCAGCATTTCGAATGCGTTGAAAAATTAGTTACTGGCTTTCGTGATCCAAAAAACCATCTGCGGAAATCAAATCTCGATAGGCACTGCCACGCACTGCATTCGAATCCTTAATCTACTCTGAAACACTCGTCTGTGGCGATGCTGATTGTTCGGCGTCCCGAACCTTCTTTCGCCCCTTCACGAGAGCCGCTGGGCCGGGCACCTCACTTACGCTTCCTCCAGCCGCCAAGATTTTCTCACGTGCCTGTTTACTGAACCGATGTGCTGAAACCGACAATGACTTTGAAATTTCCCCGTCACCTAGAATCTTCAATTCGTGCCAAATACCTTTTGCAACACCAGACGTACGGAGTAGCTCCGGCGTGACATTTGCGCCTGCCTCAAATGCCGACTCGAGATCGGACACGTTGATACTCTTGACTATTCTGCCATGACGGTTGTTAAAGCCCCGTTTCGGAACCCGTCGAATAATAGGACTTCGTCCACCCTCAAAAATCGAAGGAGCACTCCAACCAGCCAACTGGCCCTGACCTTTATGACCTCGGCCTGATGTCTTGCCGTGGCCGGATCCCGGCCCGCGACCTATTCGCGAACGCTTACGGTTTTTATGAACACTTTTATTAATGTCATTGAGTCTCATGGAGATACCTGCTTAATCAATCCTTCTCTAAGTGAACGTATGTCACATTTTTCTTATGAATGTTCCGAGAGAGCAACTCCTCGGAGACGTTCTACATCTTCTAGTGTTCGCAATTGCTTCAGCCCATTAATCGTGGCTTTCACAAGGTTTAATGGATTCACTGAACCATGCGACTTTGTCAGCACATCTTTAATACCAGCTGATTCACACACAGCTCGCACTGCAGCACCAGCGATAATTCCTGTACCAGGGCTGGCAGGCAACAGAATGATTTTTGATGTCCCGCTCCATCCCTCAACACGGTGTGGGATCGTTCCGGACACCAGAGGAACCTCGACAAGGTTCTTCATACCGTCCTTAATCCCCTTCTCTACCGCAGGAGGCACTTCATTTGCCTTTCCATATCCGCAGCCAACCTTGCCCTTCCCGTTCCCAACAACAACGAGGCCTGCAAAGCTAAAACGCCGGCCGCCTTTGACAACAGTCGCACATCGACGAACCTTCACTACTCTTTCAGTGAATTCGCCACCTGCCCGGGACTCTCGTCCACCTGCCCGGGATTCCCGTCCACCTGATGTGTTTGCTGCCACGCTTAATCTCCTGAAAATTTTTCGCCTAGAATTCTAATCCTGCTTCACGTGCCGCATCAGCCAACGCTGCAACACGACCGTGATACTGACACGAACCACGATCAAAACAGACTCGTGATATCCCTGCTGCTTTCGCCCGTTCAGCAACAGCCTTGCCAATGGCAACAGCAGCGCTGCGATTACCGCCAAAAGTAACATCTGACTTGAGTTGCGGCTCAACTGTCGCTGCTGCGACAACCGTTTTGCCAGATGCGTCATCAATTACTTGTGCGTAAATGTGTTTGTGACTGCGGCGCACGGATAGCCGCGGCCGTTCCGATGTACCTCGAAGCGGCTTGCGAACGCGATGACGACGACGTGTTCGCTGTCGCAGTATTGATTTCGCATGATCCATTTCAATTTCTCCTCATTAGCACGCTATCAGCCGCACTGGGCACCTTGCGTTATTTCGTGACTGCCTTACCTGCCTTGCGACGTACTTGTTCATTTTCGTAACGGATTCCTTTTCCTTTATACGGTTCCGGCTTCCGAAGCGAACGAACTTCTGCAGCAAACTGCCCAACCAACTGCTTGTCGATGCCTTTAATATTGATGTGGGTCTGATCAGGGCAGGTAACATTTAAACCCTTTGGAACTGGAACGTGAAGTTCGTTCGCAAAACCAACTCGTAATTGCAGCACATCTTTTTGCAAAATTGCAAGATAACCCACTCCAACGATCTCTAGTCGTTTTTCATAACCCTTGGTGACACCCTCAACCATATTATTGACTAACGCTCGAGTCAGTCCGTGCAAAGATCTCGACATCTTCGCATCGTCACCCCTTGAAACACGGATGAGTGCTGCAGAATCATCTACATCCACACTTATTGCAGGGTGATGCTCATGCTCCAACTTGCCAAGTGGACCCTCAACCGATACTAAACGGCTATCGACCTTCACATTGACACCCTGAGGGATGGCAACGGGCGACTTACCTATTCGTGACATGCTGGAAACCTTTCTCTCGACTCAGCGCAACCATCGGACTGAGTGCATCGATACCGAACTTAACAATTGCTTTCTCAAAACTCACCACAGTTCACACAAAACTTCACCACCAAGCTTTCTCTGTCGAGCCTCTCTGTCACTCACAACACCACTCGAGGTGGAGAGGATTGTGATACCGAGCCCGTTAAGAATGGGCCGCAGACGAGCCGACCTGCTGTAGACACGCCTGCCTGGTGTACTAATCCTTTTGATATGACGGATTAACCGCTCGCCATTCGGACCATACTTCAATTCAAGTTGGAGCACCGGAGCCGGCGTAGATTCGACTTCTCGCCAATCCCAAATGAATCCTTCTTTTTTCAATACATCAGCCAGGCCACGCTTTACCTTCGAAAAGGGCACGTCTACCGTTGGCCGTTCAACACGAACAGCGTTTCGGATACGAGTGAGCATGTCGGCTATCGGGTCGGTCATCATATGATTTCGTTCCTACCAACTGGCCTTACGAACACCCGGAATGTTGCCTTGATCAGCCAACTTCCGGAAACAAATGCGACAGATTCCAAACTTGCGGTAAACCGCTCGAGGCCTGCCACACAGCATGCAACGACGAATAGTTCGGGTCGAAAATTTTGGTGGCCGCTCTGCAGCGGCAATTTTGGATTTACTTGCCATAATCTTTATCAACCGTCACCACTAAGCACTGACGGCATTAGGTTATTTACAGAACTGCTACGCCGCAGTTCCTCCTTCCTCCTCAGTCTTTTTCATAGGAAGCCCCATCGCTCGCAATAGAACTCGGGCATCATCATCACAATGAGCTGTCGTCACCAAGGTAATATTCATACCCTGAGGGCGAGTGAACTTGTCTGGATTGATTTCCGGAAAAACCATTTGCTCAGATAGCCCAAGACTGTAATTACCGCAACCATCAAAAGCCGTAGCCGAAAGGCCACGAAAGTCCCGAACTCGTGGAAGCGCCAACGCGATAAGACGATCAAGAAACTCGTACATCCTGCGTCCCCTCAGCGTCACTTTGCATCCAATCGGCAAATCCTCTCGCAACTTGAATCCGGAAACAGCCTTTCTCGACAACGTTGCCACAGGCTTCTGTCCTGCTATTTGGGTAAGCGCTGCCATCGCCTCTTCAAGATGCTTTTTCTCTGTAACTGCCGTCCCGACACCCATGTTGATTACGATTTTCTCGATCTGAGGAATCGCGTGAGGGTTTTTCTTGGAAAGCTCTTCTGCAAGTGCAGGGCGGACTGTCGTATTGTAAAGTTCCTGCAGCCTCGGTGTTCCCGCGGCGGATTCACTACCTGAACCTTTTGCAGCTTTTGACTTTTTTGCCATTTCCGTTTCCCTTGATTCAACCGTATCCGAAAATCTTTTGTATTGCCTGTTTTTTACCGACGCCAACACTTACCTACGAACCACCAAATACCCTCGCTATTTTCAGCCAGCTCTCGACCGGCCAACCTCACCTTGCTCACTACCACACTTCCGACAGACCCGTTTTTTTGATCCATCGGTCAGAGAAACACCAAGCCGTGATGCCTTTCCACAGTCCGCACAGTAGAACAGTACGTTTGACGCATCGATTGGCATCTCTTTACTAAGACGCCCCCCTTGGGGATTCTTCTGACTTCTTTTTATATGACGATAGACCCGGTTGACGCCCTCAACGACGAGTTTGCCGTTGGCAGAATCAACCGAGAGGACTCGTGCACGGGTGCCGCGCGAGTTGCCCGATTGAACTTCAACTGTGTCACCTGTACGAATCAACATTAAATTACCTCACTTGCCAGACTCACAATTTTCATGAAATTACGGTCTCGCAACTCACGGGCTACAGCACCAAAGATTCGAGTACCCCTAGGATTTTTATCGCTATCAACAATCACGCAGGCATTGGAATCAAACCGCACGTAACTCCCGTCAGTCCGGCGAGTTGGACTTTTAACGCGGACAATAACCGCTTTCACAACTGCCTTCTTTTTGACATCACTTCCAGGAATAACGCTTTTCACGCTACAGACAATTACGTCGCCAAGCCCAGCGGTTCGCTTCTTGCTACCGCCAAGAACCTTGAAGCACATAACTTCTTTTGCACCTGTGTTATCAGCGACTGTGAGCCGCGACTGCATCTGAATCATTCGTCAACTCCCTCTTTATCACCTGCACCGCCTGCAGTCGCCTCGCTAGCCTGACCTGTTGCCTTTGCTTCTTCGTCCCGAACTGATGCCTCGCGCATCTCCGTGGCTCTTGCTCCAGACCGCAATGCTGCCAAGTCGACAGCCGTACTTTTTGCGACAACCCGAACCAATTCCCAACGTTTCGTCTTACTTCGTGGAGGACACTCCATGATCTCAACGAGATCACCAGGCGCCGACTCCTCCGCCTCATCGTGTACATGGCAGACAGTTCGGCTATGCAAAATTCGGCCATATTTTGGATGGCGAATAATACGAGGAATCTCCACCCGTCGTGTTTTACTTGCTGCAGCACTTGTTACTGTGCCGGTTTCAACTTTTTTTGGCATACCTGTTTGTCCTAGCGGTCTTGTACCGCTGATTACGTTTTTGTTTTTTATTGACTAAAGCCACTGATGTGCTTTTCTGCCTTGGTTCGAACTTTATTCCTAATTATTACTCACTTTAGAAGTTGAATCAGCGTCCGCACTTGTTCCTTCACCGGAAACACCTGCCTCCCGACTCCGCTCTCCTAAAACCGTCTGACAACGAGCAATAAGCTTCCTCTGTTTTCGCATTTCAGACGGAGCTGCAAGCTTTTCTGTCTGAGACTGGATCCGCAGACGAAACAGGGATTCAGCCGCATCCTTCCAGACAAGCCGAATCTGCTCGTCACTCATTTCTCGTAATTCTGTTGCCTTCGTCATCGCTTAATTTCTTTTCTGAACATGAGACCGTCGGACTCGTTGGACATGCCGAACTCGGATTCTCCTGAACTACATTGTCCTCTTTTTAACCATTCGCACTCGTACCGGCATCTTGTGAGCAAGACGTGCAAAGCACACCTTTGCAACATCTTCAGTCACACCACCAATCTCAAAGAGAACCGTCCCTGGACGAATAACTGCAGCCCAGAAATCAGGTTCTCCTTTCCCTTTACCCATACGGGTTTCCAACGGAATGGAGGTAATTGATTTGTGTGGAAACACGCGTATATATAGTCGTCCACCGCCCCGCAGATACTGCTGGGCAGCGATTCGGCCGGCTTCAATCGTGGCAGCAGGAAGCCACCCCGGCTGTTCGGCCTGGAGGCCGAATTCACCGAAGATGACCCTGTTTCCACGGGTCGCCTCACCTTTTATACGACCTCTTTGGCTTTTTCGGTGTTTGACCCTCTTGGGCATCAGCGGCATCGCCGTTCTCCTCGTACATCCCTTGGTTCACCCACACCTGAACACCGATGTGTCCCTGTGCTGTTAGTGCTTCACAAAACCCGTAATCGATCTTTGCTCGTATTGTTGACAGAGGCATCGACCCCGCAATGCTTTTCTCACGTCGGGACATTTCGGCCCCGCCTAGCCTACCTGCCAACTGAATCTTGACGCCTTTCGCGCCGGCATCCATTGTGGATTCAATTGTTCGTTTCAATGTCCTCCGAAAGGCCGCTCGTTTTACCAACTGATCTGCAATATCTTCTGCGACAAGTTGCGCCTGAATTTCAGGTCGCGTAATCTCTTCAACCTTCAGGTTCACTCTTCGACCAAGCAGTTCCTGCAACTCATCTTGCAAACGATCAACCTCTTGGCCCTTTCGGCCAATGATCACACCAGGACGAGCAGAATGAAGAATGACCTTCACCTCGTCCCGTGTTCGTTCTATCTCGACCTTTGCAATAGCCGCTGAACGATACTTCTTCTTCATGAAGCGACGAACTTTAAAGTCTTCGAGCAGCAAGCCTCGAAACTCTTTTTTGGGCGCATACCAACGACTCTTCCACGGCTCAGTAATGCCGGTACGGAATCCAGTTGGATTTACTTTTTGACCCATTTGCTTTTCCCTTTTGTGTTTTCCGAGTGACCAGTCAACGACCGTGGCTATTCCTCTGTTGCTGTCTCACCAGAGGTTTGGCTGCCGTCGGAACTTGCCACGGCAACAGTGTCCAGTGAAACCTTAATGTGTGACATCCTTTTCTTGATTTCGTAGGCCATGCCACGCGCTCTTGGCTGATACCGCTTAAACATCGGCCCGCCATCGATTCGTGCATCGACCACGACAAGATCATCGACACCAGGAGCCTGCTGATGTTCAGCATTCCCAAGTGCACTTTTAATAACTTTCTCCAACATCCGCGCACCACGGTGAGGCTGGAAACGCAGGATATCCAATGCCTCGTCTGCAAACTTGCCGCGAACAAGGCTGGCAAGATGCCGAACCTTACGGGCACTGATCCGGGCGTATTTGTGCGTTGCTGTATAGGCCATGAATCCCTCGTTACTTTCCCTTCCCGCCATGACCCCGAAAGGTACGGCTGGGTGAAAACTCTCCAAGTTTGTGACCAACCATGTCCTCTGTCACAAACACCTTCAGGTGCTGCTTGCCATTATGAACCATAAAGGTCAGCCCAATAAATTCGGGCACAATCGTACAAGCACGTGACCATGTCTTGATTGGGTCACGATCACCACCAGACAGCTGCTTCTCGACTTTTTCATAAAGCCGAGGATCAACGAATGGTCCTTTTTTCGAACTGCGTCCCATGATCTACCTTCCAGTTACCTTATTCACACCTACGTGTCGCTTTTTTATCTATTCTTGAAATTTGTTTTTACTTCACCCGAATCTGCCCGTACCGTTTACTCTTTCGGCGACGGATAATTGATGCGCCTGATGGCTTCCGAGGCTTTCTCGTTCCGCCACCCTTCGCACTTTTACCTGTGGGGCTGACAGGATGACGACCACCTTTTGTTCTTCCCTCACCACCACCATGCGGATGATCAATCGGGTTCATAACAACACCACGTACTGTGGGTCTCCGTCCTAGCCAACGATTACGGCCTGCTTTTCCTTTTTTAATATTCAAATGCTCTGAATTGCCAACGGTACCTACTGTTGCCATACACTCAATTCTTACTTTTCTAATTTCACCAGAACGCAGTTTGAGATGTGCATAATTTTCACTTTTTGCCATCAACTGAATCGCCGCACCAGCACTTCGTCCCAATTGAGCACCTTTCCCTGGACGTAATTCAATACAGTGGAGCAAAGTTCCTACTGGTATATTTTTCAAAGGCAGGGCATTACCGGGTTTGATATCGACATTTTCTCCTGAAAGAACAACATCTCCTACTTTCGAACCGGAAGGAGTCAAGATGTAACGTTTTTCACCATCAACATAATGCAGTAAACTTATTCTTGCGCTACGATTTGGATCATATTCAACACTGATTACTTTTGCTGGAACTTCTGTTTTGTTGCGAGAAAAATCAATAATTCTATAACGGCGTTTGTGTCCACCACCACGATGTCTTACTGTAATTCTCCCATTATTGTTACGTCCACCTTTTTTATTTAATGGCACCAACAGACTTTTTTCCGGTGTTGAAGTTGTTATTTCTTCAAAAACAAAACCACTCATTCCCCGTCTTCCTGGAGAGGTAGGTTTGTGAAACTTTATTCCCATAATTCTATTTGTATAGTTTAAGCACCTTCAAAAAATTCAATAGTTTCGCCTGCCTTAAGCCTAACAAGGGCTTTCTTCCAATTGGACTTTCGTCCCTCATGACGTCCGAGTCTCTTTTTCTTACCACGCACATTCATGGTTCTGACACTTAGCACTGAAACTTTAAATGATTTTTCAACGCTTTCTTTAATCTGTATCTTATTTGCTCTTGGGTCAACCGAAAAGGCAAACTGGTTCACTTCTTCTTTCAGAGACAAAGTCTTTTCGGACATTCTAGGAGCCTTGAGTACATCATAAATGTTCATCTTATTAACCTTTCCTTATATGCTTCGAGGGCTTCTTTTAGAAAAATCACTTTATTGTGTTTCATCATTTCATAAACACTCAGGCTACGATAACTAAGTACGTGTAGACCCTGCATATTTCTCGAAGCAAGGCGCAAGTTGTCAGAAATTTCATTTGTAACAATAAGCACCTTTTCAGGAAGTTTTAATTTACTCAGCAATTCTTTTAAGTTTCTGGTTTTATTATCTACCAGGTCTAGGCTTTCAAGCACCATTATACCATCATGGCGAAATTTTTCTGCAAAAACAGATCGGGCTGCCAAACGCCGTGTTTTTTTATTCAATCGGAATGCGTGGCTGCGCGGCTGTGGACCGAAGATTGTTCCACCGTGGCGACGAATTGGTGATTTTGCACTACCTGCTCTAGAGCTGCCTGTACCTTTTTGCCGATAGAGTTTGCGTGTACTGTAGGCCACTTTGGAACGATTTTTCGTTGAGTGTGTTCCTTGTTGATTTGATGAGAGAAACTGGCGAACCACTTCCGAAACAGCTTTTCGATGGTAAGGCGTCTCTATAATTGAATCATCAATCACTATTTCACTCACCGCTTTATTCCCTGTATCAAATGCTTTTAATGTTGCCATGATTATATTTGTCTCTTTAAATCTTTATCCTTCTTGCTTGATGGCAATGTCTACCCCAGCAGAAATATCAAGTCTCATCAAAGCATCCATTGTCTGTGGAGTTGTTTCAAGAATATAGAGGAGCCTTTTGTGAGTACGCATTTCGAATTGTTCTCTAGACTTTTTATCAACGTGCGGAGAACGTAAAACAGTATAGCGATTCTTCCTCGTTGGTAGAGGAATCGGACCAACAATTTCAGCACCTGTCCTCCTAACCGTATGAATAATTTCGCCGATTGTTTTGTCGAGTAATTTATCATCGTACCCTTTAAAACGAACTTTTATTTTTTGTTCCATTTAACCGCCAGACTCTTTCTTTATTCGATAACTTCGGAAACGACACCTGAACCAATGGTTCTTCCACCCTCCCGAATAGCAAAACGCACTTCTTTTTCCATTGCTATGGGACTTATTAACTCAATCGTGACTTCCACATTATCACCAGGCATCACCATTTCAACTCCGTCAGCTAAGGTAACTACTCCAGTCACATCAGTTGTGCGAAAATAAAACTGCGGACGATAGTTAGTGAAAAACGGAGTGTGCCTTCCACCTTCATCTTTATCAAGAACATAAACTTGACCTTTGAATTTTGTGTGAGGTGTAATCGAACCTGGCTTACAAATTACCTGTCCACGCTCAATATCCTCCCGCTTGACACCCCTCAATAAAATACCGACATTGTCTCCAGCTTGACCCTGGTCAAGTGATTTGCGGAACATTTCCACACCGGTAACGGTAGTAGTTTGAGTATCACGAATTCCCGAAATCTCAATTTCCTCTCCAACTTTTACAATCCCACGCTCAATCTGGCCGGTAGCAACTGTACCACGACCGGAAATTGTAAATACGTCCTCAACTGACATCAGAAAGTCTTTGTCTAGATCACGCGTTGGCTCAGGGATGAAACTGTCAACCGCATCCATTAACTCTTTAATAGGTGCATAAGCCGTGTCATTGGAATCCCCTGAAGAGCTTTCCATAACCGCTAGAGCAGAACCTTTAATAATTGGCGTTTCGTCTCCAGGGAAATCATAAGAATCGAGCAGTTCACGAACTTCCATTTCAACTAGCTCGAGCAATTCCGAATCATCCACCTGATCAACTTTATTCAGGAATACGACCAGATGTGGAACATTTACCTGACGAGCGAGCAGAATATGCTCACGTGTCTGAGGCATTGGTCCGTCTGCTGCTGAAACAACAAGTATAGCGCCGTCCATTTGGGCCGCTCCTGTGATCATGTTTTTAACATAATCAGCGTGTCCCGGACAATCCACGTGCGCGTAGTGACGGTTTGCTGTCTGATATTCGATGTGTGAGGTCGCAATAGTGATCCCACGTTCTTTTTCTTCTGGAGCACCGTCAATCTCCTCAAAACCTTTTGCGTCAGCTAACCC
>CAXEMW010000008.1:0-27685 GCA_963997395.1 uncultured Planctomycetaceae bacterium
CCCATGGCCACTTGCCCCGTGACGGCGATCACCGCGACGACAACAGCGCCGCCATGCCAATTCAAGCGCTGTCACGCAAAACCGGAATAAACCACTTTTTTGGCCGATATACGTTTATTGCACCGCTGCATCCGCCTCGTCGAGGGCTTTCCAACGCGCCCAAGATCGTCTTCAGCGGACAAGATTCAGCTGGCCGTTGCCCCGGCGGACCAGGGTTGGGGTGGGGTGTGGGGCCGGGCAATCAGTTCTATCAGGGTTCAGAGCGTGCAATGTGAGAGCTATAAGATGTGAGGGCAGTACATGGTCGAGGTTGACGGTGCGCTCGAACTTGTCCCAGTCCTCTAACCAGTTGCCCGTGCAGCCCCCGAGCAGAGACTCTCCCGCCCGCATGAAGCCACCGTCGCGCTTGCCGATTGCCAGCGTCCGCGTGAGCTTCCGCACGGCGAGCGAACTGTACGGCTGCACATGGTCTAGCCTGCGAGTGCACAGTGAGGAATGTCAACATCCGATGTCTACCATGACGCGCGACCGGTCGTCTGCCCAGAGCTGACGCAGGTGCCGGAAGAGGATGTTCTGGGTCACGAGGTGCCACTGCTCAACGAAGGGTTGCTCAATGCGGGCGGAGGTTGGCAGCGCGTGAAAGTCGAGGTTTTTTTTGCCAAGCTTGAGCCATCGGCCTACCGTCGCTTCGTCAGAGCGGTGGTCCGAGAAGCTGGCCGGAAAGACGCAGTCGGCCAGAGCGGCACCGTCCGCAACCGGCATTCAAAGCAGGACTCTATGGAGAACGACTCTTCTGGCGGTCTATTGCCGCAGAACCACTGCCACAAAGTCTTGTTTTACATGTTGTTGAGATTCTTCGTCATGCACTCGTGCGAGCACCACTCGGGACCCTTCCAGTATTAGCTGGCAGGTTGGTAGCGCTACTGCAGTTTGGAATGTACGTCCCTCGGTTTCGTGAGCTATCCGCACTCATGCGAGGCCAAACAACCGGAGGAAAACACACAACAAATCAGTATGCAGCCGGCACTGCCCGTCTGCTTCGATATGACGAGGGTCACACTCGTCTTGGACGCCCACATCGTCGCCGTAAATTGCCACTTAAACGCAGTGCATAAGTAATGTGAGTGCTTGTCCCATGCGGCCTATTGGCCCCCACGCTCGAAGAGTGCTTGGATTGAAAACTCTCGTTCGCAACGAGCATGACTGAAGAGGGTGACAGCTGCGGGAGCCAGCGCATTCCAGTCAGGATGCCATACTGTTCCTCTCACTGCATGTGTAGATCATTATCTGCAGAAGTGATTAGTCCATTGAGGGATTAAGAGGATGATCTAAAGGAAGCTTTTTCCAACACAACTCTACCTCTTTAACCTTATCCCAACATCCTCGAGGAAAATACCACAAGTTCTCGGATTCCGCATTTTCCTCTGGACCTAAATTGGTCACCACAAATCCTCCTTCAAGATCAGTCAGTTCATTTTGAAATGGACAGTGAGCCTTAAAATCTAAAATGCCAAACTTTTCCTTCGATGAGTTATTTATGATCCTGTAGTGAACATACACGCGAACCGAATTTGATAGGTTTGATTTCGCCTTTAACCCAAGGCATTGAACAATAATTTCTGGATCACCCGAAGTCACTGTCACTGGCTTTATTGCCTTCGTTTCCTTACCAAAACCAATTAATGGCCCAGCAACAAGCATCACGTATCCAGCCAATAATATTCGTAATTTCATAAGCTACTTTTCTTATTGGCATGGCATTCATTCTTGTGTAGCAACGTCGCCTCGAAGTGAAGACTCGCTTTGAGACGACGTCAATCCTGCCTGCTATGAACAGCCTAGACCACCCACTACTTGCTCTCACTATTATTCGAAGTTGGTTTTTCAATCCCAAGAGTTTCGAGCAGTTTGCCATGACCTTGGATTGCTTTTTCTATCGACACCTGCATCTTTTCAACCGTTGACTTTGCAGCTTTTGATTCGATTGGTTTTTGGATCGTAATTTTATTCAAATCTGCGTGATGCAGCCGTGCATTCTGCACGTGACCCTCTACCTCTGAAATAGCCTTCACGGCGTCAGCATTTTTGTGCACAGTGGCTTGGTTCTTCATTTGGCCAAGATGTTGCTGAGTCTTAGCTAAATGATTTCCAATAGAGTCATGGGCCATGCGAGCAACAGACGGATCCACTGTCTTGGCAGTCGAAAGGTAGTTACTGTAATGCGAGACATGGCTTTGGGCACTGTAAAGATGGCTATGTGAACTGTGGCCATGGTATTCCGAGTAGTACCCGGCAGCTTTTGAACCCGCATTTTTCCACGATTGAGCAACGGCAGGAACTGCCACTGCCGCGACGCACAGACCAAGTGTGATGAAATGTAAACGACGGATCATTACGAGTCTCCTAATTTTTTGTTTTCAAATCAGAATTACACACTGTTGTTGAACAGAGAACTTAATACCGTTTATTGTACCTGACAAAATATGATCCATCCAGTTTGCACTTGATTGCGAACCACAGTGTTCGGACAAGCGTTTGAATATGAGCACTTGGACATTTCCCTAGTACCTCAAAAATATGACGATCAGGGGAGAAAAGGTAATGCAGTAATGAAGACACCTTATTGTTTGAAAAGCTTGCTTTTGATTGCCCCAGTTAGCATCTTTTCCTCTCGTTCACATAAGTTCTGTAATACTAATACCGTCGTCATACTAAATTTACTTTTTCATTCAATTAAAATAGAGCACCTGATTATGAAAACTATCTTTTTCCGAACTGTCATACTGTGTGTTGCATTTTGCACCTGCCTTTTGACCTGCCCTTCGAATATCAAAGCTGAACTTTATGAAGTTCGTGGCTACATTCTAGGTGACAACAGCGACGAAGATTCGGTCGACGAGTATTTGGCACATGCTCTCATCCCGGCTCTCAAGCGCCATGGCATTGGACCAGTTGGTGCTTTCACAAATGCTCCGAATGATGAGACTGGGGCAAAAACCATATTTGTGATCATTCCTCATGAAGGCCCCTCGGAAATGGCACATGATCGTGAAGTCATTCAATCCGATCAGCAGTACCAAGGTGACGCAGCAGCCTTTTTTGCGCGTGGCAATCGAGACAAAAGCTATCAACGGATATCGAGTGAACTTTTAGTTGCGATGCAGTGTTGGCCTAAGGTGAAAGTTCCTCCAGGAGTCACCACAAACAAGAATCGTGTGTATGAACTACGCACATACGAAAGTGCTCACGAAAAACTGGGGCAACTCAAGGTAGATATGTTTAATAATGGTGAGGTGCCAATTTTTCTTGACTGCGGAATTACTCCGATATTTATCGGACAAGCCCTCATTGGCCCGTACACCCCAAACCTTACCTATCTGACAATGTACCCCAGCGAAGAATCACGGCTTCAGGCTTGGAAATCGTTCCGAGAACATCCCGCCTGGAAAGTGCTTAGTAAAGTAGAAAAGTACAAAGGAACTGTCAGTAAAATTCACAAGTACGTTCTTGTACCGAAAGCTTATTCAGAAATGTAGCGAAATAAGCCAAATCGAGTCTGGCCGCATCAATCGGCTTTGTTGGGTTTAGTAAGTTTGTCCAAAAGCTTTTGCTCTTCTTCGAACACTTTGAGAAAAGGAGTGTAGATCGTTTCATCAGCAGACCATCGCTTTGGCTCTGGATCAGGCTTTTCAAGCTTTCCGGAGGGATAGTCTCGTCCACGTATGCTTTCATCAATTGATTGTGAAAACTGCGAGTACTCACGCATCAACTTCTGGAAGATGGCTGGCTTTTCCTGAGCAATACTTTTTGACTCAGTAGGATCGGCTACAAGGTCAAACAGTTCCTGAGATTCTTTTGCCTGCTTACCTTTTTTCTTATTTTTTGAGTTGTTTAAAACAACCAACTTATATCGCCCATTAATCCAAGCACCACCGCCGTTCCAGCGAAAACCCATTGGCTTATTGCGATTCTTCGGCCCACCATTAAACAGCTGGCACAAACTGATACCGTCATGCACCGGCAGCATGGTTTCTTCTGGAAGCCCAACAACGTCGAGAATCGTTGGAAATATGTCGACTGCACCAGCCTGAAACTGTGAGACTTTCGGCTCAATTCGTGACGGCCATTCAACAATCGACGGAACACGCAACCCACCCTCGTAAAGCGTTCCCTTTGAACCACGTAATGGGACCATGCCATCAATCGATTCATTCAGTTGACCAACCGTTGGCTGAAAATCTTTATTTGGCAAGCCTCCATTATCTGATGAAAACCAAAGCAATGTGTTGTCTGCAATGCCAAGCTCTTGAAGTCCACTACGCAGCGCACCGATGCTTCTGTCCATTGCTACAAGTTCACCATAGTGTCGCTGTGCCTGAAACGACAGTTTGGAAAAGTGTTCCCTATCTGATTCCAAAGACGCCCAGGGGGAGTGCGGCGTTCCAAACCAGATAACTGTAAATGTTCGTGCGTCAGAATTCGTATTGAGTTGTTCTTTCAGAAAACGGAGTGCTTCCTTTACGACCACTTCGGATGAGTCACCTGTCTTCTTTTCAAAGTCACCTGCTGGTTTTCCACGTCGCCCCATAAGTGGGTGCATATCGAAAAAATTTGTAACCGAGAGCCAGTGCCCAAACCCGAAGGCATCTGGGCGACGTTCATCGTTTGGCAAAATAGGGATGCCAGCTCCTCGAATTCCATTCAAATGCCACTTACCAAAATGACTCGTTACATAACCGACTTCAGCAAGTGCCTGAGCAATAGTTTTTTCCTGTAAACGTAAAGGGTATCCGTGCGACATCACGCCAGTACGCTCGTGTGTTCGCCCGGTAAGAACCGTTGCCCGAGTAGGCGAACACACCGGACCACCTGCATAAAACCGATCAAGCCGAAGACCATGTGCTGCCATATCATCAAGATGTGGTGTCTTAAGGAATGGGTGTCCGTAATATCCTGTTTGTCCCCACCCCTGGTCATCTGCCATTACAAGCACAATGTGGGGGCGATTCTCACTACCCTGACGTGCATCACAAACTGAACAGAAGATAAAACAGACAGCCATAAGAGAAATAATGACAACTCTTCTTTGATTCAATACTTTCATTACTTGACTCATTGGATTTTGGTTTCTAAAAATTGCCCTCCAAAAATATTCACCGAACATATGGAAGTCGTTTATTGCTCTGCCGGTTGCCTCGTATAGCCTTCATCTCCAGCAGCAGTTCGTGCCTGCTCAAGAAGACATTCAACAACACGGCTGTATTCTGGATCATCAAGAAGGTTTTCACTCTCCATTAAATCATCTGTGAGGTTGTACAGTTCCTGAGGAAACATTTCCTGTTGCCATGCGTAACGATGATCAAGAAAAAGCTTCCACTGTCCAACAAGTGGTGTTGCGTTCGACCGTACCGCAACCCAGGCCCTTTTGTCTGACGTGGTTTTTGACGCCTCCTTGTGATCATTCGGAAAGATTGCTGCGCGTGGGTCAGTCAGGACTCCTTTCATTGCCGCGAGTTGACTGATACTGTCTTCTGCTCCATACGAAGGACCCTGAAGTGGTGGAAGCGGCTTCCCAATAGCTTCTGCCACTGTGGCAAACATATCGTTGAGGGCACACAGCCTTGCGCACTCACGGGCTGGAGTTTCCACCTGTCCATCTCCTACGCCTCCATACGGCCAGCAGGCAAGAAACGGCACCCGATGCCCTCCTTCGTAAACTGATCCTTTATGGCTCCGAAGCGGCCCGGTACAGACTTTTGATGATCGCTCAGCACCGTTGTCACTCGAAAAGAGAAACAATGTATTGTCGCGAAGCATGTGGCCCGGTCGACGCGGATCGGGAGTCCTATCCAGGAAGTCAAGCAGCCGTGCAACATGAACATCATTTTGATATACAAAATCAAGCCTCTGACTGTTTGTTAATGTGCCACTTTTGAATGTGCTGGCACCCGCAACAGGATCTTCTCCCAATGCCTCAGATGGCGTATACGGGCTGTGATTCGAGGGAGAAGCAAAATAGAGAAGGAACGGCTGTTTTTCTGATGCGGCCTGCTCTAAAAATTTGAGTGCTTTTTTATCCAGCTTTTGTCCGACCTTATCAAGCTGATAGGAACCATCCAGCTTTTTCCCATCACCCATCGCGCCAATAATGGATCGCCCGTCGATCCAGCCCGGGCCAATTCGTTGTGTCGGGCTGTTCTTCTTCTGCCCATCTGGCCCAGAGGTTCCATGACTTCGAGACACCCCAAAAAACTTATCAAACCCATGATCGAGAGGACCGTCAGCAAGCGGCTTGGTGAGATCAGCATCATCCCATCCCGTTGCTGCATTCCCCTCTTTATTGCGGTAGGTTAGACCAAGGTGCCACTTTCCAAACATTGCTGTTTGATAGCCCGCAGCCTGCAAAAACTCAGGGAATGTAACCCGTTCTCGCTCAATGAGCGGTGGACAATGTACCCCAAATAAGACCCAGTGCTTTAGACGGGTCCTCCAACAATAGCGTCCAGTGAGCAAGGCATAGCGTGTCGGAGAACATCGACTTGATGGTGAGTGTGCATCCGTAAAGCGAACACCTTGTTTTGCAAGACGTTCCATCGCCGGCGTTGAAAGCTGCAATGAATCTGGATTTTTCGTCCAATCCTGATACGCACTTGTATCTCCAAGGCCCATATCATCAGCTAGAAAGATGATGACATTGGGTGGCTGCTCAACGGTCGAAGGTTCGGCGAAACAAAGACAAGGAATTGATAAAGAAATGACAAACAAACCGTAGTTTTTCATAATGCATAAACTTTCTTATCAAACCACACGGCGCTGAGGCCTCATCTCATAACAGAATCTACAAACGTAAAAGTCCCATGATTGTGCAATCAACATATACCAAAGTCACAAACACTTGCCTCCTTATACTTTTCTTTTGCATGACAGAAGACACTTCTTTGGGGCAAAATCGTATAGCTCGTGTTTCAGTCATATCGAGCGACAGCATCGTTGTACAGCAAAAACCAGTAACGCTAACAGCTTCTGTCGAAAATAAATTGGACGAGCTTGTTACTGGAACACTTATTTGGAATGTCCAATCGGTTTTCTTCGATTCACCTCCACCAACTGAACAACCTATTTCTCTCAATGGACGGAAAAGTATTTCTTGCGAGTACTCGTTCTCAATGCCCTGCCCTGGGTTTGCAGACATCGAATGTCAGTTCCTGACATCCAAAAGTGACACTCCTATAACGACAAACTATCGCATCGGATCAGACGTAGAAAGCATCGTGAGCCCTCTCACAGCACAAAAAGATTTCTTTGTTTTCTGGGAGCAATCCCTGACTCAACTTGCCGAGGTGCCACCTGCGTTTCAGATAACACCTCGGCCGACCAAAGGACGACCGGAAGTACAGCTCCATGAGGTTTCCATGGAGAGCTTTGGTGACGTAACTGTCCGGGGTTGGCTTGAGACACCAAACAGGCCTGGAGTCTTCCCCGCCGTTCTTCGACTGCCCGGTTATGGACAAAGCATGAGGCCTGTTGGCGATCAAGAAGATCTGGTCGTATTTTCATTCAACCCTCGAGGCCATGGTAACAGCCAAGATGACGTTCCTGGTACACCACAAGACTACTGGGTAAGGGGACTTGATGACCGAGACACATACTTCTATCGCGGCGCTTACCTTGACTGTATTCGAGCCATCGATTTCATCTGTTCTCTCGATAACGTTGACCAAGAGCGGATTGCAGTATGGGGAGCCAGCCAAGGCGGAGGCTTTGCATTCGCAACGGCAGCGCTTGATGACCGAGTTGATCTCTGCGTTGCAGACATACCCTTTCTCTGCGATTGGACAAACTACTTCAAACTCACGCAATGGGACGAAATGGATAAATGGCTAAACGAAAAACAACATCGTTCTTGGTCACATGCTCTAAAAACAATGAGCTACTTTGACACGATGAATCTCTGTGAACGAGTTACGTGTCCAACTATTATGAGCATCGGACTACAAGATCAGATTTGCCCCCCAACAACAAGCTTTGCAGCTTTCAATAGAATTCGTGGAACCAAAACTCATGTGATTTATCCCACGCGTGGACATGGCCTCGGCAGAGAACACCGGCAGCATACGTGGAGACAGATCAAAGAACTATTTTTCATGACAACGGCAGGAAAACAGTAGGGCATTCGCGTAGGAGTACGTCAAAGCTTCATCACTGAACTGGGTTTTATGGACACTAGAGCCAAAACAACAAACAGTTCGTATCGCACTACCATTGCTCTCGATGCAACTGTTATGACGACCAATTTTTCGTGACCTCAATCGTGGAACTTCGCTCTCTTCTTATGGCAATTAATGAGAGCCACGCCGCTGAATCCTTTCGCTGTTTCATAACTATCAATCAGTCAGTTGTTGCATGCGCGGTGCCGTCGGATTTATTTATCATTATTTCAACATGCGTTGCTCCCCGCCCGGCATCAAATTCTGCCACGAAAAGCTGCCCCGACTCGGACTTTGCTGAGAATTTATAACGACCTTGGAAACCATTGAAAACACACTCGCCATTCTGATCCGTTTGACCGGCCACGCGAGTGATCAATTTGTGATTCAAGAGACTATTCAGTGCATCATATTGCTCAGTTGGATTTCCATCTTCACCAAAAAGGCGATTTCCTGTGAATTTATCGTAATTTGCCCACAGGTTGAGCACTTGCACTGACGGGTGACTGAAAGCTGTAACAGCTACTTGGACGAAGTACTCTGCAAGTGTTGCATCATCCCAATCACCTAAACGATAGCCCCCTTCTATTTCCCCTTTAATAATCCCAAATTCTGTGACATGAACTTTTACGCTACTCCCTTTGTACTGATCAAATGTATCAAACATTTCCTTTGGACTTGCCCACAAGCGACGTGGTTTATGCGCATGCATCGAAACAAAGTTAATCCCAGGGTAGCGCAGCGTTAATTCCTCAACGCTGGGCAAACGATTTTCTTTATTGAACGACCAACAATCACACACACCGAGTTCGACTTCCGAAAACTCTTTTCGAAGTGTTTTGAAAAGTTCCGTCTGGTCACAAAAAACTTTTGCCCTTTGAACATGCGTATGCCAGTCTTCATTGAAAACCTGAAAGAAGTTCACGGCATCCTGATACCGATTGAGAACGGTCCGGCAATTTTCCAGCTGACGCGATGCCTTTTCAGCATCTGTTTGTACGGAAGTGAACCATTCTGGATGATATCCCGAGAGAAAATGCCACTCGATACTAATTTCATTGGTAGCACAATACTCAACCATCGAATCAATTTTTGAGAAGTCATAGACTCCTGGTTTGAGTGCATAGCTTTTCCATTTTGTGAGATTCTCTGGACAGGTAAAGTGAAAAAGAGTACTCAGCAGATGCCGATTTCTTGGGCTTTTTTCTGTTGCCAGATTGCAATGACCGAAAAGAAATTCGTGTTTCTGCAATTCAGCAGAAACGTGAAATCTTTGTAGCGGAGTGCCATCACTCGCGACAATCTTTAGATGCACTTTGCTCTTACGCGACCTCTCCATACTAGGAATGACAACCTCACGAATAAACCCATCATCATTATTGAAAAAAGCAGTGACTGCTGGGTGTAGTGGGCCACTTTTTGGCAATGCCAAAAGTTCATTTTCCCCTCGGGCGAGGCAGGTAAGAGACGAATACAGAGTGAGCAGGACGAAACATCTGACACGGCATGAATAAAACATTTGACTCATTAAAAACATCATGGATAAAAGTCTTCAAAAATTTCCGAATAAACTCAGAGACTCACGTTTTCAACAACAACAATCGCATCGGTCTACAGAATTTTCAATCTAACGAAGAGCAATCCCCAATTATGCTTCATTTTGACATCAAACACGGCATACCAAAACACCGCATATAAGCAGAGAGCTACTTAGTGAAACTGCGTGCTACCGACCAGAAAGCTTCTCAATAAGAAATGAAGTTGTATCCGCATGAAGAATATCTGGTGCGCCGGGATACACGAGTTCACAAGAAACATCATTTTCTTGACAATGATCTTTCAGTTTCACCCCAAAATTTGAAGTGTGCGTAGGGTCCCGCTGGTCTTGCCCTAAAGAAGGCGGGGCAGAATAGATGAGATACACTGGAGGATCATCTTTTGTAACGAGACTGTAGGGGCTGTATTCGGCTAAAAGTGGAACAATGGTATCACGGCTTTTGAGAAACGTCTTAAAATCCAAAAATCCAAATGCATGGCCGCCATACTTGCTGTTGGGAGTCCACTCTTTCATCTGCTTTGGATCAAGAGACGTCTGGGCACCTTTCACTGCAGCGCAACAAAGACGTGTGGATTGGCGTGCAACTGGATCATCACTTGTGGGTTCACAAAGATCGTCATGAAAAGCCAACCAAAGGCTGGAACAGGCTCCTGCAGACCCTCCAGTTGCAGCGATTTTTGTTGGATCGATATTCCATGGATTCGACTTACTTCGGACAAATTGAAGACAACGAGCAGCATCATGTAGGGGTGCTTTTACTGGCGGTTTCACATTTTCCTGGATTGCCTGATCAACGAACCGGTAGTTCAGCGCAGCCACTGATATTCCTGCATTCAACAACACTTGAACATCTACGAAACGATCAACACGCTCCTTTGACCCACCTCGCCAACCGCCTCCATGAATAACCAAAACAAGCGGGGTCGCATTCTTCTCCTCTGCCTGCCAGATATCAACTACATTTCGCGCATGCTTACCATATTGAACATTCTGGATTGTTGGAGTCGGAACAGAAGAAGCGTAGCTTTCACTTACCTCTGACTTTCTCTCCTGTACGCCCACCTTCGGAGTAACCTGAGCCTGAACGAGCGTCGAAATCACACATCCAAATAAAACACTCGGTATTACTTTCCAAAACATCGCCTGATTCTTCATTTTTTTCCTCTAGCGAATTTGAAAAACTCTTTTTTAGTTCATTCTTCGTTCACCGTTCGTTCACCGGACGCCATCTCTTGAAACTTCAATTCTAAGGCCGTTCTCCGGATACTATCTTTCGAAAGATCCTGGGACTCTGACGGGTCGCCACTTAAATGAAACAGCTCAACACATTTTGCATCACTCCTACCGTCGAGCTTTTTCAAATTATATTCGAGCACTGCTTTCCAGATGTCCGTAGTGTTGCCTACTACAGTGACACCATATGCAGCCCACGTATTAAAAATCTTCTTGGTATTTTTTTCCCACGGTCTATTCGATTGAACGTAGAGTGACTCTCGTACCAAGGGTTCTTTGATGCCATCTGCTGTAAGAACTTCAGAAAAATCATAGCTATCATTCGCTTGATGAGTCGGCACTGCAACACCGGCAAGCCCACATAATGTCCGGAAGAGATCATGGAGTCCAATGATCTGATTCTGTATCCTTCGTCCCCCCGGTATCTTCCGACTCCAGCACATCAGGAGTGGCACCCTATGCCCACCTTCATAAACGAAACCTTTCTCACCACGCAACGGACTGCCATCCTGGGCAACGCCCTGAGCATTTTTGTGCACCCTTCCAGGGTTTTCAACGTCTACCTCAATACGATCCCCACCATAGGCGCTGTTATCTTTTGCATCATGGTAAAGCGATTCAGACCATGAAGAAGCTGGACCAACAGCGGCACCATTGTCACTTGTAAAGACAATAAGCGTGTTATGAAACAAGCCAAGTGATGTCAATTTCTCAATAAATAAACCAATCGCTGCATCCCCCTCCCGAATCATATCTGTGCGTTTATTGACTGTTGTTCCGGCAATCGGAATGGCTCCGCTCGCTGCTAGGTCATCTGTTTTCAAAGGATCTTTTGCATTGAAGGAAACAGGAGGTGCATACGGAGAGTGCCCTGCTTGGGAGCAGTAATAAAGGAAGAACGGCTTATCGTTTTCACTTGTCGCAACATGCTGATCAATGAATGCGAGAGCCTCGTGCATCAGGAGCGGACCAACAGACTCCGTGTTCCAATTATCCATCCTATATTCTGGTTTTTTACGTTTGCTGGTAGTTTTCCGAAAAAAAGCACGAGCACCGTTGTCGTCTGAAAAATGCTGCCAGGACTTCTGCTTATTATCCCAACGTGCTAGACGATCATTTTTGAAAAAAGCATATGGCTCACTTTGTATACCCGCAGGCAGAGTGAGCGAGCATTCAAAACCATGATCTATTGGCCCGTCACGAAAGCGCTGACTCAGGTCCGCATCATCAAAACTATTTGCAATTGTTCTATCCTGTTTCAGGAACGTGGAACCAAGGTGGCTTTTCCCAAAGAACGCCGTGGAATAGCCCGATCGCCTGAGGACATCAGCAATCGTTTGTTGGTCAGATACAATCTGACTCCCTGAAAAATGATCCCATGTTCCACCAGGATTGCGTCCGCGATAGACATGATTACCGGTGAGGAGCGCATATCGTGTCGGCGCACAGACAGAAGCAGACGAGTGGGCATGCGTAAACACAACTCCTGTTTCTAACAGGAGATCGAGGTGCGGCGTCTCAAAGCCAGCACCATCTGGATTGAGTGCATGAACATCTCCATAACCCATATCATCCATAAGAAACACCAAAATGTTTGGCTGTTTCTCCGAAGCGCGGGCGGAGCCAGTTACGCTACAAGCAGCGACACAGAAAAGAGCCAATACGACATAACAACCTATTTCAGTGACCCTCACTTGCACCCTAACTACTTTTTAGGAAACAGAAACACCAGAACTATGCCACACAGCTCCTACTAGCCTTCAACTTAAGAATTCGAAGATTGTACTGTAATCATTTTCTTTTCGAACTACTTTGCGGCTGGTGCTTACCGGAAAAAATGACATGTCCTCCCAACTTTCCACCCGCCGTGACAAGGCGGTGGCTTTTTCATTACACAACCGACGTACTTCATCTCACGTCCCAGCTAGCGCATTTCAGGAGGTTCGACTCCCAACTACCCGCCTTGCGAAGATTGAAATACACTGATTTGCGATATAGACATGGTTGAGCAATTTGCTTCAAGACCATGGGTTTTGACTGATCTCCTTTGGGTGGAAAGGTATCGCATGAAATATTTTGTGAGATTTTCTAGTTTCAGCCTTCTAGGATTTTTTATTTTAAACACTGTCGCATTCGCCGGAGAACTGGTGCCAACCGATTGGCCGCAGTGGCGAGGACCAACACGTGACAGCCGAGTTGCCGGCACGCAGTGGCCAGACTCACTTGATGAAACTCATCTCGAACTCTCTTGGGAAGTTACACACGGGCCAAGCTATTCCGGTCCTATCGTTGTTGGAAACCGTGTATTTACAACTGAAACTGACGAAAAGAAAACAGAAGTTGTCTATGCGCACGACACAACGACTGGCGAGGAACTGTGGAGAACGGAGTGGGAAGGGGCCATGACTGTGCCGTTTTTCGCTGCATCGAACGGAAGTTGGATTCGATCAACACCAGCATGTGATGGAGAAACTCTTTACGTCGCCGGCATGTGTGATGTCCTTTATGCACTTGACTGCGCAACTGGGACCATACGATGGCATGTTGATTTTAAGAAACGTTTTGACTCGCCGATGCCAACCTTTGGTTTCGCATCATCGCCACTGGTGCACGGCGATGCACTATTTGTGCAGGCTGGCGGCGGCTTTGTCAAACTCAACAAAACAACCGGGGAAACTATCTGGCGAGTTGCAAACGATGGCGGCGGCATGTTTGGAAGTGCGTTTAGCTCTCCTGTCATGACAACTCTTCAAAACAAAAAAATTCTTCTTGTACAGACAAGAAAATCACTCAAAGGAGTCGATCCCCTAACGGGCGATGAAATGTGGTCACAAGACATCGAAGCCTTTCGTGGCATGAATATATTGACGCCTACCGTTCATAATGAAACGATTTTCACCAGCGCTCATTCTGGGCACTCCCAACTGTGGAAACATACCGATGAGAACAGTTCGCTTGAAGAGATTTGGTCCGGGAAATCCCAAGCCTACATGTCGTCGCCGGTTGTCGTCGCCAACCATATTTATCTCCACCTACGAAACCAACGAATCGTCTGCATTCATCTAGAAACGGGCGCAGAGACTTGGAGAACAACTCCTTTCGGCAAGTATCAGAGCATGGCCGTACTGAATGACAAGATTCTTGTACTTGATGAAAGCGGTGAATTACTTCTGATCAGTACCGACCCGAATGAGTTCGACCTAATAGATAGACGACGCGTCGCCGAAAATGACACGTGGGGACATATTGCTGTAAGTAAGAACCAGATATTTATTCGCAGGCTTGATGGCCTTGCCGTCTACAACTGGAAATAACATTTCGACTGATTCGTTTTGGGTAGCATCATTCCCAAAAACACTCACGGAACAAACTTTCTCTCAGTCTGCCAATCCTTTCACTGGCCTCAGTGTCTCCGATGGTGATTCTCCAAATCGCTCTGCATACTCTCGGGAAAAACGTCCTGCGTGCCCGTACCCCACTGCCTTACATACTTCACTAACGGAACGTGATTTGTCTTTCCGTGCCTTGAGCAACTCACGAGCTTTATCGAGACGCATCGTTTTAAGCATCTGCTTCGGACTCATAAAGTAATGATCCACAAAACCTTTCTGGAGGGTTCGAATACTCACTCCAGCTACTGCTGCAATCTCACCTACAGTCAGTTCTGATGCAAGGTTGTCGCTAATGAACGTGCGTATTGTCATAATGGGCATGTTCCCAATTCGACCACCTTCGTAGCCGCCCGTTGCCCACTCTCGAATTCCGTCTGCAAGACACGCCGACACAGTCGATTCAAGATGGTTGAAGAAGCTTGGCAATCTTTTCACACCTACCGCGCCGGTGGCCCAATCATCTAACGATTCAGCAAAACCGACGAGCGTCTGCTTCAAAACGTTTCTGTATGGTCCCTCAAGTGTGTAGCCGCAGCGGCCACGAAAACCTTCTGGGAGTGACTTATGCATCAGTGCCATATCAATGCCATAGAAAAATGTCTGAGTCGTTGGTGTTGAACGAAATTTCAAATCCTCCCACGGAGCTTGGAGTACAGCTCTTGTTGTATCTGCAGTAAATGCTTGGCCATTTATTTCAACTTCGACATGCCCTTTGAGTGGGAGAATGAGCCAGTATCGCTCTTGAGGAATTCTAGATTCTGCATGAATTCCTGACGTACATGTGAGATAGCCCAAAGAAGACTGGCGCAAGTTAGCCCGGTTATGAACAAGATGATATTTTTTCTTGCCAATGACACGACTTTTATATGGGCCCCAAACAGAAAACTGTTTTTTCCTGGCGCTATAGATGTCTTTTGAATCGACAAAGGGATAACTTTTCAAAAGGAATTTCATATTCGATCACTGGCTTCAAGGAACGAGTTCGGAAACGGTCTTATACAAATCTTACTAGGAACGCATTGTGGACAAGGAGAACTGAGATCGAGCCCTAAAAAATGATCCGTAGTATATGCCACGTCCCATGAATGACTTGCCACGAACCGCAGGAACCCTGATTCGGCTTGGCGGCGGGAAAAAACACTGTTAAGCCGTTTCATTGAAACCACAAAATCAGAGCTCTGCTTCTGCCCTTGGGCTAATTGTTAGTGGCGTTCACAGGTGTATTATAAACCCGCACGTAATCCACCAACATTTCTGACGGCATCTGGCTATCCTCCGCTGGCCCTCCAGCCCAATCCGCATTTCTTAAGGCGTAGTTGAGAATAATTCGGGCGTTCATTTTTGCTGGAACATTTCGCTTCCACTGAACATCCGGGACTTGACCATATGTTCTGTTATGAACCGTGCCACCTTTGAACACCAGATAGGGATTTGACTTCCACGCTGGACCATCTTGGACAAGGTACCACTTCATTGTGTTGTCTGTAACCTGTAAACCGAATGTGATGAATGAATAGAAATCGATATGGGAGTGATCGACTTTGACGCCTTCACCAAAATGTGCCTTGAATCGCTGTTCATTAACAAAGAAATGATCTTCAGATCGTTTCTTTACATGCTTCACATCTACTGCTTCGGGGACTTCATTCTTTCGGAAATCATGCCACCACAAGCCGCTCCAAAACCGAGTCTTTTCACGATTTCCAATAAATTCAAACATGTCAATTTCGAGCAGGTCTTCCGGCTTCCAGTCACCCACCTTGTTGGACATTGTCCAAAAGGCTCCATAGCCGCCATTGTTGCTCGGTAACTTACAGCGAAGTTCGAGATACATGTTGTTTTTTAGAGCAAATTCGTCATGCGTGTGAATGCCTCCGGAAGAGTAATTAAATGTTTTTTCAGAAGTCCATGTTTTACCAAGAATAGGGGGACGTTCTCTTCTCTGAGTAAAGACAAGAAAACCATCACGAAACGAGATGTTCTCTTTTGTGTATGCACAATCGACCCCAGTGTTCTGCACATTTCTGTCATTAATCCCGAATCCCCACATATCGGTATTAAGCACTGCTGCATTAAATTCATCACCAAATACCAGACTCGACCCTGGAGGCCCAAGCCTATCGATCTCCTGTGAAAAAACCTCTGAGCAACCGGCTGCAAACAGACAGCAGAAAACTAGTCGTTTTACCATGTTTGATTATTCCTAAATAGTTAAGCCACATCAACGTACTCAGTCTCACTGATCATCTTGAGTACTATACAAAATCCTGGGCGAATCAGCGGATACATACAATTGATTTTTCCGACCCCACACGCCCCGCACTCTTCATGATCTCAATATAAGGCCATCCTTCATTCGCCTACTTTAGATTTTTGTACGCCGTGTGTCTTGGAATCACTTGCCTAAGTGATCAGCTTTGTATTTTTTATACAAGCCAAGTATTTGACCAATCCAATAGACCACAGGGAACACAAACTGCTTCATGGCACGAGGAACTTCTAGGACATCAAACTCTCTTCGGTATTGCATCGTAAGATACGCTGCATCGAACAATCCTGGAGTGTTTGAACTCCGCTTGGATGTCGATAAAAATAAAATTGTCATGTAACGCTGCAAATTCCCTGCAGGTTTCGCCCAGGAAATAAGCATCAGTTCCTCGTCACTACTATTCCAAAATCTATGCGGCACTGACTTTTCAAAGACTATGCTTTCGCCAACTTGAAGATACTGGACATCTGAACCCGGGGTCTGGCATGCCATGACTCCTTGCCTGACTTCGAAGCCCTCTGCCTGTTGAAGATGAACATGCAAAATTGGTCCACAATCAGGTTGAACAGAGCCCTCAAATAGAATTCGGTCGCCACCCGGTTCATGGATACATTCTGTAAACCGAACTATTTCACCATGGCCGCTATTTATTGTTTGCGGAAGGCGTACTTGCATCTTCTTCCTTTCAAACCTGATATCTTAACGTACTGGTACATAACATCGCCATTGCCTGCCGAGGACATAATTCCATGAGAACAACACTCTTTCTCATCATTCTTTTCAATGCGACTCTTGCAGTTGCTGATGATCGCCCAAATATTATCTTCCTGATGACTGATGATCAAAATGTGAGATCACTGGGATGCTACGGAGCCCCAGGCGTCAAGACACCAAACATTGACGCCCTTGCAGCTGATGGAGTGGCATTTGATCGACATTATGACACGACTGCCATCTGCATGGCATGTCGGGCAACTGTCATGACCGGTCTTTTGGAATATCGGCACGGTGTCAACTTTGACACCGGTACGACAGGTGATGGAAGGATGACGCGTGAAGATTGGGAGGAAAGCTATCCCATCGTTCTCCGTAATGCTGGCTACCGAACTGCGTTTGCAGGAAAATTTGGCTTCACTATTGAGGACACATCCAAAGGTGATCGGTACCCAGAAGATGACTTTGACATGTGGGGGGGCGGTCCCGGGCAAACATCATTCATCACTGCAAAAAATAAATCGATGCTGCAATATGCAAAAAAATATCCTCATTCAACTCGATCCTACGGAGCCTTCGGAAGTGACTTCATAAGAGAATCGGCAAAGAAAAACCAGCCATTCTGTTTATCCATAAGCTTCAAAGCGCCCCATCGCCCGGTTCAACCAGACCCACTCTTTGATGATATTTATGCCGGCGCACTTTTTCCGAAACCAGAAAATTTTGGCCGCGAGCATGGAATGCATTTCTCAGAACAGTCGCGGCGAGGACGACAATACCAACGATTTGAAGGATGGCATTACAACGACTCGTACGACGAAGTAATGGCAAAGTATTACCAACTTATCTACGCCGTTGACGTAGCAGTTGGCATGATTCGTGAGGCCGTTGAAACTGCCGGCGTAAAGCACAAAACACTGATCATCTTCACTTCTGACAATGGCTATCTCTGCGGAGCTCATGGATATGGGTCAAAAGTGCTGCCTTACGAAGAAAGCTCACGGGTTCCGCTTATTATCTATGACCCACGCTCTGAAAAAAAAGCTGATCGCTGCAACGTTGTGACTGGCAACATAGATCTAGCAGCAACGATTCTCGACGCGGCACTAGGCAGGCCTAATCATGGAAATGGAACCAGTCTGCTCAAGCACTATGTAAACAATAACAATCCGGAGCGGGATCGTATCATTCCACTTATCAATGTATGGGGGCCAGAACAGGTCTTTAGTCTGGGCTTTGTAAAAGGTGAGTGGAAATATATTTACTGGCCATACACCGGCGACGGAATGAAGGCCACGGCAGAAATGTACAACCTCAAAGAAGACCCGCTTGAACTACATAATCGAATCAACGACAACGCGATTCGAGACATTCGCGTACAGCTTGAAAAAGATTATGCCAATCTCGTTCACGATTGGACACAACAAGCCATTCATCGCCCCCATTACAAAAAAGCGGCGACTCTTTTTACTCCCAAAGGAATGTAAAGAATGAACAAGGTAATGCTTATTTGTATCATCTTGACGTGCTCAGTAACTCATGCTGAGCTTCCTCAATTCGACAAGGGGCCACGGCCGAAAAATTTTAATGAACTGCGGGAATACTACGCCAGTCGTGGCCTGCGTATTGTGCACAAAAAACTTACAACACCTGCTGATGTGCAGCAAACAAATGATGTCATCTACTCTGAACGGCCTGGTCGCCCACTACACATAGACACCTTTGTTCCGAAAAAAGTAAACACAACAAAATCAGTCGTGATACTCGTGCACGGGGGTGGCTGGAAAAAAGGGGATCGCTCCGGCGAGCACACAAAAGCTGCATGGTTTTCCAGCCGTGGCTACGTAGCTGTGTGCCCTGAATATCGACTTTCTGGAGAAGCCACGTTCCCGGCCGCGATCCATGACCTGAAAGACGCCATCCGGTGGACTCGTTCCCACGCTGCTCAGTGGGGCGCGAACCCGAACAACATCACTCTCATGGGTTTTTCGGCTGGTGCTCATCTTGTTGCACTTGCTACGACAGCCGGTCCTGAAGCCAAACTCGATTTACCAGACAGCCAAAAGCGTTCAAGTTCAGTGGCCGCATGTATTGCTGTTGCGGGTCCATCGATAACAAATGACGAACGAGCCGTACTAAGTGCAAGAAAACCGAGTTCGAATTATCAGTTATTTTTTGGTGGACTCCCTGAAACTATTCCAGACGTTTACGAGCGGGCCTCACCAGCCCATTGGGTATCGGGAAACGAACCGCCCATGCTTTTTATTTCAGAAGGCAATCCTGATGCTCACAAAGAAATTCGCTCAAGACTGAACAAGGCAGGAATTCGAAACGAGGGTTTTAATCTAACAGGTGGGATCCACAGTGAATGGAATTGGGAGCCGTGGTTTACTCCAACAATGGAAGTGACTGAAGAATTTATCCGCTCTGTGTTCATACCTTGATTTGCTGGACATGTTCAACAAAACCGTTCATGTTTTTTCATGCGAATCATTTGGCTTGACCGCTGCAAGGCCGTGTGATGTTTCATTCATCACATGGCAAACACCTGTCGTAACGTCATACAACACACCTATGATCCCAACCTGACCAGACTCTACGAGTGCTGAAATTGCTGTGCTCTTTTGCAGGATTTCACGAACAGAGTGTTGCACGTTTCGCCGAACAACGTTTTCGGTATCGGTTATGACTCTGGCACCTTTTTCATTAAACACATGCGGATTACTGGTATCGTTCTCACGAACAACTGACTCAAGGCCTTGGACAATGGGCCTCAGGTAGTCACATTCACGAATATATGCAGGCTGTTTTCCGCGGGCAGAATCAATAGCTGCCTGCACAGCGATACAACGATTGTGCCCAACGACAACAATCAACTTGGCGCCTGCTGCAGCACAACCAAACTCCAGACTGCCAAGCACTTCTGGTGTTACGACGCTTGCCGCCACACGAACATTAAAAATATCTCCAATACCAAGATCAAAAATAATCTCTGCTGGAGTCCGTGAATCAACACCACTCAGCACCACTGCCATGGGATGCTGACTTTCAGCAGTAGCATTAACAAGTCTATTAAAATCACGTTCCAGACGAAGACCTTCTTGGAACCGTTGGTTACCTGCAAGCAAATAATTCAAAACTTTATCTGGTGTTAAATGCTCCTGTAATTCACGGCTTGAAAAATCAACAAACTGGATTCGATCTTCAATTGCATACTTGTCACGAAAGCCTCGAGTACTAACCTGCACGCCACGGGCTGGACCAATAACATCGCGGTATTCTTTGATCAAAGAAAGAATATCAGGTTCAATGTAGACGGTATCGTGTGCATCGACCACAAAATGCTTGCCTGGTTCAATATCGTCGAATGCCTTCCGTAATGCGGCTCTATTCAAAAAACTAACCTGACTTGCTAATTGAATCCTCGTTACGTCACCACCTAGGTGATGTTCTACTACTAATCGCATTGGCTTCCGAAGATTGCTCCAGAGAATAAATATTGTGCTCGCCGCAAGGCCAATAAGAATTCCAATAAGTGGATCGGTCAAAACTATTGCGACCAAAGTAACGAGCCAGGGGATGAATTGATATCTGCCAGCTCGCCAAAGCTCTGCTATGACCTGAGGACTCGCCAGTTTCAGACCCGTGGCAATCAAAATGGCTGCGAGTGCCGATAGTGGGATGAGATTGATAGCCTGAGGAAAAAGCACAACCGCAATTGCCAACAGAGCTCCGTGCAAGATTGTAGAAATCTTTGTTCGGGCACCTGCATCGATATTCACACTTGATCGAACGATTTCGCATGTCATTGGAAGCCCACCCGCCATCCCCGAAACAATGTTTCCAATACCTTGGGCTATGAGTTCCCTGTTCGGGGATGTGCTTCGCTTCTCTCGATCAAGTCGGTCGACAGCTTCCAGCGTGAGAAGCGCCTGCAGTGAGCCGACAAGCGCGATAGTAAGTGCTGCTGAAAAAACTACTGGTTTCGTGATCTGACTGAAATCTGGATTCGGCAGTAATCCAAAAAAACCACGAATTGTCTCTGGTAAAGGAACCTCTACTTTATGACTCGCCGTGATAATCCACGTTCCACCGAGTTGGTCAAAAACCAGGCTGCAAAGTACACCAAAGAGAACAACAACCAGTGGTGCCGGAACACCAGTTTTTTTTAAAAGAGGCACTCTTCCCCAAAAGTAAATGATGGCGAGAGACACAAAACCAACAACAATTGCGCCAGGATGCAGATCGCCAAGAATTTCCAGAAGTTCTGAAAATGTATTTTGCTTGTCTGGCTGAAAAAATGACATCTCACCCTCTGGGTCGGTGTCATGACCGAACAAGTGGGGAATCTGTTTCAGGATCAGAATGACCCCGATTGCAGAAAGCAAACCACGGACAACACTCGAGGGGACAAACGACTTGATGAAGCCCCCGCGAATAATTCCCAACACAATCTGAATCACGCCAGCAAGAGCTACCGCAACTAACAATCCTTCAAACGAACCGATTGCTGCAATCTCTGCTGCCACGACTGCAGTCAACCCGGCAGCTGGACCGGAGATGGTTACCTGGGCGTTGCTGAGAGGACCAACCACCAGGCCTGCAACAATACCTGCAACAATACCTGCCAGAGGAGGAGCATTTGAGGCAAGTGCAATGCCGATGCAAAGCGGTAGCGCAACAAGAAAAACGACGATGCCAGCCAGCACATCATCCCTGACGTGACCTCCTGTGCTGGTGCCACCTTCTGTCAACTGAGTACCCACTTTTATTCTTACTTTCTTATTTCGAGTATCACGGTACTGAAGGGACAATACTGAAATTAATGATAAGGCAGCATCAATATTCGGCACATGAAATTTGAATCAAACATTCTGTTTTTACCGGAGTTATCGGCTAAATTAATTGCTTTCGCTTATTTCACGAGGATCAACATTCTGGCAAAATTGCTTCCTGTCGATTCGTACGCAAAGATAGAAGAAAGTATTGGTAATCGACAACTCGTTTGGGGTTTTTATGACAAACGCACGTTTTCTGCCCATTTACCGTCTCTTTATACAGACCTTTCCTTGTTTATTTCTTGTCTCTTCGTGTCTTCCAATGATACGAGCAGACCAATCAGAGACGAGCAAACTCGATAAAAACACTATTTACCGACTTGATCTGTTCACGGAAACATTAAAACCGAATTCAAAAAAAGATCTCAAACCAGGTGCCATCTATTTCAGGTTCTCACGAATTTCTGGACACCATGTCTGGAGTCGCTTCAGTGAAAAACACATTTTTGAATTTGCAATGGGACCCGGATCCGTTCAACCAGCTTGGAGATTCGACATTCGTGAGGGAAGGGATGATCAACTCCGTCTACTCGAAGAACGTTCGCCCGAGCTTTACAAACGACTTATGGTTCAGGGTGCCCGCCCCATGATTAAACTTTTGGACAATGGCCGGTGGGATCTTGATCTTGCGTCCAACGAAGGACGGGTCTTTGATATTGAAACAGGTGGTCGTTGGGAATGGCACGGTGGCCGTCGAGTTCGCGTCGTACACACCGGTGGCCAAAGCTGGACATATCAAGACCACACGTATCGCCCGTCCTATGCAGTTGACAGCGCTTGGTAGCAACCGCCAACGCCATAGTCACTTCCATCTTATCTCAGCGAATTGCTGTTCGAAACGTGCTGCTTCACGCATTGTTGCGGCATGAATTTCTGCGATCATGGAAAGATCATTGCAATACCCGCCACCGCAGACGATAGCCACAGGCACACAATTAGTCAAAGCGGTGGTAAAGACGAGACGGTCGCGCAACAAAAGCCCTTCTTGAGAAACACCAAGACGACCTAAACGATCTCCTTCATACGGGTCCGCCCCAGCAATATAGAAAATAATATCTGGCTTAATGTTTGAAAAAGAAACTTTTAAAGCTCTCTGTAACGCAGCAAGATAGCTCTCATCCGATGTGCCATCAACTAACGGAACGTCTAACGAACTTGGATATTTCCTTAACGGAAAGTTTTTTTCACCATGTAGTGATAGTGTGAACACAGAATTGTCATGCGTAAAAATTTCAGCCGTTCCGTTTCCCTGATGAACGTCGCAATCGATGATTAGCACTCGTTGAACAAGTCCTCGGTCCTGAATTTCTCTTGTAGCTACTGCCGTATCATTAAAAATACAAAAGCCCTCACCCCAGTTGGTCCCTGCGTGATGAGTGCCACCTGCAAGGCTCGCTGCCACCCCGTCACGTAAAGCAGAGACTGCTGCATCGACTGCAGCGCCGGTGCTCCGAAGCGATCGCTCAACAAGTTCCTCACTCCACGGAAAACCAATACGCTGAATTTCCGCGTGTGTAAGTGTCCCACGGAAGACTCGGCCCAAATACTCAGGGCAATGCACCCGACGTAATTCCTCGTCATTGGCGGCATGTGGTTCAATGAATGCAAACGGTGTACCCGTCGCAACGTCTCGCTCGAGACGCTGCCGAAGCATCTCATACTTCTGAACAGGAAAACGATGCCCCTCTGGCAACGGAAGGGGATATTTATCGCAAGGATAGAGTCGCATTTAATTAACCAAAAAGGAATGCCTAATTCATCAACACGCAGTGCTTACGGGGTATGCACCAATCAATAGACATCGCTCACAAAATAAAAATCCAAACTACTATTTCCCAATGCTTTAGGAAACACAAAGGCCAAATTTTAAAAATTCATTTGGCACGACTTGTGCATGTCTGTCCTAACACAAAAGAAAATACAAATTGGATGCCGGAGGAGATCTTCGGGCATCACATATGAAAGGAGGTTGCCTCTGCCATCACTTCCACTCTAGTAGGACAAACAGGTTGAATCCAGTTTCCTTGTATTCAAAACTCTTTTAAAACGGGCAAATGAGAAGAGCGGGGGCTCGCATTGTGAATCAATGCGAGCCCCTCTCTTTGATTCACAAGAATCGAATCTCTAACTTCTTTCTACACCCCCCTACCATTTTTCTTAAACCAGAGAAAATATGGGCTTCAATCTTTCCTGTCTTCTCGCGGAAAATCTTACTGTGCAACCGGAGAGCCTTATCCTTCAGCATTACCCTACGAATCAGAATCATTATTTCTAGGTGATCAATCGGCACTCATACTCTTTGTCGTAATTTGGTTGGAAGGCGGTGCTTCTGGGCAATGATATTGGCTACTATCTTCGCTACAGCGCCAAGTCATTCAACGAGGTGCCTCTCCCATAATTTATTTTCAATTGAAGCAACACCACCATGTCGCGTGAGACCACTAACAATCACGTCCTGAGTTTTGAGGTATACGAGTGCCTATTTCAGAAGTGTTAGAACCCAACATCATTGAGACGAGACCAGATTTGCAATTTTTCTACGGGCAGAACTGGTGCCGCATGATCCACGCAGCAATGTGTCCACCCATCATCGAATCAGCACATTCAATTTGGGCTGTCTGGAGCGTCTGCTTGACAGTTCTCTTTAAGTAACGGGTAGAATTAGATGTAGTTCATCTGCGATGAAAGTCTTGTTGCATTCAAGAAGGCGAATAATCATCGTCGATTTTCGAAGCAAGGTGTTCTAAGGACTCTTCATCGGAACTCTGTACGCGGATTTGGTATCCGACACGACAGGTTCTTGGCAAAAATCCATACTAGTACCAACCGAAAATTCTGTAGGTACATACCATTCCTTCTTTTTATCTGCGGCTATGAACCTTAGCTTTTGGTACGAAAACTGGCAGGGGATTCTCACCGCTTTCGTGGTGGGCACGACACTGCTTGCACTTCTTCTGGGTCGCCGTGCACCAGACATGGCCATGCTTGGTGCAGTGATTGTTCTACTAGCATCTGGAGTTCTCAGTCCTGCTGAAGCACTCTCAGGAATGAGTAACGAAGGAATGCTCACGGTTGCAGCATTGTTTGTAGTGGCAGCGGCTGTCCATCGAACGGGAGCCCTTGCACTTGTCATCGATCGGGGGCTTGGCCGACCGAGTTCTCTCCATGAAGCTCAAGTGCGGACAATGACAATACCTGCTGTCCTCTCTGGTTTTATGAACAACACCCCAGTGGTCGCCTTAATGGTACCTGCCGTGCGAACCTGGGCTCACAAACACCAATTGAGTATTTCCAAAATCTTAATGCCGATGAATGATGCCGTCGTTCTCGGAGGCCTCTGCACGCTCATTGGTACAAGTACGAATATTGTTGTCAGTGGCTTACTGAATGAAAAAACGGGGATGTCACTTGGCATGTTTGATATCACATGGCTTGGTGTGCCTCTCCTGATTGTTGGCTTCGCGTACATTCTTGTTGCCAGCAAAAGCCAATGGCTTTTAAAAGATCGCAGGCCCGCGGTCAGTGCAGGTGATGATCCTCGGCAATACTCACTTGAGATGGTTGTTGAATCCGGGAGCCCTCTTGCCGGTCGAACAATTGAACAAGCTGGCCTTCGTGGACTCCACGGCTTATTTCTTATGGAAGTCGACCGTGCTGGTCATGTACGAGCGGCAGTTGAACCAACAGAACGACTCGAAGAAGGCGATCGGCTCGTTTTTGTTGGCGTGGTCGACTCAGTCGTGGAGTTACAAAAGATACGTGGACTTCGGCCGGCTACAGACCAAGTATTTCAATTAGATGGACCACGGTCTGAACGCACTCTCCTAGAAGCTGTGGTTTCCAATACGTGCCCTCTTGTTGGCCGGACAATTCGTGAGGGTCAATTTCGGTCGACTTACGATGCTGTAATTATTGCAGTCGCTCGAAACGGAGAGCGTTTAAGGAAAAAAATTGGTGACATTATTCTTCAACCGGGCGACACTTTACTTCTTGAGGCAAGCCCGCGATTTCTGAAAAGACAAAAGACAAACCGTGATTTTTATCTTGTGAGTGAAGTAAAAGGGGCCAAGCCACCCCGGCACGACCTTGCTTGGATTGCATGCACTATTTTGGTAGCTATGGTGCTGGCGGCAACACTTGAACTTGTTCCCATGGTTGCAGCAGCTCTTGTAGCAGCCGCGGCTATGGTCGCGACAGGGTGTATTGGGCCTAATGAAGCAAGAAAATCTATCGAATGGGAGACCCTGCTCCTCATTGCCGCTAGTTTCGGGCTTGCCAGAGCTATTGAAAAAACAGGGCTTGATGAACTCCTTGCTCAAAGCACTATTGGGGCGGCGGGTGATCGACCATACCTTGTCTTGGCAGCAATTTATTTTGTCACGATGATTTTTACTGAAACGATGAGCAACAACGCCGCGGCTGTGCTGATTTTTCCAATCGCATGGCAAACCGCTACTGATCTCGGCCTCAATCCAATGCCATTTATTATGGCGATCACCGTAGCCGCAAGTTGTGGATTTGCCAGTCCTCTTGGTTACCAGACAAATCTCATGGTGTATGGGCCGGGTGGTTACAAATTCAGTGATTACCTTCGTTTCGGTGGACCATTAAACTTGATAGTAATGGTCATCACCATTATTTTAGCCCCTCTGATCTGGCCTTTCTAAAAAGCACGTCGCACGGACCATCGCCATTAAGACACGGACGGAGTGCTTGAAAAAAGCTTTCCTCCAAGACAACACCTGGCCCAGTCGCTTCTGTTTCACTATCCGGCCCTGAAGCCAGTACGATAATGTCGCAAGCCACATCATTCATGTGATTTTGCCAAAAAGCGAGATAACTCAGCAGAGTAATCGTTACGACCGCACTAAACCGTCTTTTGTCTTTTCTTTGTGCTAACCTGTTGTCTTTCGTTCCTTCCTTACAGATAGCAAGGGACGTAGTCTAATTGATTGTCAACGGTTGTTTCCCAAACGCCACCTCCATCCTGCTGAGACGGATGAGCGAAATACTCTTTCACTATTACCGTGTTAATCCAACGACCTGGTTTTACCTTGCGTCGCTTCTTTCGATTGCAGTTTTTTTCAAATTCAATCGAGCTTTGAGTATTCGTAATGTTGATCTTGCCGGCCTAATTCTTTTCGCGCCAGGCCTTCTGGCTGTTGAATACGGTGGCTTTAAAGCCAACATTGATGCACAACAACTTGGCTACGTATGGCTGTTTGTAGTCACCGGCTTATTTATTATCCGTATGCTCTGTGACTCACTCATGGTCCGAAGACCTATGCTTGAGCCCAACCTTAACAGTGGTGGTCTCATTTTTCTTGGGATATCACTCCTTATTTTCCTTTTGGCAAATGTTCTCACCACGCGACCAGAAAGAGACGACCTTGCAGCAGCTACAACTGCAGCCAGACTCGAGACGGGTGATGCCGAGGTAAATGCCGATCAACTAGCCAGGCTTGGGCCTGGAT
>CAXEMW010000009.1:0-27547 GCA_963997395.1 uncultured Planctomycetaceae bacterium
TATCAGTTTGCACATTGCTTTCGCAGTGACGAGCGCGGTCCGCATCATGATACTGAATTCACCATGCTCGAATGGTATGAACCTGGGGCAAATCTGACTTCAACTGCCGAATTGATAACACAACTCTTGCATGACTCACTCCACACCGATGGACTGCAAAGGCTGCCTTGCAGGGATGCATTCATTCAGTATGCCGACATTGACCCAATGACGGCCGGTGTAGGTGCTTTATTGCAGGCATCTAATTTTCATGACGTTGGAATTCCAGGAAGCATTTCTAATCTTCCTGCAGAACAGCAGTGGAGCCTTGCATTTGAACTATTACTTTCCGAGGTCGTGTCTCCACAGCTTGGAGTTGCTCAACCAACCATGCTTGAATCCTGGCCTGCAAGTGAGTCTGCATTTGCACAACTAGACTCAACGAATAAACAACTGTCACTTCGCTTTGAAGTTTTCGTTACTGGCATTGAACTCATGAATGGGTGGCAGGAAGAAACATGCTCTTCCACTATTCGAAAACGGCTCGAAAAGACAAACACCATCCGCACGTCATTTAAAAAACAAAAGCTGCCTCTCCCAAATAGACTGCTTGCCGTGCACGACAATATGCCAGAAGGCATTGGAGTTGCCCTTGGATTTGATCGCCTCGTGATGTTGGCAGCTGGCACTAATTCAATTGATGCCACCCGTTATTTCAATTCTGACAATTCTTGACTTCGAGCAGGAAGCATCCCTGCAGTAAGAAGATTTACTCAGACGGATCCACCCTGATGATCTGCCATATTTCAACGTTCTGAAAACCAGCAGCATCTTCCCCTACTTCTGGCTCTTTTTGAGTCTTATGATTCAACCAGAGATCAACGACGCGTGGCAATGCATCTTCTGAATGTTGTTCACATTCATTAACGTCAACAGTCAGATGCAAAGCCCCTTGGTACTGCTGCTCACCACGAACTATCTCTACAATGGTAATCTTGTCACACGCCGCAAGTGAACGAACAGCTGGAAAATTCCGTAGCAACTTGATTTCAGATAGCTTTCTACCCTCTTCAGAATCATGATGATGTCCGTCGTGATCTGGGCCGCCATGGTCTTCTTCTAATGGAATCAGTCCCGGTGCACAAAACCCATGAACAACATCCCATTCCCCTGCACGAATCGCCTGGTGCCATTGTAAGACCGTTTCACGGGCGCGACTGTGATCAATCCATGCGTTTACTGAAAAAACACTGAAGGATTGCAAGCCAAAGCCAACAGATAAAGCCAAGCCAATCAGGGCAATGCCTCGGCCAGCTTTATGTGATTTTCCGATCGTAGTATCCCTGACCGCTGCAATTGAAAGCCCGGCTGCAAAAATTGGAATCACCCACAATACCTGACTCATTAATGCCAGAACAGAAAAAAATCCAGCAACCAGAGCAAGTACTGCAAGTGTACTTATCGGACGATATTTGTCGGCATTGTCTTCGGCTTCAATAACAGTCACAACTCATGTCCTTACTGGCTTAGATCAAGCCTTTGACTTCGCTCTTCGCTGCTGCGATTTCTTTTTAGATGCAAAAATTCGTTGCATTTCTTCCAGTGACGTAACGCCGCTGAGCACTAGATCCATTCCCTGATCACGTGCGGTGACATAGCCATCTTTGCTCGCTGCTTTTTTCAACGTCGCAGCATCGACTCCTTTTGCAACGCCTTTCCGAAGAGTGACACCTGAGGCCAGTTCAAATGCACCAATTCTGCCAGCGTACCCGCGACCAAAACAGATACGACAGCCACCGTGCTCTGAGGCTGTACGAATGTGGGGAACGTCTTCTGTTGACTTTCCAAATTTTTCAAGAAGTGGAAGAGGTGTCTCCTGATGATCCGCACACTTGGGACATAGCTTACGAACTAACTTTTGAGAGACTGACCCAACAAGACATTTCGCGAGATCACTCGGCGAAATACCAAGATCAATAATCTTGGATATCGCATCAATACTGTCTTCTGCCGGGACACTGACAATAACCATCTTGTCTTCGAGTGCTCGCTCAACCAGTTCTTTTGCAAAGCCTGGGTCTCGTAAATGACGAGTGATAAAACCGCTTGGGTATGAGAGCATTGCTCTCTCAACCGCTTGATTTGGGCTCTCACCTGATCCTGCGTCATACTTCTGTATTTTAACGTTTTGGACTTCCGTGTTGTTTTCGTTTTTCTCCTCAATAGAAACAAAGTCTCGCATCAGCCGATCCCCGGCCGTTACTGTCATGTCAAAAAGAGCGGAGAGACCATTACCCTTTGATGCTGAAACAAGAAACAAGCCATGTTTTTTGTTTACTAACTCCTGAAGTAACTCAAGCATTTCTGTTGGCATACCCAGATCATCTGCAGTCTTAAATTTCTTTGGTGGTTGTGCCAAATCAACAGCGAACTGCTCATGCCCTTTGATAACTTTCGCGCTGAGGCGACAGGTTCTTTTCTTCCCATCCACCGTGACATCAAATTCACCAACCTGTGGACGACCTCGCTTCTTTGGAGAAAGGCCAGCAAGCCTCATAAGTGTGACCAGCACCTTTTCACCAGTTACAGCATCCAGCGGAGGTGCATCAACCCAGACTTCAGGATCTTTTTTACTGAGTTTCCTACCGGTTAGGAGATGTTCTCGAATACGAGTTGGCGCCTTTGTACCGTCAATGTCATAGCGAATGTGAAGACCTCCCTGTGCCAGATCAAGCAACACAACAGGAGCACGCGCGGCAAATGCTTCAGCCAATACTCGAACCAAGTCAGCAAACTCTGAATTTTCAGAGAGTTTTTCAACAAGAAGCGTATTCTCTTCTGGCACTTCGCGGCAGGTAGCAATGAGCACGACGTCTGGTGGTGCTGCTTCGACCTCTCCAGTATCGTTGAGTGCTCGTGACCGAGCGACGACATAAAGAACGACGGGTACCAGCCAGACTGCAGAAAGGCCGCCTAGTGCACCCCACACCCCACCACTTTCAAGAAACGCATACTCGGTCCAATTCAGCCCAACAGACACAGCGAGCGATACTGCTCCAAGCGCATAGGGCACGACAACTATGCGTGTCCATTTTTTACTTCCAATTCCATATCGACGGCTATCTTTTTTCACCCAGATGCTCGTAAGGCTGAAAAGTATCGTCAGCACAGCCAGAATTCCACCACCAATTGCGACGGTGGTTGTGTCTAGCTTTTTTTCAGCATCCGCAGGAGGCTTTCCATCAGCAGGGGCTTCTTCACCTTTATCAACTTTTTCTGCACCTTCAGCGGGTTGCTTAGGAGGCTGAGCAATTGCAGGCACGGACAATAACGTGGAGGAAAAGGAGCAGAGAAAAAAAAACATTAACCAATCAGCTAATGCATGCTTCAGCATGAATTTCTCTCTATTCATAACAACTAACCAGCCTTTCAGGATTCATTGAAACAGGTTTGAACTAATCTGAATGATTAACCAATCCCTTTGAGTGCCATTTGTAATGCTTCACGATTTGGAGCGATATCAAGCGCTGCTTGCCGGTCGATAAGCCCTTGGTCAATAAGATTTTTAAGACTCATTGTGAAATCCTGCATACCATCTCTCACCGATTTACGAATATGGTCCGCAAGCATATGCTCCTGTTCTTCCAAAATATATTTCCGAACAAGAACATCAAAAAACATTAATTCGACGGTGGGCACCCGTGAGACACCTTCTTTAATGGATTTAAGAAGTTTCTGTGCAACTATCCCTTTCATATTGAAGGCCATGGCACTTCGGATAGCCGCATGCTCTTCCTGAGGAAAGAGGTCGAGGATTCGAGTAATGGTACTTGGGGCATTCGAAGCATGGATGGTGCCGTAAACAAGATGACCCGTTTCAGCAGCATGGATTGCAGTCTTAAATGTTTCAGTATCTCGCAACTCGCCAACAAGAATAATATCTGGATCCTCGCGGACCGCATGCTTCATGCCAATTTCAAAATTCTTGACGTCCGTACCAACTTCCCGCTGGTTAATAAGACATTTGTCTTCAGTAAATACAAATTCAACAGGATCTTCGAGCGTAAGAATATGTTTTCGATAGTTCCTATTGACGTAATTCAGCATCGAACCAATCGTGGTGCTTTTTCCAGATCCGGTTACACCAGCAAGTAACACCATCCCTTGATCAAGAGTACACAGTCGCTCAATCGAACTTGGGAGATACAAACCCTCGAAATCTGGGATCGTATTATTAACTTTCCGTGCAACCATACCGAGCGACCCCTGCTGGTAAAGTAAATTCACTCGAAACCGCCACCTTGTATCACCAACAAGTGCTGTATAAGCAAAGTCCGCACCTCCTTCATCGTCGAGTATCCTGAGTTGGCGATCATCAAGCATTGGAAGGCAAAGTTCCTTCATCTTCTCTTGACCAATTGGTGGCGCTTTCAGTGGTTGAAGTGAACCTTTCACCCGCATGTATGGGGGCTGATCAACTTTCAAATGAAGGTCCGAACCATCGAGTTTCACAAGGGCTTCAAAGTATTTATCTACTTCAAGCTTGTTATTTTTTTTTGACACACGAGCCACTGGCGCAGACTCCTCTGGAACAAGGGTTGATTGTGGTTCTGACTTGGCTTCAAGTGTCATTCTTGCCCCTCCTGTTGGATGGCCTCTTCGACTAGCGGAGGCTTTTCAAAGTACCTCACAATAAACCACTGTGGCCTTTCGACCAAATAGTGGCCGATTCTGACGGGTTGCTGGACTTTTATGCATGTCTCCTTGCCGGACGCACCGGAATCCCACGACTTGCAAGCAGGTTTTTGACATCACTAATCGTGCAGGTTCCAAAATGAAAGATTCCAGCAGCAAGAACAGCATCTGCTGCTCCGTACTCAATTGCATCGGCCAGATGCTCTGGCTTGCCTGCACCACCACTGGCCACAACAGGAATTCCAACAGCTCGACTCACTGCAGCGGTCATCTCGAGGTCATACCCATCGCGTGTCCCATCTCGATCCATACACGTGAGAACAATTTCACCTGCGCCCAATTGCTCGACTCGGCGCGCCCAATCAACTGCCTCAATTCCCGTTGGTACACGACCTCCGTTTACAAAAACCTCCCACACCTCTTTTCCGTCTTTGACAACCCGCTTTGGGTCGATATTGACGACGGTGGCACAGCTTCCAAGACGATTTGCGACTTCCGTCACCAACTCAGGTGTCTTTACCGCCGATGAGTTGATACTCACCTTTTCCGCACCGGCATGAATGAGCTCAACAGCATCGTCCAATGTTCGGATACCACCGCCCACGGTGAATGGCATAAAAACGGTTTCAGCTACTCGCCGAACCATATCGAGCATGATTGCCCGGCCTTCATGGCTGGCCGTAATATCAAGAAAGACTAATTCGTCAGCACCTTCAGCTTCATACCGAGCGGCCACAGCCACAGGATCACCGGCATCAACAAGCTCAAGAAACTTCGTTCCTTTTACAACACGTCCCTTTTCAACATCAAGACATGGAATAATACGTTTCGCCAGCATATCAACGTGCCTGCAATTCAAGATGACTCATGGATTCGCCCAGACTCTGGACTCGACGCCGTTGCGTACCGCTTACGAGGAATTCGTCCAGCAAGAAATGCATATCGGCCAGCTGCACAGGCAGATCGCATAGCAAGAGCCATTGTGAGTGGATCGGTGGCATGTGCAATTGCCGTATTCAAAAGAACACCATCAACACCAAGTTCCATCGCAACCGCAACGTCACTCGCTGTACCAACACCCGCATCGACAATCACGGGATACTCAGGATCACCATCTTTCAGATACTCAAGACAGATACGCAAACTATTTGCATTCAGAATTCCTTGCCCTGATCCAATGGGACTTCCTGCTGGCATAACACTTGCTGCCCCAAGATCCTTGAGTTTCTTGGCAACTATTGGATCATCGCTGCTGTACACAAGCACCGTAAATCCATCGTCTACGAGACGCTGGGTCGCTTCAATTGTACCGACAGGATCTGGTAAAAGTGTTTTCTGATCACCGAGGACCTCAAGCTTGACCCACTCACTCCCTTTGTTTCCGAGGTCGCGAAGAAGCTCACGGCCCAGCCGTGCAACACGCACTGCATCCTCTGCCGAAAAGCAACCTGCTGTATTTGGCAGTAGCGTATAGCGAGCAAGATCAAGATGATCAAGAATATTCTCTCCGGCAGTATTCAGAAGACGCTCACGACGCACTGCCACAGTAACACAGTCCGTTCCGCTTGCATCAAGACATTCTGCCATTTCTGCATAGCTGGCATACTTACCTGTTCCCACGACGAGGCGACTTGCAAGCTCAAAGCTCCCTACTTTGAGTACTGGCTGTGATTGCTCTACGCGTGTGTTATCAACTATTGTTTCTGCCATACCGTTTTGCGTCTCCTCTCGTACTTCCTTCAACCGCCTCCAACAAGCGTTACAACTTCTATCTGGTCATGTTCCCGAAGAAGCCGATCAGGAAGAAGTGCTCGTGGAATGACTTCTTTGTTTACCTCAACAGCAACAGGGCGTCTTTCGAATCCTAGGTCGAGCAGAAGATCATGCGCAGTGTGACCGTTAGAAACCTGTGTCTCTTGCCCATTTACAAAAATAATCATTGAACGTTCCGTCTGGGTTTCGTTATGACTCATTATTGACTTTCACCTCCACGAGGTTGGGCGACGTCAAGAAGAACCAGGGGTACCGCAACCCCACCTACTGCTCCACGTTGACTGCTAAATGGAATGCCGTACGCCGCCGTTGTCCCAGAAGCACCATCGGTAACGTAGAGCACAGCGGGCGCCATTGGCGTTCGGCCACGCCGCATTTCAACCTGTCCTGCGACAAGTAAAAACTTTGGGTTCTTCACTTGTCCCGCCTGAAATCCCAGATCATTCAGCACATTGTGCCGAAAGGTCGCGCCGAAGGTGGAGGTCATCGGGTTGATCACTCCACCCGAAATGTCACCCGTTAGAAAGTCGAGTATAAAAAAGCCTTCAGTTCCACCGGCAAGAGGGACGGTACATGCGGCAAATGAATCGCCTGCCTGCGAAGTCATTGCGTGGATGACAGGAAATTGTTTTGGGGACACGCCCTGTTCAGGAATAAAAGATCCGACCATGTAGCCTACAGTAAAAACGAGGACGAAGCCGGCGAGAAGATACAACGGTCGTGTTGGGACAAGAGGTGGTTTGATTTTTTCTTGCATCATGTCTTTTCAATTGGGGGGGACCACAAACGATTCTTCAATTGAAGGACCGATGGTGGCATGTGAACGATCTTATGTTATTCGTTCTGCGAATTCGGTGCCTTCTTTTTTTGATTATCTTTTGCGTTCGGCTTTTCAGGAGTTACCACAGAATCACCAACCGGTGCTTTCTGATCAGCAAAGAATCGGAATTTTCCTATCGAGTGTTCGCCATCTGGAAATTGTTGGCTCATGGTGAATACCAGAGTCGTCCCTCCCTTAATTGGTGTGTGTGCTGCCGTTTGAAATGTTGCGATGTGTGACTTGCCTATGGCCCCAGCAATACCCCACCCGGTATCTTCCTTCTGGTCTCGTGCGTTGGCCACAGGCCACCCATTCTGGGAATAGTCTGCAGTCGCAGTGGTGAACATGACGAGTGTTTCAGTTTTTTGTTTGTCAGTAGATATGGCCTTTGCATTGAATTCACTGAGAACAAAATTGCCGTTTGCTGCACGGCCTGGGCCCTGAGCTGGCAACGTCTTATCTGGGAGTACTTCAAGACGTATCGCTGTCACAGCAGGGCCCTCAGGAACTACCGCTGTAAGGGTGTATATATCTTTCCCCTTCTTTCCAGATACACGAACTGATCCATCATCTGCGATGACGCCTGTCGCTCCGATCAGACTTTTAAATTCAGTCAACACGAGTGGCTTTGACACTGTTTGGGGGGCTGGCGACAGGGCCGGCTTTGGAGGAAGCGGCAACAGTTTGGCTACTGGAGTCGGAATTACCCGACCGCCACTGTGTGTGCCGACAAATATTGATTGATCATCTGGTGCAAACGTAACGCACCAGACACTCGAATCCTGACGCTTCAGTCCTTGTTGCTCTCGTTGTTTGGGAATATCCCAAAGTTTAATTACACCATCGAGGCTCGCCGTCACCAGCCGAGTTCCATCACTGTTGAACCCGGCACTTGTGACCCAATCTTTATGACCTGTAAACACTGCGGTCTGTTTGAAAGTGTCAGCAGACCAGACTCGGACTGTCCGATCAGCAGCAGTTGATACGAACTGAGAGTGAGTAGGTGAATAGGCAATTGCCCAGATTGTATCTTCGTGACCTGCCAGAGTTTGTATCGCTGTGCCATCAGCAGCATTCCAGACTTTTACAAGATTATCTCCTCCCCCTGTCACAAATGTTTTTCCATTCGGTGAAAAGGCTATAGCAGTCACGGGCCCTTTGTGTGCAGCCACAGTAATAGCAGCCTTGCCATCCTGCATATCCCACAAGAAAACTTTCCCATCTTCTCCTGCAGTTGCTAATTGTGAACCGTTGGGGGAGAAAGCGAGCGAGCGCACCCACCCCTTGTGCTGCTTCAAATCAACTTTTAATTTTTGGCCCTGTAAGTCCCATACTTTCACAAGCCCATCGTAGCCGGCTGTAGCTGCTAATTTTCCATCGGCGGAAACCTCGACAGCCCACACCGCCGTTGGATGTCCTGATAATTCACCAACGCGGCTTCCATCAGACTTCCAGATGATGACATCGCCAGGACGATAAAGCAGACTCTCTCCTCCGGCTGTCACCAGAAGCGGACCCTCTATTGCATAATCAGCAGCGATCACCCACCGACTGAAAGATGAAATAGTGTCATCTGTTTTTTTGTTCGATGCTTCATCAGCAACAACGAGAGGCACCGCAAAAAAGAAACTCCCGATAAGAACACTGAGTAGGGAACGCACCGGACGTTGTCGAATGTGGTCAATTCGCATCCACCACTCTCCTTGAAGATTGACATTGAAAACAAAGATAAAAGGAAGGCAGCTTCCAGTATAGTTCCCGTTGCCACTGCATTTCCAACAAACTGTAGATTCATCATGCCCTGTCACTCCCAATGACTGAAACTACACGGTTGTTACATTCTTCTTGCAGCGATTGCACAGAAGGTGATTTCATACCCCCTGTCCTGCAGCGACCTCGGACCTCAATTGACTGCCAAGAACGCTCAACAAGAGCAACGTGGGCCTTGATTGACGTGCTCGCTCCATGTTGACGTACCGTGAGAGCACACATTTTCTGGCATATGCGAGCATTCAATCAGGTATGCGTCTGCTATTGCTGCTACTTTTGTCAGCGAAGAATAACGGCACAGTACTGCGTCAGACTCCCCGATCCAAAATCCTGAATGCACGCTGGTGACTACTGGGAAGCATCTGAAAAATTCCGCGCGTGAAATTTCATTAAGGCATCACCCTGCCGCTCATAAATCAATCGTGCACTATGGGGAGCATCCTTGACTATGAGTTTCTCAAATTCAATGCCGAGCTGCTTTAGGAATTGCATATAGGCCAAATTATTTTCGTAGTTAGAACCTTTTGTTCCTACGTGAACAAGAATACGAAGCGGGTATTGCTTCTGCTTCTCACTTCTGGCATAGCCGCGAGCTATATCGTATGCGTTATAGCCCTCTGCAAATACAATGCGATCACTTTCATGACCCTCATTCTCACTGATCTTTTTCTCCGTTGCGAACCCACCACCACCTGGAGCGGCAGAACAGAAAAGATCTGGATGCCGAAACATTATCCTTGTTGTTCCCCGACCACCTTGGCTAAATCCCTCAATACCACGCCCCTTTCGTGAGGCAATTGTTCGATATGTTGAATCGACATGAGGAATCAGTTCTTCAATGAAAACTGATTCGCCTTGGCCGTTTTCTATTTGGGGGTAGTCATAATGACTCATTGGACCACCATTAATAAAAACATATATCACTGGTGGTATACGTTTTGAGCGGATCGCCTTCTCAATAAAGTTTGAAAGACCGACAGATTTCAATTCGCTGCCGGGTCGTCCACCATGGAGGTAGTAGACAACTGGGTATCTCTTTCCCATCCGCTCTGACTTTTCATAGCTCGGGGGAAGATAGATACAGTATCCAACGTCCATTCCCATTGACTGGCTACGAAACGTCTTATGCTGAATTGGCACGTCTGCGTACGCTTTTGACGGCTGGTTCACCCAACGAAAGGGTGTGTTTGATTTTTGTTTTTTCTTTCCCTGAGCCTGAGCTACTTGACTGGTGCTTCCACTTAGTAAAAGAAGGAGGACCGCAAGGCCTGCTCGTGCACTTATTCTTGTCGTCATCTGATCTCAGTGTCCTGTGATGTTCGTATGCATACAGCATCTTGCCTTATTTTGAAGGCCTTAAATATGTCACATCAACTGGATCCTGCAACTCACGCTGAAGAACAATAAATCGGTCGAATAATTGACTAATTTTGTCAGCGTACTCTGGCTCAGCTGCTAGATCGATTGCTTCATGAGGGTCATCTTGAACATGATATAGCCGGAGCACTCTGGCACTGGGATAGATGATCAGTTTCCATCCATCATGTGTAATCGACCGTTGAAGCGTGAGATAGCTTCCGTAAATCGACTCATAGGGTTTAGGAGAAGCATCTGACTTCGTTTGGCCTAAACGAGAAAGCAAACTCTTAAAAAAGACATGCTCTGGCTGGTGTGCGCCAGCCAACTCAAGGGTCGTTGGCATCACATCCTGGAGATAAATCGGTGTCGGGTCAGTCACACCCTTGGGCACATCAGGACCAACAACAACAAATGGGACACGGATCGAATGGTCATACTGATTTTGTTTTCCAACAAGACCGTGATGACCAACTGAAAGACCATGGTCGGCAGTAAAAAAAATCCATGTATTCTCTGCTTTCCCTGATGCATCAAGTGCTTTGAGAATGCGGCCAATTTGAGCATCCAGATGAGTGATAATGGCGTAATATTCTCGACGATGAACCGCAACAGCCTGCTCCGTCCTCGGGAATGGTGCAAGCTTTTCATCTCGCAATTTTTTTCCTGCACCGATTTCTTCTGCATACGGATATTCAGATAGAAATGGTTTGGCAGTCGCAATCCTCTCAATCGGATAACGATCCAAAAATTCCTGAGGTGACTGTCGTGGATCGTGCGGAGCATTGAATGCCACGTAGAAAAAAGCTGGTTGCTCTCCGGCCTTGGCTTCTCCAAGGAAATCAATCGCGTCGTCTGCTGTGACCGCGCTCCAGTGTCGTCCGCCTTCCCAGAATCCGCCAAGACTCTTTTCTGTTGGGCTCCACGGATCCTTGCCTTGAGCAGGAGGTCTGTTGTAGGCACTTTCGACGGTGTTCGGCATACCTGGTCTGACATGTCGGGCAACATCGAAACACTTGTCAGCATCTGTTCGGATATGCCATTTGCCTGTCATGAACGTGCGGTAGCCAGCCTGGCTCAGAAGTTGGGGCCACAATACACCTGCCTGACGCTCTTTATCGGTTGTCTTATAGATACTATTCGCGTCCCAAACACTCCGGCCCGTAATCAGCATGGTACGACTCGCAACACATACAGCACCGCTCCAGGAACCCATGTTGTATGCATGGCTAAATGTGGTGCCACGATTTACAAGCCGATCGATATTTGGTGTATCAATATCTGTGTGGCCAAATGCTCTGATGGCTTCATAGGTGAGATCATCCGCAAATAGAAATAGGATATTTGGTTGCTCGCTTGTTTCTTCCTGTGCAGCAGGAAGGATATTGCACGCCAACAGACACGTAAGAAAAATTGCACACGCAAATGCCCGGTACGTAGCGACGGTAACGTGACCCATTGTTTTTCTCCTCTGACTCATTTTTACCCCAAACACTTGGTATGATTTATTCTTTATAGAAAAGTATTCCTCTTCTAAAATCTTACTCTATGCGACACCACATTCTTTTGATTCCTCTCAGAACCATTGCCCTTGTTCTGCTTTCAGGGATGGATACATCGTTATACGCGGCCGAAAACCTTGTTCTTCCGCTCTGGGAAAACGGCGCGCCTGGTTTTGAAAGTCGGCGAAACGAAGTAGAAGTCGTTGAGAGAGGGAGCGTGACAAATGTGCACAATCCTTCGCTCACCGTGTTTCTTCCAAAAAAAGAAAAGGCCAATGGAGTGGGGATTGTCATTGCCCCTGGAGGTGGACTCAGAAAATTGGGCATACGCGGTGGTGGCGAAGAACCAGCCCAGTTCCTTGCTGAGCATGGCTTTACTTCATTTGTATTAAAGTACCGACTCTCGAGACAACCTGGACAACCATATAAGTTTGAAGAACATGTGCTTGCAGATGGTCAACGCGCGATTCGCATGGTCCGCCATCGGGCTCAAGAATTCCATCTCGACCCAAAGAAAATTGGCATGCTCGGATTTTCTGCTGGGGGTGAGGTCGTTTCAATCACGTGCTATAAGCCAGGTGAAGGGAATCCTGATGCTGCTGACCCAATTGATCGTGAATTTGCAAAACCGAACTTCCAAATGCTTGTGTACCCAGGACCAGTCGGTATTCCTTCAAAATTACCGAACGATACGCCACCAGCCTTTATGGTCATTGCGGCAGATGATGCACATACGAGTGTTCTTCTGAACCTAATGCACCACTTTCGTGAACTCGACGTCGACTACGAAGCGCATATTTTCACGCGTGGTGGACATGGCTTTGGCATGGGAGAACGATCGCAGCGACGGAGTATTCAACATTGGCCAGATCGCATGCTCGATTGGCTCCACGACGAAGTTCTCAATACACTACCCAAATAACTTTGTATCAGCTGAACGGTTTCCCAAACTCTTTGAAGCCAGACATAAAAATCCCTTAACCATACATGCGATTTCAATGTGTTCAGCGAAGACCATTTCTGGCATCTTAACCCCTCTGATGGTTCCTCTTTGTGCCAATGGTGCAATTAATGAGGGTGAACTACGACGGTACATTGATTGGTTAATTGATAAAGGAGTGCACGGGCTTTATCCAAATGGATCAACCGGTGAGTTCACCCGCTTTACGGCAGAAGAACGACGCCGAATCATCCAGATTGTTTGTGATCAGACAGCCGATAGGGTCCCGGTTCTTGCTGGCGCAGCTGAAGCAAATGTTCGCGAAACACTCGATGCCTGTAATGCGTACCATGACTTTGGTGCTCGAGCAGTCGCTATTGTCTCACCGTTCTACTACAAACTGTCACCAGAAAGTGTCTTTGCATACTTCAGGGAGATTGCTCTCAACAGTCCGATTGACGTAACGCTCTATAACATTCCTCTTTTTGCCAGCCCAATTGATAATGAAACAGTCTGCCGATTGGCAGAGTTTGATCGCATTATTGGCATTAAGGATTCTTCCGGTGATCTTGCCGGCATGACCAGAATGATCCAGTCTGTCCGCCCGCTACGTCCAGACTTTCTATTCATGACCGGATGGGACGCGGTCCTTGTCCCCATGCTCATGGCTGGCTGCCAGGGAGGCACACACGCCACGAGTGGAATCGTCCCTGAAATTACGCGAGCGATCTATGACCTCACGAAGAAGAGCCGATTTGAGAGAGCGTTGTCATTACAGAAACAACTGCTTGAGCTCTTTGATACTGTATTTTGTGCTGCTGATTTTCCTGAAGGATTCCGCAGTGCGATAAGTTTGCGTGGGTTTGACTTTGGTAAGGGAAGGCAGCCACAGACCGAGAAACAGTCGGCCATGCTGACAGCTACCACTGAAAAGATCAGACTATTGATTCAACAGATGCTCGACAATCCAGTATTGGCTTAGATATTCAAACTATTCCATTTTCCCCGTATCTCTTGAAGTAGCGACAGACATGAAAACCAACGGCTTCCTCGGTATCGATATCGGCACGCAAGGCCTCTCTGTCATCTTCACAGACACAGAATTAAAAATTCTTGCGAGTGGTGAAGGTGATTACGACATGGTGCCTGGACTCGACTCTGAGTGCTATGAACAACAGCCATACGATTGGGAGAACGCCCTGAAGGAAGCGATGACGGCTCTGCGAGAAAAAACATCATCGATGCATATCGACATGGACGTTCTGGCAATTGGAATCTCCGGCCAGATGCATGGAGAAGTTCTTACAAGTAAAGACGGTGAACCTGTCGGACCAGCTCGGCTTTGGTGTGATGGCAGAAACGAGGCCGAAGGCAATGAACTAACAGAACGTCTGGGAACAAAATGCCCGAAGCGGATGACCGCAGTTCGGTGGCTTTGGACAATTCGTAATCAACCCGAAAAGGCTGCACACGTTAGTCACATGACAACACCTGCCGGCTGGATCGCATACCGACTCACGGGCTGTTGGAACCTTGGAATTGGTGATGCTGCTGGCATGTTCCCAATCGATCAGCAATCGCTAACGTATAACACGAAAATGCTGGCTGATTTTGATGCGATTGCGACCCAATCCGCGAAGAAAAGTAGCTCGAGCAGCACCCTTCCGAAATTGAGTGATCTTCTTCCATCCGTCAAAAAGGCCGGCGAAGATGGTGGTTCATTGGATGCTCACGGCGCACAACTCCTTGGGTTACCAGAGGGCATTCCAGTTGCGCCCGCTGAAGGAGATCAACCGGCGGCACTCGCTGGCTCATTAATCGCAACTCCTGGTCAGGTGTCAATGAGCTTTGGCACAAGTGTTGTCGCCAACTCAGTTGGTGACCGGGCGTTTGAGGGAATTTCAATTTCTATCGATCACTTCTGTGCACCTGATGGCCGCCCAATCAACATGGTCTGGCTTCGAAATGGAACAACGGCCATGAATATGGCAGTCAGCCTTTTTGGCGGTGACTTTTCCACAATTATGCCACAGGTTCTTGCCGCTGAAGCTGACTGTGGTGGTCTTCTGGCACTGCCATTCATGGACGATGAACCAGGACTGGGTGTTTCCCAAGGTGGTACCGCCATGGTGATTGGACTCAATAATGAGACGGCTACCCCTGGCAATGCGGTGAAAGCCATGCTGCTTGCCACAATTTTTAATTTACGGCTTGGGAGCAAGCAACTCGATGAACAAGGATATCCACGAACCGAGATTATTTTGTCTGGTGGACTTGTGAAAACACCTGAACTGGGGCAACTCGTTGCTGATGCATTCAATACTCCCGTGACAATCTTTGATGGAGGTGACGAGGGAACCGCCTGGGGAGCAGCTTTGATGGCAAAATTTCGTTCCGAATCACTGGCTGGTCGCGCAACGGACTGGAAGCAGTTTCTTGAAACCCAAAAGACAGGCACACCGACCCGATTTACTCCCCATAACGAATCCGTAGCGATACTCAACGGCATCTTCAAGCGTTACCAGAAATTAGTGCACATGCATGGGCAGCTTGAATCAGTGGTAAATCAGTGAGCCTCGTAGTTGCAGCAAGCCCAATCAGGCAACTGTATGCACTAATCCACAACTGGATACAGAACTATTCTGCGAACATCTGCAACAGATGCTCCTGGCACATGAAGGGCCGTAAGCTGCAACTGAGTCTTGCCTACTTCGAGCTTTATGTCACCAAGAGAGAGCACGTGAAACGGCTTTGCATAACTTTCACTGCCACGATCAGCACGGTCTTCACCAGTGTTCAGCGGTGGATCCCACGCCGGAGTCACTCTCGTCGTAATTCGGCTTTCACCGCAGGAAAGCTGGATGGTCGAACCCACGTCTTTCGCAGGACATGTGTACCAGATTTTTGCAGCATAGGTACCTGCAATGAGGACATCCACATCCCATACCAGCGAGTCCTCTGTGTTCTTCCAGTCTGTAAAGAATGAACAATTTGGTGCGCGCCCACTATGTACGACACCCCCTTCACCATGCCCGTCCCTTGCTGGAAGTTCGGTCAAAGGTGCACCTTCATACCCGACAGGAAAACGCGCGACGTCTGGCTGCGGCATACGGTCAAGGATGTCTTTCTGCCAATCATCAGCAATTATTTTTAGTCGTTCTCTTTCCTCAGGCTGCTCTTTAGATATGTCTCGTTTCTGACCGATGTCAGTGAGCATATCGTAGAGATGTCCTTTATCATCAAGGCGAAAACGCTGTGTGCGTATGCTTATTCGCCCTCGTTGAGAAGCAACAATATGCCTCTTAGCAAGCTTTACGCCAAGTTTCTGTGACTTTGATTTCTCTTCTGTCTCTTTTTTAAGAATTGCTGTCAGATCGATTCCATCAAGTGGTTTTGGGGAATTCAACTGCACACCAGTAAGACCCGCAAGCGTCGGCAACAAATCAATTGCTCCGGTGATCTGAGGAACCCGCACACCGGAGGCAATCTGACCTGGGTATCTGATACAGCAAATGCTTCTGGTACCACCATCGTCTGTTGATCCTTTTTTGCCTCGCATGCCTCCACACCAGCGTGGACTATTCGGACCGTTATCTGAAAAGAAGACAACAATGGTTTCACGTGATACTCCTGCTGTATCAATTGCCGCCAGGATGCGGCCGACATTTTCATCCAAGTTTTCGACCATTGCCAAAGCAGCACGCGTAAAAACTGGGTCTTCTTTCTTAATGTCTGGCCCTCTCTGCCGGAGAGGACGCTCCGCAAATCGACTCCAGTCTGCATCAGGAACACACATTGGCGAATGGGGCGTGTTGAATGCGACGTAGCAGAGCACAGGCTTGGCAGCCGAACGTTTCACGTGATCACTAAAAAATCCGATTGCCTTTGTGGTGATGTCATCTGTGATGTACCCCTCACCCTCTTGAAAGATCGTATTGTGCTGCATGGGCGGATTGAAATAATCACCCCAATGCCCTTCTGTGAAACCGTAGAAGGTGTCGAACCCACGTGCCAATGGATGGTATGGCCACTGTGTGCCATTGTGCCATTTTCCAAAACACCCTGTAACGTACCCAGCCTGTTTGAAAACATCAGCAATCGTTTGCTCTTCAGGGGACATGCGCTCTTCCCCTCGGGTTACGCCGCGGACCCCACTGCGATCATGATACCGTCCTGTTAGAAACTCCGCCCGCGTTGGAGCACAGACAGGCTGAACAAAAAACTGCTCGAGTAATGCTCCGTCACGAGCCAAAGAATCCACCGCTGGTGTTGAAATGGTTTTATTACCGACGCAGGAGAAGTCACCCCAGCCAGCATCATCAGCGAGTATTACAACAATATTTGGCCGCTTAGATTCGTCTGCCTGAACAAGGCTTTCGCATGACACAAAGCAAATAACAACAATAGCTGAAATAAATTTCTGCATGGAAATACTTCCGGATGACAAAAGAAGTGATGCGTTCATGTTCCGAACCACACGGAATCTATAAAAACTTTTTGACGACAAAAACACTCCCAAAGACAGCCCCAGAAAACTCTTAATGCACAGCAGCCTTTGAAAATAGATTGAGTATGAGAACACCGACAATGATACACCCCATTCCCAAAAATGCTGGTGCATCAAGTGTTTGCCCATACAGAAGCCATCCTACGAGCGTAATTAAAACGAGGCCAACTCCGGACCAGACCGCATAGCCAACGCCAACAGGAATTGTTTCGAGCGTCAACGACAACAAATAGAAGGCAAGCCCATAACCTGCAACAACAACAAGTGAGGGTATTGGCTTCGTGAAACCCTGTGATGCCTTGAGGCAACTCGTACCAACAACCTCAGCTAAAATAGCAAATGCCAGATAGATCCATGACTTCATAAGACAGGCTGCTTTTCAAGTAAAAGGGTTTCTTGCATGTACCCAAAGGCTTGTGACATTTATTGCCAAAGAAGTTACTGCTTCTGATACACCCGAACATAGTCAATCTGCATTTCATCAGGAAGTTTTGTTACATCAAGCCGTGGTCGTTCCCAATGCGAACAGAGAAGACTTAGGACCACGTATTGTGGCACCTGAGAAATTGCTTTGGTGTCTCGCATGATTTCAACGCCATCACAGAAAAAAACACACTCCTTATCTGTCCAGAGCAGACCATAGGCATGAAAGTCTTCACTGAGATCACCCATTGGGCTCTCCAAACGACCCTCAACTGGCCCTCCCATTTTTGGGAAATCTGGAATTGATGGACTCCTGACTTTCCCAGGCATACCGTCGTTTGTTGTACCCCAATAGTAAATATTCATACCGGCCCACCCTTGGCGGCGACCGGAACCGAACCATTCAATGATATCCATTTCTGTACCGCTCTTACCCGGCTCATCAACAAAACTTTTGAACTGTGGCGTCTGCACCCAGAACGCTCCATGATGTCCTTGATATTTCTGGAACTTCAGCCGGCACTCAAAATAGCCGTGCTTCCATTCGTGCCGACCACGCGTTTGAATATAACTGGCATGAACTTTTTCATTTCGCCAAAGAGTTCTAAGGTGCAGAAGCCCATCGGCGACACTGATTGTTCCCTCGGAGTTCAATGATGCCGCATCTCGCGTCTTATACGAGGGCATTGTCCAGCTATCTGGGTCGAGAGACGTTCCTTCAAACTCATCACGCCACACCATCTGGTAGTCAGCTGTGACACACGCAGGCAGTTTCGATCTGTCAGAAAGCTCAGAATCAACTTCTTCACAGAGACCATTCACGCTGCTACACACCAGCACCAGAGCCACCACACCTCGAACTAAAAAATATTGCACGAGCCGATGGATCACACAGTTTGTCTCTCGATAGTGTTGAGCAAGGTTTATAAACCTTTTGACTTCACGTATTTGCATGACTCAAGGATATGCCTCAATAGGAATGAAAAAATCACTACGCACCCACAAGAAGATCTCGTGTCGCAATGAGTTCACGGGCCATACCCGCAATAACATCTCCACTTGCAACCCCCGGCAAGACAGGCCACGTATAGGTTTCCACTTCAAGGTGCGGCTCGTAGGGCAGTTGGCCCAGAGCATGAAGTGCCCGAATAAGTTCTGGCCTTGTTGTCCCTAACGGTCCAAGACGATCTGCATCGACTGGAACATGATAATGCACTCGCCATTTTTCGGCCTGCTGCCAGTCAGGAGGCGGATCAAGTACAAGTTCTTGAGACAGGTCCGTGCGGCTGATCACTCGGCCATCCGAATGCCGTGCAAAGGTCTGATGAAGATAGCGGTGTTCGGCAAACGCCGCTAACGCCTGTCGCGATTTTTCGTCTGATGGTTTATTGAGTTCAATTGCACAACTTATCTGCACCTTATTGATACGAATATCAGCCGTAGCCAACTCACGAATCGCCACGTCCGCATTTTCAAACTCAACAGCCTGATGACAGACGTCGTAGCAGACACCGATGTGCTCCCGCACCAGTCCACCAATTCCTGCTTTATCAGCAGTATCCCACAGTACCTCAAAAAACTGAATGGTCTCAGGGGTCGTTTCTAAAAGACAGAACGGCTCAGGTTCGATGGCCAACCGAATGATCTTTCCAGTCTCATGACGTAATCTGTCAAGATCGCGAGCAAGCTGTATAAGTTGATCGATGGCTCTTTTAGAAAAGTCAGGGAATTGTGCTGCTTGCTTATACGCAAGTGGCAGTGTTGAAATACTACCTTCATCTTCTCCTGTTACTATTGCTGCAAGGAACTGGCTGCAAAGTCGGGTGTATTCAAGGCGACGAACATCTGACCAGTCTGGAAGGTACACATTTTCTTTTACACGTTCTGAATGGAAATCACCAAAAGGAAAGGCATTAAGAGAAAAGCACTGAAGGCCTTGATCAGCAAGAAGACTCGCGATGTTTTTTGTAACGGTCGCATCTTGAACCACTTCAGAAATGACGACTTCGGGCAACCAAAGGCCAACCCCAATGCTAAAGCCACATTGTTCCTGAACAGAACGAGCTTCTCGGGTGATTATTCTCTCAAGATCATTGCGTGACCGACAAGGATGGACGTTCGTGCAATATGACAAGGGATAATGCATGGCCTGCTCTGTTCCCAAAAAAGTGCTTTACGTTGTCGAATTTACCTAAAAACTTCAATTGTCCACAGTCTCACATTCACATCTGACAAGAATACGTCACTCGCTCACGCTTTCAGATGAGATATCATCCACCCCGATCGCTTTATCTATCTCATACCTAAAGACACGCCTTTGGCATATCTAGCCTTGCTTTAAGGCCGTTACATCCAGCATTCGTTCGAGAGCAACAACAGACCAGTGTGCAGTATCTTGATCAACGCGAATTACATTGACAGGATTCCCTGACTCGAGGTGTTCAAGGCTCCAGCAGAGATGTGCCAAATCGATACGATACATGGTTGCGCACATACAAACCGTCGGCGAGAGAAATCGGATTGTCTGTTCAGGATGCTCTTGCTCGAGGCGTCTAACAAGATGAAGTTCTGTACCTATTGCCCATGACGTGCCAGGGGCAGCAGTTTGTATCTGATTAATGATATAACTCGTTGAGCCAGCAAGGTCAGATTTTTCAACAACCTCCAGTGCGCATTCCGGATGGACAAGAACTTTGACATCTGGAATGTTCTCTCGCATCGTGGCAACATGCTCTGGACGAAACATTGCATGCACGCTGCAGTGACCCTGCCAGAGAATCACTCGACTTTTTTCCAAAGTTGTTGAATCATTGCCACCAAGTCGCGGATCATGAGGATTCCACACACACATTTGCTCAAGTGGGATACCCATTGAGTTGGCTGTATTCCGGCCAAGGTGTTGATCCGGAAAAAAAAGAACACGTTTCGTTCTAGCAAAAGCCCATTCAAGAACAGCTCGAGCATTGCTTGATGTGCAAACAATGCCACCATGTCGACCACAAAAAGCTTTCAGGCTGGCGGCAGAATTGATATAGGTCACTGGAGTAATATCATCGGTGTCAATAATCTCACCGAGATCAGCCCACGCATCCTCCACCTGTTCAATTGCTGCCATATCGGCCATTGAGCAGCCCGCTGCAGTATCGGGCAATACGACGTTCACTCGTGAACCATTTCGACCTGCCATTCGCTCAGGTCGATTGACAAGAATATCTGCTGTCTCCGCCATAAAGTGAACACCACAAAACACGATGGCTTCGCAGTCTGTTCGTTCCGCAGCAGATTTGGAGAGCTGGTAGCTATCACCGCGCAAATCTGCATGAGCAATCACAGCATCCTGTTGGTAGTGATGGCCAAGAATCAGCACACGCGACCCAAGACGCTTTCGAACTTCGTCAATCCGACTTGCCAGAGTAGCATCGTCGAGCTTTCGATAGGACTCTAACGGACCAGCTGCCAGAGGCTCATTTGTTGGTATTTGCACTCTCATCACTCCTACAGTATAGGCTGTCGCGGCGGTCCCTGTGCGGCGACCGCCTGGCATCTTATACTGATGGCTTCTCGTTGGAATCAACGAGGTGGCCATCCTCCGTATAGTGGCTACTGTTTCCGACTAACCCTTTCACCGTTGCACAGAAGGCTGGCGAGCGTCCATGGCGAAAAAGATCGCAAAGAAAAAGGCTGCCAAAAAAACCACAAAGGCTGCCAAAAAAACCACAAAAACAGTGAAGAAGGCTGTTAAAAAAACAGCAAAAAAGAAGGCTGTTAAGAAAGCTACAAAGAAAAAGGCTGCCAAAAAAGTAGCAAAGAAAAAAGTAGCAAAGAAAGCAGCCAAAAAGCGAGCAACCCGAAAAAAGGTTGTGAAAGATGTCCGTCTGAAGGCGTACTGGGGAGTTTTCAACTCCGGGCTGAAGCGTCTTGCTGTCTTCGAATATGCTGACAAGCGTGCTGCCGAAAAGAAGGCAAAAGAACTCTCGAGTGGGTCAAAGGGCAATCACTTCATTCAACTCGTTAAAGAGCCAATCACTGAGGCGTAACGGATTTGCTGTGGGGCTACACAATTATGTGTTAGCCCCACGGGCTCTGCCAATCACCCCAAGCCTCAAGATACCGTGCCAGTCCTGACGACTCTGTTGCTTTGCCCCGAATCCAGATGTGGGCTGCATCAATCAATGACTGCTCCTCTGCCAGAGAAATTGCGCCGGCAACTACACGGCTCCGTAGATAAACAAAGTACGTGTCGAGTACATCACTTCGACAATAGTCATGAATTTCACGTGCTCGGCCACCATCCCAAAGGTCTTGAACCATATGACCGGCCACATCAAGTTTTCCAGGTTTGCCAATGAGATTGGCAGCCAGAGAAAGTCCTCCCACAAATCGGCTTGCACCATTATTGGTTAGAAATTCGTGCAGGTCGAGATGTGCAGAGCTGTTGAATCGATTCCGTGGCTGTTCGAAACTGCGAGCATTTTCGGCAATCCACTCAGGAATACCTAATCCGTACCGAAACGCACAAACCTCAAGCAGTGGCATATCAAAACCGCGGCCGTTGAATGAAACAAGCTGTGGCTGACCATTTTTTCGCCAGCCTTCCCAAAACAAACGCACGATTTCATGAGGCCGCGACATCTCTTCATCAAGAGCTACAAGATCAATCAATGAATAATCATCGGCAACTGTGGCAACAACAAGTGACACAGGGAGCTGAAATGTATATGGAATAAAATCTTTTCCATTTTGCTCAAGAAGTTCAGATCGATACCGCTGAATTGCTTCCGTCGGTGAGAGCTTTTCTCCCGGATAACGAATTTTTGCAATGAGCTCTCCATCTGCTGCTGACTCAATATCAAAAACAAGTCGTGCTGTCCTTCGTTTTGCCATTCAGAAACTCTCCTTCTCATCCAAGTTGGTGGCGATGTGATGATCGTCATGAGAATTTCGGGGCACTCATGCCCCATTCCCTTCCAACACATACCCACATCGAGGAATTTCAAGACCTTCGATCACCTCCGCAAAGTTACTCTTTCGGTCAACCTGATCCGGTTGCTCATTGAGTCTCATGATCATGATTACTGGATTTGATCGAGTGGAACTGGTGATCGCTCTTTGTCAGATTCGACCACAGCCGAGAGCACCTTCTGAACCTCATACGCATCAGCAAAGTCAGCAAGGGGAACCACCGGCTCACCGCCGCCAATCACGGTCAGCATGTCGGCGGCCTGATTAATAAAGCTGTGTTCGTATCCAAGGATATGTGCGGCAGGCCACCACGATGCCGCGTAGGGGTGGTTGGCGTTGCCATCCGTAACATTAATCGTGTTCCAACCCTGCAATTCTGCAGGGAGTGTTGCGTCGTACCAATCGAGTTCATTCATACGCTCAAAATTGAAACGAATCGCCCCTTTTTCACCATGTATCTCCAGACGATTTGCATTCTTACACCCCGTGGAGAGACGCGATGCCTCAAACGTGGCTACAGCACCACTGGCCATTCTGGCGATAAATAGGACAATATCATCGACGGTGCTCGCTCCCATTTTCTGACTTGTCGCCGCGCCGTGTCCCGAAATTTCACCACCGCCGCTCTCCAGAATCACTCGCTCTTTGATCACCGTTTCCATCGTGGATCCGATCACCTCACTGATTTCATCACCCGTGATGAATCGTGCGGTATCGATGGTATGAGCACAAAGGTCTCCCAATGCTCCGGATCCGGCTACATCACCCTCGAATCGCCACATCAGCGGTGTATCCGGTCCCGCCCAATCTTGAAGATAACATCCCCTAATCTGATAAATTCGACCGAGTTTCCCTGCTGCACACAATTGATGAGCGAAGGCTATTGCGGGACATCTTCGATAGTTGTACCAGACAAATGTTTTTCCAGTTGCCTTCTCTGCAGCTTCTACCATCTGACGAGCATCGCTCAGCGTTCCTGCCAGCGGTTTTTCACAGGCGACATGTTTTCCGGCCTCGAGTGCCGCAATCGTGTGCTCGGCATGCACGTTGTTGGGGGTTACCACATCAACCAGATCTATCGCTTCGGAGTTGACGGCCGTTTGCCAATCCGTTGCGTAGTGCTGCCAACCCCAACGATCGGCAAACATTTTTAGCTCTTCCTGATTACGGCCTGCGATCGTATGCATCACAGGCTTGCAGGGCAGGTCAAAAAACTTATTCACCTTTAGATACGCATTTGAATGCGCTCGGCCCATGAATTTCGTTCCAATCAGGGCGACATTACAGTGGTTGATATTCGCAGTCTCAGCAGACATCTTAAAACTCCTGAATTGGAAAACTATTCAAATTATCTGACGGTCCATAAATCAATATTGCACGTCCGTCCACTTTTGTTCTCGACTGCTCTGGATAATCGCGTCACAGATTGCCATCTCCTTATGGCCATCGACAAACGTACTCCAATCGGGGTTGTCCGGCATTTGACCCTTCTCCACCGCGCGATACACATTGCGAAATAGATTCTTGGGACCGTCTGGGTAGGCTTCGGGATGACCACCCGGGTAATGGGCATACTCTTTGGCAGCGTCGTGCAGCAAGGATGGATCTTTGACCAAGATTTCATTCGCTTTTTCCCGATAACCAATCCACATATCGTTTGGTTTCTCTTGATCCCACGCCAATGCACAGCGGGATCCATCGAGTTCAAACGAAAGCCGATTCTTCCGACCGGCCGAAACCTGGCTGACGCTGAAAACACCACGAGCCCCGCCCGAAAGTTCAATCAAGACAGAGGCATAGTCCTCGGTATTAATATCTTGCGGTTCGTAGTCACTGGGCGAAAGTTCCTTGCCGGCGTATGTCTCAATTTGTTTCTTGGGCTTCATTCGCGTCTTGTGTACGGTACGCATGTCGGCCATGACGCGAACGATGCTCTCGCCGGTGATGAACTGCAAGAGATCACACCAATGACTGCCAACGTCCGCGACCGCTCGACTGTCTCCTGACATTTCCGGTTGTAATCGCCAATTCCAGTCTGTCTGGAGGTACAACCAGTCTTGCAAATAGGAGCCACGGAGAGTGAATACCTCGCCCAACTCCCCTTGTTGGACCATTTGTCTGGCGTGCTGAACCAGCGGATAGTAGCGATAGTTAAAATCAACGGCATGGATCAGGCCCGACTCCGATGCAAGCTGAACAAGTTCTCGGCTTTCTGTACTATTCATAGCAAGAGGTTTTTCGCTGATCACATGCTTGCCGGCTGCAAGAATATCTTTGTTTACCTGATAATGCAGGTGATTCGGCGTGCAATTGTGAACAACACGGACTTGAGGATCAGCAAGAAGTTCGCGGTAATCACCATATGACTTCTCGATGCACAAAAGATCAGCCTTACTTCGAGCCAACTCGGCATTGGCTTCGGCCAAGGCAACAAATTCAACGTTGCCCAATCGCCTTCCAGCCTCGACATGTACCGGACCAATAAATCCAGTGCCGATAACTCCGGCTGCGATCTTCTCTGCCATTGTCTCACTCTCCTTTAACTCTAGAAAATAAACCCACACTGTCGCTTTTCTACACCCGCGAAATGTGATCTTATCGGTTCGCTGTCGGTTCTAGCAACCGGCCACGCATCGATTTTGTATCAGGTACCTTACGATGAGCCACTTCTCAATGGAGATAAGCGGGAGACCAGCAAGTCGCTTTACAATGTGATTGTAAACACCCGTCCACCAGTTCCGCCGATCGCTGCATCACACTCGCTTGTGCCAAAGCCACGCGTTGCCGCTTCCTTCAAGCCACTCATTGGCATAATGCGACTGGTGGTCGCCAAGCCCCGTGAGCAGTTTTCTCCTGGACATCCCGTTCGTTGCTTGAAAACACCGACGTTTTATAAAATTCCTGCAGTCATTAGAAAGGCCTCCAAGAGAGCGTAGCACAAGCCAAACAGCGGCTACAGTCCCGCACCCTTGAGAACCCCGGTGGGAGGCATGGTCCAACCCTGATAAGATACCTGTAAGAAATTCTCTACATTTCAAAACAGGCAACTCAATGGGCTTTTCTGACCGCGGATATTATCGCTTTGACAACTCATTCCAGCGACAATCTGACTGGACCGCGGTGATCACTCTCATCATTGCCAATGTCGCAGTATGGGTGCTCAATCTCTTTGGTGGTCGTGATTTTTCCATCAACAATATTCTCGCACTCCGCGGAGACCTTCCCGAACATCTGCTGGAGTGCTGGAAGCTTATTTCCTATGGCTTTGCACATGACGCAACATCGCCTTGGCATCTTGCGTTCAATATGCTCGCCATCTTTTTTTTCGGAAGGGCTGTCGAACAGGTGCTTGGCAAAGCAGAGTTCCTTCGATTCTATTTTGTTGCAGTTGTCGCATCAGGATTAGCATGGGTTCTTAGTGTCAATTTATTCCCTGGTGGCTTTCCGCCTCGCCAGACGTATCTAATCGGTGCCAGTGGTGGGGTGATGGCAGTTCTAGCTGTCTTTGTCTGGTACTTCCCTCGGCAAGAAGTCCTGATCTGGGGTGTTCTCCCTGTGCCCGCATGGGCACTTGGCATTCTCTACTTTGTCACCGATATCCAAGGGGCAACTCAAGGTGGTGGCAACGTTGCACATGTCGCACATATTGGTGGTGCGGTTTTTGGCTTACTGTATGCCTGGCGAGGATGGAATCTCAGTGGTCTGTCTGACTTAGGCGGAAGGCTCAAACAGATGCGGCGGCGTTTTAAAGTTGTTCGACCAGACGACGATCTTGGTCACTCACAAACGACCACCGAAGATGAGCGAAGTCTTCAATTGAAGGTTGATGAGATTCTTGAAAAAATTAGTCGCTCTGGAGAGTCGAGTTTAACAAATGATGAGCGCGAGACACTCACGCGCGCAAGCCGACGTTTCAAAGGACGTTCCCAGTAACTACAACGTTCAACACGCTATTGTTATCGGAGGATATTTTCTCGTGGTTGCGACACCATCCGCGGGTTGTCGCGACTGGCAGATCGTATGTGGTCGATACGTGTGACGAACTGCTGGAATTCCTGTTCGTTAAGCATTCCGGATAGCACTGAATGCACCTGCCCTGCTGTATTCAGCACAACAATATTAGGCTCTCCCGGAATAATACCGAACATTCGTTTCAGTGTCCCATCGAAGTCGAGCCAGATCGGAACGACTGGAGAATCTTTTCGCATACGAGCTCGTGCAACCGGCTTGAGTGCTCTCGGTACTTCCGTCAGTGAGGCCACAGGAATAACACGAACGTCTGGCAGTGCAACCCCAGCAGGCCAATTGACGATTCCCCTCACCGGCTGTTTCGACCATGCATCAGAAGAAACTTCATCAGCTGTTGGATGAAAATGGAGATGGAGTTTTCGCCCAAGGAGAAGTGATTCTTCGGCACCATGACGTTCGGCATACACAAGAATGACAACATCTCCGAGATATTTTGTTGTTTCGCACGGAGTTTGAAATTGATCCTCCATAACAACATTCATCACACCCTCAGCATGCACACCTTCGAGGGATCCGAGCAGAAATCCGAGCACAAGAATAAGTGGTACAAAATGATAACGATACGACATGGCGAGTTACTTTCTATCACGATCAAAGATTAGGCAGCCTGTCGGCAATCATGCAAAGATGGAAAGGCTAATACTTCTGCATCTTCACCATCGGGCTGACTGTCATCCATTTCTGCTGAACCGGGACGCAGAATACCGAGAATTGCTGGAAGAAAAACGAGCGATGTAAGAGTGCACATTGTCACGCCGAGCGTGAGAAGACGCCCAAGGCTTTCAAGACCA
>CAXEMW010000010.1:0-26915 GCA_963997395.1 uncultured Planctomycetaceae bacterium
AGTCGCATCGATAATGAGAGCAGCATAAAAAACCCGACACCCCACCATGGTATAAGCAGGGCAGTTCCGAAAAGTCCTAATGTAACTGTACTGAAAAGCAACAGAAAATTCGCTCTTGGTGATTGACTTGTTGCAAGCCGGCGCATGGGTGCTGCAGCGAGGAGCCCAAGCACAGCCGTTCCAGCACTAATAATGCCGAAGTAGAGCACAGGTATACCAATCCGGTCATAGAGTTGGCTTGATACAACCAGCAGTTGACGAATTGGTTGATCGAAAAGAACACCGGCAGCAATGACAACAAGCACCAATGGATTTGTAAGGATCCAATGACCAGTCTGGAGCGTTTGCTTGAAAGGATCAAGCAGCGTGATATTTTTTCCAGAGTCGTCCCGCGGTAATTCAACCATTGAGAGCGTGACAAGGATTGCCCCACATCCCGAAAAGAAGGTCAGCCAGACAGGAAGACGAAATGTGTCGTCAACGGTAAGTTGTGTAGAGAAGCCAGCCCAATCCATCACCACTTGGATAAGGTCGGGGCTGTAAACGAGTGACCCTGTAACCATTGCAAAGATGGTAGCGAGTCCACCGACTTGCATCAGTCGTTCCAGGACTCGTGGCCAGTCACCATCTTTTCCGGATGCCTTAAGTGAGTCGAAGGCGAGAGCTTCGTCAGCGCCTGAAGCAAAGGCTTCAGCTGCACCACTAAGAATTCGGTTGAGAAGAAGAGCTGGGAATACCAATGACGAACCAATAGGGACAATTGCAAGCAACAGCATTTCGAGGGTCATCATGATCGCAGCAGCAACGAGAAGAGCTTTCCTGCCAAGTAAATCAGCCAGTGCTCCAGAAGGCACCTCGAGCAAAACGATTACAACTGCCCAGACAGCATTCAGCAAGCCAAACTGTTCCAAGGTGATCCCGTAGCGAAGAAACATCACCATGAAGACCGGATAGTAAAACCGGATGTTGAAAAGGATCCGGAATGCCATAAATAGGCGGACGTTACGTTTGGCTGTGCTGTCGGCGAATACCTGTGGTGTCATAGACAAGACTATACACAGAAAAAAACTGCCGCCCCAAAAAGGGGCGGCAGTTGTTAAAATGAATGCCGTTGAGAAGGGTCACACACCCGTAGGCATGAGCCCATCAACCAGGCGGATTGTTCAGTAGGAAAACCCACCTAAACATTCACCTGTACAGTCACCATACGTCACTGGATCACCTCCTTTACTACGAGACTCTCAGCAGTCGCAACCACTGCACTGACTGCCGCCGAGCGAACCATTCTGACTGAAGCCAGAAACCTCGTTCGTTGAGCATTGCTGCACAACTACTTTCATGTTAGCAGCCTGTCTGGTCGTGTGGATATGGCGATTTGGTCCGAGCGAATGGTCGAGGCTGAAGAGGCCTGTAAAAAGTTAGAATCCACTAGGTTTAGACTGTTTTTTTGTTCTTCGGAGCAGGAGAAGCTGTTCGCGACCTTCCCTCTCCGGGTAACAGTCACGGGGTGTCATTGTCTCGATGATCGAAAAGACGCCGTCAATTTGAAAGAGTGATTCTAATTCTTGAATCGTCGTGCCGTGGGGTGGACCATTGGCTGCTCTCGTGTCGTTTCTTTGTGGGTTCAGATAGAAAATACCTAGAAAGCCGCCCCCTGGTTTGAGACTTGAAGCTACAGCAGACACATACGCCGGCCGTTCTTTGGGATCAATTGCGCAGAAGCATGTATGTTCCCAAAGCCAGTCACATGTCGCCAAGAAAGTTTTTGGCAGTGAGAAAAGATTTTCTTCTTCGTACCGTTCATTTTCGTGGACTTTCTTGTGACGGCACTCTTCGATAGCTGTTTTCGAGATATCAATTCCAACTGGAAGCGATGTGGGTTCAGCAGAGGCAATGGCACGTACATCATGTCCTGTACCGCACCCAGGGACGAGAACGGACCCTGTCATGAGCCCTGGATTATCTTCAAGCCAGGCGATTAATGCCGGTGATGCCCGCCCTTTGTCCCAGGGTGTATCACCCTGACGATACCGTTCATCCCAGTCGGGTTGCATAGTGCTCGTTCTGATCAGCGTCTTGTTCTTGGGTGACTACACATGTTTTGTAGGGGTTTGCTGTGCCATTTTGTAACACGTTCTTTTGGTGATCCAGCGACGATAGCAGAACATGAAATATAGGTTGGGGTACGAAAAAAGGAGCCTCGTCACCAGGCCCCACAAGCCCCTTTTATGTTCGTACTCAATGTGTTCATTGACCCGTGTATGAGTTGCGTCAATTTCAGTAAACGTGTGAGTGTGTGCCCACTTCTTCGCGGGACCACTCTGTTGAATGTCGGTGAAGCCATTACCAGAGACGTTTTGATGAATCGCGGTCCAGCGTAAAGGGAGTGGTCCAACCCACAGCGTAAAACGTGATACAGATCCCTCTGCAAGTGGTTCGACAGATTGAATCTGCACAATGGTCGGTGGTGGGGTTAACTGTTTAAGAGCAGAAGTGTTGTGATGGAACGCCTGAACTACAAGCAATGGCGCGTTCACTTCAAATACAAAGTCAAATACCGGCATAATAGATTTAGTTCGCTAGGTTGAGTTTGCTAAGAGTCTCTCTTGCTTTTTCGACATGCTTGGCCGCAGAAAATTGACTGGAAAATGCGAGGCGAATAATTCCGTTTTGGTCAATGACATAAGTTGTTCGGCCCGGGAGAATTCCAAAAGTTCGGGAGACACCAAACGCCGTGCGTAAATCTCCGTCAGGGTCGCTCGCCAGCAAGTAGGGGAGAGTGTATTTCTCAGCAAATCCTTTATGGCTTTCTTGCGTGTCGCTGCTAATACCAATGACCATGGCATTGAGGCTTTCAAATTCCTGGTAAGCATCCCTGAAGGAACAGGCTTCGCTTGTACATACAGGTGTATTGTCCTTCGGGTAAAAGAAAAGTACGACTGATTGGTGTTTTTCGAAATCAGAAAGTTTTACCGTACTGCCATCATGGAGATGAAAACTAACGTCTGGCGCTTTAGTGCCAACGGTTCCTGACATAGAGAGTCCTTCTTTTGCTGAAGTGGTGTGACATCCTGTTGGACATACCAACAGGATCAAGAGGCAGGACGTCTTGTTAATGTGATGTGTCATCTGCAGATACTGGCGTTTTCATAAATTGACCAGCGGTTGCACCCATAGACAGATACATGCTCATCAGTCCGTCAATTGGCATGCCCGCTGGAACGACGTTTTCAACAGGTATGAACATCATAGCGCCACCAAATGGAACTGGCGCGGTCGGGATAATAACGATAAGATGATCACGATCGAGCACTGTGTATCGTTCGGGGGAAACCAGTAGCGCAAGAACCCGTGACGGAGCCTCTTTTCCAAAGGAACAGAAAACAGGTGTCATGCCCTTCATGGCATCGTTTTCGTTCGGGCCAATCATGTCGATCATCTGACGGCTTGTGCTGTAAATGCTGCCAACAATGGGAATCCGCTTAAATGCACTCTCGACTGTTTTACCGATCCATTTTTTCGCTCCCAATTCGACGAGGAGGCCAACAGCGAAAACAACGACAATGACGACTGACCATCCAAGAAAATATGGGGTCGCAGCATCTTTGCCGACCTGCATGCCAATGGCAGTCAGTTGCCGGCCAATAAACGTTTCTGGCCCACAGAGGTACTCGAGGTACTCAACGACCCAGACAACGACTGCAACAGTGACAACGACCGGCAGAATCGCCAGAACACCAGCGATAAAAAAACCGGTCAGCCGTCGGAGTAGAGCGAGTGTCATTCGTGTCATATGCTTCATCTTTTATTGCCCTAGTGGTGTCTTCTATTCATGTGGTGGTGGCAGGCTTGATGGTCTTGGATCGCTGTTCAAGTGCTTCCACAACGGCACATCCACAGGAATCACTCCAGACATTGACACTTGTGCGGAACATATCCAGCACCCGATCAACTGCAAGAATGATGCCCTGCATTTCGATAGGTAGACCTACTGCCTGCAGTATCACAATCATCATGACCAGCCCAGCGTGAGGGATGCCGGCGGCGCCGATACTAGCGAGTAATGCAGTGATTGCAACGATCACTTGTTGTTCGAGAGGTAGAACTGCTCCATGGTATAGCTGGCCAATGAAGAGTACTGCAACGGCTTCGTAGAGCGCAGTACCATCCATATTGATGGTTGCACCTAGCGGGAGTACAAAAGATGAAACACGATTGTCTACCCCCGCTCTGTTCTCAACACAGGCCATAGTGAGTGGTAAGGTTCCATTTGATGATGCCGAACTAAATGCAGTCAGGAGGGCCGGAGAGAGTGCCTTTGCATATGCAATTGGATCACGACGGGCGACAAATTTCAGAATGAGTGGGAGCACAAACAGGGCATGAGTCATTAATGCTGCGATGACGGTCAGGAGATACCAAAAGAGTGATTGAAATACAGCCGGACCTTGGGTAGCGGTGACAAAAAGCATGAGGCATAGTACTCCCAGAGGGGCTAATGCAATGATGGCCATCGTCATGGCCATCATGACTTCAAAACCAGCTTCTGCTGCTGCACGAACAGACTTAAGTGTTTTTCCACCGACGATGACGGCAAAGATTGAGAACGCAAGTGTGAACGAAATGATTGAGAGAAAATGTGAGTTTGCAATTGCCGCAATTGGATTAGTTGGAATCATTCGTTCTACCTGATCGAAGAGCAGGGCCCCAAGAGACTGGCCACCTGTTTCCAATGCCATAACAGGCGGGGCAGCGTTGTCTGTGATGCCCGGTCTGAAAATATTAACGGCTACTAATCCGATAGTGATTGCGGCTGCGCTGGTACACACGTAATACAGAATTGTGCGTAGGAACATGCCACCAAGGCTTGCAGCGTCACCAAGGCCCGTTATCCCGCAAATAAGTGAAGTGATGATAAGAGGAACCGCAACCATCTGTAAAAGTCTGAGGAAGAGATTACCCACGTGCTGAGCAGTTTCGCCAACGGTTCGAGCGGTGCTACGACCGAATTGATGAAACCACGAAGCAGCGGCTGGTTGGGTGTTCCGCAGTTCATCGACCGTGGCTGCTGCACCCGGAGTCTTCCGTGTTCCATCAACAATCGCCGTACGCTCTTCTCCAGCAACTGTTGTCCAGTTGATCGCAATATGGTTTGGGGAATCTTGAATCGTAAGAGCGGTGAGTGTTGAGGGAAGTCGTTCAGCCTGTACAACAGTTGTGCGTGTTCCTCCATAGATATTGAGGCTCACCCCGGCTATAGCACCGATTGCCATACCAATTGCGATTTGCCAGTGTAAAGCGAGTCTGGTCATTGAAATGTGTGATCGTTTCTTTAAGGCGCGATAATTGACCAGGATGCCGGGTCATGTTTGAGAGAGAGAAGAACACGCTGATGGCCGGATGCATGTAGTGTAAGAACGTCAAGTTCTTCAAAACGGCAGGCTACAACTACGAAATGAGCATACCCACTGTGCTCATCTGTTTCAGGGATGGCAGGAGCGGGTGGGAAGTAGTTCATGATCGTGCCCGGTGGGTTGGGTGTTCCATAACACGCGCGGCTTGTTGTCCGGGAAGCGTTCCACGCGTGTTCAGCTCGTGGGTCCTGATGGTGGACCGTGGCCGATGCAATCAGACGTATTTGAACACGTGACGACGGATCATACCAATGCAGGCAGAGAGTGCGGCAATTCCGAAGATCTTTCAGTTTTGGCGATCGTATATCTGTATGGAAGGCAATTTCATGGGCTTTGGAACAAAAATGGCGAAGGACGACAGAACGTGACCGGGGTATTCCATTTGCTGTTACGGTACTGACAGTTGCCACATGGAATGGATGTTTCGCGGAGACGATAGCCTCATCGAATTGCGAACTACAGAAGTCCCAGAAGGATATGGCATTGTATTGGGTGAGATCCCAGGCTGAGTTTTTCACAATAGGGCTTTTCTCGTAACAATCATGAGAGGTGTATGTATACTCCGCTGCCGCTGGGTGCTGCACGTTCCTTTGAGATGTAGCATACCTCGGGAAACCAAAAATAAACGACAGTTCTAAGGAGGTTCTCATGGTGCGAATTTATGGCAGGTTTTTTCTGGTTGTCTTTTCTCTCTGTGGAATCCGTGTGGTTCCAGCGGATGAGATGTCAGTCGAAGCGGTCGCTGTAACACCCGAACCATCTGGCATGAGGCCACTCTTCAATGGGAAAGATCTGACGGGCTGGGTTGGTGACTCCCGGCTTTGGAGTGTACGAGACGGAGTTGTTCATGGAGAAACAACAGAAGAAAATCCGACGAGTGGCAATACATTTCTTATTTATAACGGTCAGGGTGACACTCCAGAAGAGTTCGAGGACTTTGAGCTACGTCTGTCCTTTCGGTGTAATGCAACAAATAATTCTGGCATTCAATATCGGTCCGAATGGTTATCTGGACGAAAAAATGATTGGGTTCTTGCTGGATATCAGCATGAAGTGCGGAACGAAATTGATTTCCCAAATGTTTCGTCATTCATTTATGACGAAAAGGGAAAAGGGAAAAGGCTTTGTTACATCGGTGAGAAGTGCATCCGTAGTGCAAAAGGTGAAAAAGAAGTTGCCGGAATACTTATCGACGAACCCCAATTCCACAAACTATTTAATCTGGATGGTTGGAATGATGTCGTCATCGTCGCTGAAGGAAACCATATACGTCACTATCTAAATGGGCGTCAGGTTATTGATTTCGTCAATCACGACCCGGTAACCGTCCGTAAAAAAGGGGTCATTGGGTTGCAACTCCATGGAGGGAAGCCCATGTGGACGGAATTTAAAGATATTCGCATCAAAACTGAATAATTCAGCGCTGTCTACGGTTCAGTTTTCAAGATCTAGAATCTATTAAAAAAAGAGCAGCCCGTCGGTCCCTATTGGAATCGACGGGCTGCCTGTCTTTTTTTTGGCTACACGTTTAGACGAGGTCGTATGCCTGTTCCTGATGTTCTGTCAGGTCTAGACCCATCTGTTCGGTCTCAAGAGATACTCGCATGCCAACAAGTTTGTTGACAATGATAAAGGCAATAATTGAAACAACACCGCTCCAGACGATCGTGACGAGCACGCTCTTTGTTTGAGCCCAGACCTGATTTGCCATTTCAAGTTCCATTCCAGCACCACCGAATTGCTCAGCTGCAAAAACCCCTGTGAGAATAGCTCCGATAATACCGCCAATCCCATGAACACCAAAGACATCAAGGCTGTCATCGTATCCAAATTTGTGCTTCACAGTCGTTGCGAAGTAGTAGCACAACAAGGATGAAATTGCCCCAAGTGCTACTGCACCAAGCGGTCCGGCTGTACCACTGGCTGGAGTAATGGCTACCAGGCCAGCAACCGCTCCAGTTGCTATACCAAGCGCCGACGCTTTGCCATGTGCCCAGAGTTCGATGAGCATCCAGACAGTTGCGGCAGTGGCTGCGGCAATGTGAGTGACCAGGAGGGCCATTGCGGCGGTTCCATCAGCAGCTAGTTCACTACCAGCATTAAATCCAAACCAGCCTACCCACAACATGCCCGCACCCATTACGGTAAATGGAAGATTGTGAGGACGCATGGGTTCCTTTGGGAAGCCTTTACGCGGCCCAAGGAGGAGACACGTAACGAGGCCTGCGATCCCCGCGTTCACATGAACAACTGTGCCGCCTGCAAAGTCCAAGACTTTCCAATCAGCAAAGAGGGCACCTTCCCCAGCCCATGCCATATGGCAAATGGGAAGGTACGAAAAGGTAAACCAAAGGATGCTAAAGAGCATCATTCCGGAGAACTTCATGCGTTCAGCAAATGCACCAACGATAAGCGCCGGTGTGATGATGGCAAAGGTCATCTGGAATGCAGCAAAAAGAGATTCTGGAATGGAACCGCTTACGCTATCAACAGAAATTCCCTTGAGAAAAATCTGGTCAAAGCCGCCAATAAACTTTTGGAGGTTTCCACCATTAGAAAAGGCGAGGCTATACCCGTAGGCAACCCAGAGAAGTGTCATCACGCCCGCTAGTGCAAAGCACTGCACGAGCACCGAAAGAACATTTTTTGATCGGACGAGTCCGCCATAGAAAAGTGCGAGTCCGGGGAGAGTCATGAAAAGGACGAGGGCCGTTGCCACGATCATCCAAGCGGTGTCCGCTCCGTTTATCGTTGCAACGGTATTTTCAGAGGCCAATAGCGGAGTCGCTTGCAGGAGGCAAAAAATGCCAGCAACCACTCCCATCCGCCAAGGAGAGGTCGTACTCATTGATATGTGCATTGGATATTCCAAATAGTTGTCAAGTTTCAGAAGGATTCCGCCAAGTCCGCCTACCTGACGGCTACATGAGGGCAGAGCGTACCATGCGGGATAGGAATCCGTCATGGGTGCTGATGAAAGCGTGCAGTGAGTGAGCAGGAATCTCATGTCAGAGCCTGCAAAAACTATACTTTTCACCCTGGCGGTCTTTTGGGATGTGTTTGTTCAAAGCCTTTTGGCTCGATCGACCGGCCTTTAGTAAGAAGAAATGGAGCTAGTTTCTGTGATCACGTTTCGCACTGTGTGAGGCACTACGCTCCGCACGAGTCTGCTTGGATGCGTGTTAGTTCGGGGAATTATCAGGCAGGTCAGATTTCACATGAACATCCATCTGTGGAAAAGCGATTTCGATATTCTCTTTCGCAAAGCGTTCAGCGATAGCATTGTGGATTTCGTTAATTGTTGAAAAACGATTATCTAAACTCGCGAGATAGAACCGCACGGCAAAATTCAACGTTGAGTCACCAAACTCATCGAAAGTGACAATAGGAGCAGGTTCCTTCAAGATATGTGGTATTTGGTTGCAGATTTCTTTCAATACAGCGCCGACGTGTCGTGTATCCGTGCCGTAGGCGACACCAACCCGAACCAAGGATCGGTTGACTGAGTCTGACAGGGTCCAATTAATAACGCGACCTGTGATCAAATCTTTATTTGGAATCACATATTCCTGCCTGTCATAGGTTGTAACCGTTGTCGCCCTCATTCGAATTCGGGAAACGACTCCCGTAACAGTATCAATTGTGACAACATCTCCAACACGAATTGGTTGTTCAAAAAGAACGATTAATCCACAGACGAAATTCGCAACAACCTCTTGGAGACCAAAGCCGAGTCCAACACTGAGGCCAGCGGCAAGCCACTGAACACTACTCCAGCGCAACCCTAATGTTCCCGCCACAACGATCACCCCACAGAAAGCAAAAATGTAGCTGATGAGTGTGTTCATCGCATATCGTGCAGCATTATCGAGAGGAAGCCGCTGAAGGATGAGTGCCTCGAGGAGTCCGGGGGTGTTCCGGACAAGAACGAATGTGATTAACAATGTTGGTAAAGCAATGAGAACATTGCTTAATGCTACGGTGCTTACAACGGTTCCATCTGGTGCGGTCTCCTGCCAGAGGATGATGGAGTCTAGGAATGATAAAGCCGGTAGTACCGGGCCCCAGATCCAGATAAGGCCGAAGAAGAGCACGATGATTACAAATGCATTGATTAAACGATGAGTCTGTTGATCTATGGCCGACAGTTTCATCTGATTCACATCAAGATTTTCAGCCTTTGCGCCTGATGCCTCGGCTTGTTCTTTTATCGCAACCTGTTCCTTCAGTTGTCGTAGCGCGATTCGTCTTTTTGAGACCAGAAGCCATCGCTCAGCTATGCCCTGGAGGACGGACGCAGCGACGGCAAGCCAGATAGTTTGATACAGCGAAATGGTCAATTGGCCAGCCGCGTAGGCATAGCCCGAGAGACTGAGTCCGGCAAGGAAAATAGGAATTGCAATGAGGAGTGGACGCCAGATCCATGTCAGTTTAGCCAGGAGACTGTCTGGCTGAGTTGCTTCAAGGCCAGCGACAACGCCCGTCTTTTTCCCCAGTAGTTTCCAGAGCGTGCTTGCAATGAAAATCATTAATAGCGCAAATACAATACGCGCTAGTGCTGAAACCTCACGGTGGACATACCGTTCCAGAAGGAGAAACGTTGTGAGGAACACAAGAGTTAGTCCTATCCATCCGAAGCGACGGACGGCCTGCCCGAGTGGCTTGATGACTAGTTCAGGCCAGCCGAAATGTGCGGTTGCTATGCCATGGGGGCGTATGAGTTGTCGAAGGATTTCAAGTGGAAGAAAAACTAATGCGGTTGCACCAATTGCATCAGCAATCGATGATTCTGTTGATTCTGGCTCAGCATAGTGGCCAAGAAACCAGGAGATGGCAGTCAATGCAAGCCATACTGGGAGAGCGGCAAGAACGGTGTAGCAGACTCCTTGTATCGTTGGCCATAGGCGCATTGCGTTGGAGCCACTGATTGAACTGCTCAGCGCTGTGATTCTACGGATGAAGAATCTATATGGCAGTGAGATCGCTAAGGTGATTAGGAGAAAGGAAATTGCGAGGTACGGTCGTGCCTTGACGTTCGCCCAGAATGAGGCGAAAACCTGAGCGGCCGGATGTGTTTCGAACTGCTTTACGACGGCCAGTAGTCGGGTTGCATCCGCGAGTCGGACTGGTTTGTCACTACGAACCCAGAGAAGGTTGGTGTCGATGAGGTGCTGGTATTCATCGATTATGCGTGATAGTTTTTCAAGGTTCACGCCAGATGGAATGAGAATATCAACAAGGCAGCGGTCGATGTCGAGACTCATTGCGCTCAGAATTTTCTTCCTCGCCTCGAGCACTTTCTTTTTCGCTGGCGTCTGAGTGGCAATCAGTTTTTGTTCTGCTTTATCAAGTTCGGTATCGATGTCGCCGAGAATGTCTTGAGCGTTGTCCACTGCATTCCCCTGCGGGTATGACTGGCCCAGAGTCGTTCGTTCACGATTGAGCATGACATGTTTCCTGCGCAACAGATACCCGGCAGTGCGACTCAGTCCTGATCCAGTTGCTCTGTCTGCATCCACGAGTGATGCGGTTTCTTGAAAGTCATCTCGTAGGCTATTGGTTTTCTCTTTGAGGGCGAGCAGTTGGCTGTTCCATGACTCCGCACTTGCTACGGTCTGTGGCCATAAATCAAGTAACGCAAAAAAATGCTCATAGTTATTTCGGTCATCAAAATCAGTCTCGGTGACTGATGCACGGTATTCCGCTATTTGGGTTTTAATGTCGTCTGTATGTCGGCGTGTGACCCAGGCATTGACGTCGGTGATAGCTTTTGAAAGTGCTGCTGCTCGCTTGTCGAGAGCTGCCTTTTCCAGCGGTAGGACACTGGCTTCAGCATCGTATGTCAGGATTTTCTGCCGAGAAAGTTCGAGGGCAGTGACAAGCTTGGCTCGCTTGGCGACTGTTGCCTGTTTTAGTGCTGCTGTAAGTACAGGATTGGAATCAGTAGTTTCCTCAGGAGTAACTAACGAATTCAGCTCCTCTTCAGTTTCGGCTATTTGAACAGGGAGTGCTTTCGTTTCTGTGCGGCGGGCGTTGAGTTCCTTTTGAATCCGATTCGCTTCGAGTGTGGTTGCAAGAAGATCTTTATTCAGTGTTTGCAAAAGGCCTTCAATTTTGGCGGCATCACTATCCCGGGTAACGCCTCCAAGTGAGATGTTGACTGGAGCGTCACCGGTAGATTCAACTGATTTTTTTCGTTGCTCTGAAGATTTGGCTGCTTTGATGAGTTGCTCGATTTTTAATTGGTCGTCCACTCTAGTTTCAAGGTCTTTCAATGTGGTTGTGAGGACTTCCTGACATCGAGCTCGCAATTCTTCCGCCAGTGAGTTATCAGTGCGAACCGCATCGATCTCTTGACGAACTTTGGCAGCATCAATAGTTGTTGTGGAGGATGAGTTGCTCTCTGAATTGTCTGGAGTCTGTTTCTTGGCAGGTGGTGTTTGTGGTTGGCTTGCGGGTGATTCAGGGCTTACTTCACCAGTAGCTGATTCCGCTGCATGAGCCAGCGTCGCCATGATCACGATGCAGGCAAGGCCCACTACACAGAACATGCCGCAAAACCGGTGCAGAAGAAACTTTTGGGAGATCTGGTATTGCCTGCGCACTGGGACGATATCCATCGAATCCAACCTCATAAAATTGGGGTTTTCAATATGGGGGTTCTTGGTGATGTGTTGAATACAGCAGTTTTACCCTGTAATAAGCAATAATATTTGGAAAATAGTTGATCAATTGCGCACTGGGCTGTAGGGTTCGAGGAGAAAGCTGATCCAACTGGAGATGCTACTGTACGTTTTTTGCGATGTGTGTGGCCATTTTTGCTGCTCGAATCGTGCCTAAGGAATGGGGTATACGTGTCCGTCGAGAATATTTTTGAGTGTCAGTTGGGAAATGAACAATTAGCGGTACAAGACGGACTTCAACTTCTTGAATTCGCTCCTCAGCAGCGACCATTGCTTGAGGAAGTACTAGAAGGGCTCACCGCAAAGGAGAAGTCACTTCCTGCGAAGTTGCATTACGATCAACGCGGAAGCATGCTCTTTGAACAAATCTGCGAAGTGGATGAGTACTATATCACAAGGACTGAACTCGCATTGATGCGAGAGATATCTGGTGCTCTTGGAGATGCCTTTGGTAAGGGCTGCATGCTTATTGAACCCGGCAGCGGTGCAAGCCTGAAAACAGATCTCTTGTTAGCATCTATGCCAGACCCGGCTGCCTATGTGCCAGTGGATATCAGCCGTGATTTTCTCCTCGAGTCGGCAACTGCGATTGCAGACAGGCATGACATTGAAGTGCTCCCTGTCTGGGCGGACTTTACAAAAGGACACCCAATTCCAGCATGTGAAGCAGCAGTTCGTTCTCGAGCAATCTATTTTCCTGGTTCAACAGTCGGTAATTTCAGCCGATCTGAAGCAGCCTCGCTGCTGCGAACATTTGGAACCATGATACAGGAACAGCCCGACGATGAGTGGTCTGGCGTCGCTGGCGCAGTCGTTGTTGGTTTTGACTGTAAGAAAGATCAGGGGCGGATGGAAGCCGCTTATAACGATGCCAAGGGGGTTACTGCAGAATTCAATTATAATGTTATCGATCGACTTGCTACCGAGTTGGGTGTGGCACTCGACCGTGATAAGTTTTCTTTCCGGGCTGATTGGGTTGAGGATGAAGGTGCCATTGTCAGTCGACTATGGGTGGATGAAAGTCACTCCGTTGAAATGGCTGGTTCTGTTGTCACTTTTGAAGCCGGTGAGGCAATTCGTATGGAGGAGTCCCATAAGTATACTCCAGACGAGTTCGAGCTCCTTTCAGAGGATAGTGGTCTTGCCATGGAGAAAATCTGGACAGACGACGCTGGCGACTTTGCCGTGGCATGCTTGCGACCACTTTCAATTTGACACAATTGCTACGTAATACACTGTTTGTGTGGTTAGGAGTTGTCCGGAGAGCATGCACGTTCCCGCTATAGAACTCGTTGCTCTTACGAAGTGTTTTGGCAATACCGATGAGCCCGCAGTGAAATCAGTCGATCTTTCTATAGCGCAGGGAGAGGTCCTGGCGATCGTTGGTGGATCGGGCAGTGGGAAAACAACGACGCTGAAGATGATCAACAGACTCATCGAGCCAACGTCCGGCTCAGTAAAGGTGATGGGGGAAGATGTCACAAATGTCGATCCGGTGAATCTAAGGCGGTCAATTGGGTACGCCTTTCAGGGTGTTGGGTTGTTCCCTCATATGACTGTCGGCCAAAACGTCAGTGTCACGCTCCAGTTACTGGGATGGACCAAAGAGACGATTGGTGAACGTGTGAACGAGTTGCTCGCAATGGTTGATCTGCCTGCTGATGAATATAAAGGACGCCTTCCATCAGAACTTTCCGGTGGGCAGCAGCAACGAGTGGGATTTGCAAGAGCACTCGCGTCGAATCCACAAGCGATTTTGATGGACGAACCATTTGGTGCACTCGATCCAATTACACGCGATGCCTTGCAGCAAGAGTTCCGAGCACTCCAGAAAAAACTCGAGCTGAGCGTGGTCCTGGTGACACACGATGTGTCCGAGGCGGTGCTTCTTGCCGATCGTATTGCAGTGATGCACAAAGGTGAAATTGCACAAGTTGCAACTCCCGGGGTGCTGTTAACCTCTCCCGTCAATAAGTATGTAGCCCAACTGATTGATACGCCTCGTCGCCATAGTGACTTTATTGAGTCACTACTTCATGGAAGCGTTGCTGGAGGTGAATCATGAGTCCCCGGCTCTATCTTTTATTTGAACAGTTGCCGGATTTTTTGGGCGGCCATCTCACGCTTGCTGTTCCGGCGATATTTTTCGGTGTGCTTATCAGCCTTCCTCTTGGCGTACTCTGTGTGAAGTCTGCAGCTATACGCGGCCCTGTCATGTCATTGGTATCGCTTGTTCAAACAGTTCCGAGCATCGCGCTATTGGCAATCATGGTTGCCTTGTTGGGGGGTACCATCGGCTATTGGCCAGCATTTATAGCCTTGCTGATATATAGTATTTTACCAATCATTCGAAACACCATTGTCGGGTTAGAGTCTGTCGATCCAGCTATGAGTGAGGCAGCGAAAGCTGTTGGAATGCGGCCGCTGCAGCAACTGTTTTGGGTTGAATTGCCACTTGCGTTCCCTGTGATTCTTGCAGGCATACGGACAGCGACCGTTTGGGTTGTCGGTATTGCGACACTCTCAACTCCTGTTGGTGCACCGAGCCTCGGCAATTACATTTTTAGTGGTCTCCAGCTTCGAGACTGGCAACGCGTGATTTTCGGCTGTGTTGCCACAATGACATTGTCGCTAGTCCTGGACCAACTGATTGCGGTCATCGAGAAGAGTATTCAATCACGACATAAAATCTCTCTCATTCTCGCGTCGTGTGCCATTGTTGCCCTCGTTGCGATTGGTATCGTGCCAGGTGTGATTGGCCAAGAAACTGCCGGATTCTCGAAGTTGCAGGAACAGGGGAGTGATTTCACAGAATTGAATGAAAGAGGCCAAACAGGGCCCCCACTCGATGGACAAGTTATTCGTATTGGTGCCAAGGGATTCACGGAACAGTTTATTCTGGCTGAGCTTATTCGGGAAAAAATCGAGGCGGCCGGCGGCACGTCTGAGGTGCTGAGTAATATGGGGTCGACAATTGTTTTTGACGCCCTTGCAAGTAATACAGTCGATGTTTACGTCGGATACACAGGGACGATTTGGAGTACGGTCTTGAAGGAGACAGATCCGATAGGTCGTGTCGCGATGCGAGCCGCCGTTGCCGGTAGGTTATATGATGAGTACGGCATTGTTCTTGCTGGCGCATTGGGGTTTGAGAATACGTATGCACTTCTCGCCAAAAGCCAGACGCTGCAACGGTATAACCTCCGGCAGATTGGCGATCTAACTCCAGTTGCAGAAGAACTCACGATTGGTGGCGACCCAGAGTTTTTTGGGCGACCGGAATGGCAGCGAGTACGCAGGATTTATGCATTGGAGGATATTACTGAAGTTGGAATGGATTCCACGTTTATGTATCAGGCGGTGGCAGATGGGCAGGTTGATGTTGCTGCGGGTTTTTCTACCGACGGGAGAATCGACGCCTTTGATCTTGGTGTCCTAGGCGATCCGAAAGGGGCGTTTCCACCCTACGACGCGGTCCTGCTTCTGTCACCACAAGCAGCGAAGAACAAGAAACTCGTGCACGCCCTTGAGCCAATGCTGAATCGAATATCGGTTTCAGCAATGCGGACCGCAAATCGCCGCGTTGATGAGGACGGAATCACACCAAAAGAGGCAGCAGGTACTATGCTCAATGACTAAAGCACAGGTGGGCCCGCATGTTCGCTAAGATAGCGACTGGTACCACCAGGCTAGGTCGGTTCGACTGTGGCGACGGCTTTAAGTACCCCGCTCGATGGATCAACAAGGTGCGGAAATTGCTCGGGAAGTTCGGTCCAACTCATTCGATGGGTTATCCACGGTGCGGTATTAATTCGTTTAGCCTCAATCTCCTTGATAATACGATTAAAGTCTCGTGACAATGCGTTTCGGCTTGCAAGAATAGAGAGCTCACGTCGATGGAGAAGGGGCGCGTGGGGAAACGAAAGAGTTCCCTGTGTTATCCCAACGTAGACGACTCGGCCACCGAATGCCGCAAATTCAAGCGAGCGGTTCATGCTTCGGTCACTTCCGGTGGCGTCGATGACGACATCACAAAATTCATTGTCGGTAAGTTCCGCGACGTTGTTGAGGTCTGCGTCGGTGCCATCAGCACAGATAGTTTCGGTCAAGCCGTACGTTTGAGTGACGAAGTCAAGCCGACTTTGAACCATGTCCATTACAAGAAGCCTCGCTCCAGCGAGACGGACGAATTCCATGGCAGACAAGCCAATTGGTCCGGCGCCTATGACGAGCACGGTGTCTTTTGAGTTAATGTTGGCTCGGTCTACTGCATGGCAACCAATCGCAAGAGTTTCAACAAGCGCATTCTGCTCGGCGGAAAGATTGGGAGAACGGTGGAGTTTTCTCGCTGGAACAATGAATTGAGGCCGAAGGCCACCGTCGCAGTGGACACCAAGGGTCTGGTGATGCTCACAACAATTGGTCTTGCCCAGACGGCATGAATGACACTGCTGGCAATTGATGTATGGTTCCACGCAACAACGATCACCGACGGCGATGTTGGTGGCACCCTCACCAACAGCGAGTACCTCTACGCCAAGTTCATGACCCGGAATCCTTGGATAACTAAAGAATGGCATTTTCCCAAGGTACCCACCATAGTCAGTCCCGCAGATACCGACTGCTTCGACGCGAACAAGCGCTTCGCCGGGCTGAAGATTGGATGGCTCAGGTACTTCTATCATTGCCCATTCGCCAGGTTCTACAAGTTGAAGTGCTTGCATGAGATTCATTTCAAAGGGTGAGGTTATGGTTGCTCTGCCTGAAGACCGTAAAACTGTGCGGCGTTGGTGCCACGTATGGCCTTAGCCTCGTGGAGAGACACTCGGTCGATAAGGCTGTTCGCAATGCAAAGCACTTCTGCATACTCAGCAGAGAGTAGGCAGACCGGCCAATCGCTCCCATAGAGTAGCCGCGATGGACCAAATGCATCCAACGCTGCATCAAGATATGGGGTAAAGTCGCGTTGATGCCATACGTTCCATTTGGCTTCGGTGACGAGTCCAGAAAGCTTGCAAACGACATTTTCATGCTGCGCGAGTGCGTCGAAGTCACGCTTCCAGTCAGAAATATTGTGATGTTCAATATCAGGTTTAGCCATGTGGTCCAATACAAAAGGTTGGTTTGGCAACAATTTTACCAGTTCACACGCAGCTGGTAGCTGATGGGGAAAGATGAGAATGTCATAGGTTAGGTTATATTTTGCCAACTGCCTGATGCCACGCAGAAAGTCATCACCTAATAAAAATCGAGGGTCCGGCTCATCTTGTACGACATGCCGGACGCCAACAAGCTTGTCATGCTCAGAAAATTTCTCGAGGTCTTCATCGACCGAAGGATTTCTGAGATCCACCCAGCCAACAACGCCACGGATAAAGGGGTGATTGTCAGCCAGTTCAAGGAGCCATTCTGTTTCCTGAATTGATTGTCTGGCTTGCACCGCCACTGATCCAGTGATGCTGTGTGGCTGAGTCGTTTTAACAAGATCAGGTGGCAGGTAGTCTTGTGCTAGACGCTCCATCCCGGAAGATATCCACGGGTAGTCCTTGGCAGTGTACTTCCAGAAGTGTTGGTGAGCGTCAATATTCATAAGTTGACAGAGTTGGTGGAATCGCTGATATGAAGCCTTGAGGTAATCGGCTAATTGTTTTCTGGAAGCCCTTCACAGTGCCCAATATTTTTCACTGCGCTAAATATCTTCAGTACAGTCTTTAGCAAATCCTCATCGAGTGGCTCTTCAAGCCATTCAGCCCACTGGCGGATATTATTTGGGTTGGCACTTCCAGCAACAGTTGTTGCAATCGCTGGATTGGCAACGGAGAACTGAAGGGCAAGTTTTGCTAATGACGACCCGTGCTCACGGCAACATGCAACGGCCTCACGTGCAGCCTTGCGAACGTTTTCAGGTTCTTTAAGCCAGGGTGGGAGAGGCGCGTCGGTCAGCAGACGTGCGCTGAACGGCCCAGCGTGCATGACACCAATTCCCTTTTCCTGCAGGTATGGCACCGTCTCATCGGTAAAGCGTGTGTTTTGAAGCGTGTATTGGTTGTAATTCAGTACGCAGTCGACATCTGTCTGGTCACAGATAAATCGAAAGATTTTCTGGGGATACCCACTGAACCCGATAAAACGAATTTTTCCAGCTTGTTGAGCTTGTCGGAGCGCTGGAATGGTTTCGTCTACGATCTGTTGCATTGGGACAAATTCAATATCGTGACAGAGCATGATATCGAGGTGATCGGTGCCGAGTCGATGCAATGAGATATCAACGCTTTCTGCTACACGCTGTGCGGAAAAGTCAAAATGTCCAACGTCATATCGGCCGAGTTTGGTGCAGAGCAGGTAATCGTCGCGTGGTATGTCCTGAAGCGCGAGCCCAAGCATGATTTCACTCATCCCGCGACCATAAAAAGGGCTCGTGTCAATGAGTCGCATGCCGTTATCAATCGCCACCCGTACGCTAGACATCGCTTCATCAATGGTAATTTTTCGAAATTCCTGTCCGAGCGATGAGGCCCCAAAGGAGAGGATTGGTACTTCAAGTCCAGTGGTGCCAAGTGGTCTGGTTTGCATGGATACCCTTTTCGTATGAGAGATCAGGTGATGGAATTGAATGTTCGGCATCCAATAGTGAGGAGAAGGTTTGCCCACGGTTGGGTGTCGGCGGTTTGCACGGTGAGTATGTGATCAGCGGAGTCGACCGCTGCGTAGAAGTCCCATTTCAATAGAGGCTCTAAAGCGCAACTGTTTCCAGCAGATTTGAGAAGACTTCGGTACTTTTCCCAGACTGGTGGGTCGCCAGGAGTCGCAGCAGCATATGAGTCGTCTCTGTCGACGCCCATTGTCTGTACGGCATCGATTTGGATGCTTCCGAGTATTGCCTGAAAAACGTCAGCAACCGTTGGAACATCGGGCATAAGCTGGAGGGGCACGACGTTGGCATTTGGACCACGTTTGGTGGTCGCCGGATAGTTGCCGTCAGCGATGAGGATGAGTGAGTGATGGCCACCGTTTGCGAGAATCCTCAGGATTTCAGGGTGGAGAAGTGGGGTTTTCAGCATAGGACTGGTCAGTGTTTAGAAAGAGGGGCTATGAAGATGTGAAGGCCTCAATTGACAAAATGGTTTGGCTGGCTGCCTCGGCTGCAGAAGGCAGTGGAAAGACTTCTGCGGCTAGATAGTTGTCATACCCAACCGCGTTGAGTGCACGATATAGTGCGGTTGAATCGGTGTGGCCAAGGCCCATTGCCCTCCTGTTTGAGTCGGCCCAGTGCACATGACCAATGAGGTCTGAACCGAGGCGACCGAGACGGGTAATCGTCTCTGGCATATTCTGCTCTTCGATATTCATATGAAAGAGATCGCAGAGGAGCCGCACTCCCTTGCCCACAAGAGAATGCTCGATGAGGAAGTTTGCTGCGTCTTCCTGAGTGTTCAGGAGATTGGTTTCGTAGCGATTGAGCGCTTCGTAGAGAAGTACCTGACCGTGATGCTGCGCATGTTCGCCGAGTGTGCCAAGCGACTCCGCCAGCAACCCCAATGATTCCGAGCGGTGGGTGATGTCGCTGGCTTGGCCCTGCATTGATCCGATGATGGCTGGAGCCTTGAATTCTGCTGCAGTTTCAATAATTTCTGCAACAAATTGTATAGCCTCTCGCCGCCTAGCTGGGTCTGTATCTGTGAGCGAGAGCCGTTGCTTCAGCCAACCAGCACCGGTTCCGACGGCAGCAAGGTCGAGAGAGGTCTGTTCAAGAAGCGTATGGAGTTGTTGTTTTGGAAATTCACTTGCGCTTGATGGAAAAATTTCAACGGCGTCAAAGCCAGCATCTGCAGCATGTTGACATCCGCTTGGGAGTCCATCATGGAATACAAACGGTCCACGTGCTGCTTCAGGTACCAGACAAATTGTGATAGCCGATTTCATGCAGGGCTTTCTATAAGAAACATTAATGGAGCAGCATATTTATTGGGCAAAGAGTGGAAGGAGATGTCGCTCGTACAGATTCGTGGTTACCTGGTCTGCCACAATGGCCCGATGTTCTTTGAGCAAATCGGTATATCGAGCGCCTTCTCCCGCTGCGACCTTGAACGCAATATGAAGAAGCTGGCGGACATGAGGATTAAACCGCTTGTCGTTTTGGATGTGTCGAATAGTTGCGGCCGTATCAGGGCCTGAAAGCGTATCAAAGTCTTCGACAGAAAGCAGGTTGTTTGGATCAATATCAATGACCGTTGCATACGGACCACAAAGTTCGTCACGATGCTCAATCGCATATCGATAGACGTCACGTACCAGTTGAAGCCCATCTCCTCCAGCTTCCGCGAGTCCGATCAATTCTTCAAGCCACGTGGTACCGGCTGTTTTGAGATGAACGCCTGCTCCAGTTGCCTTGAGGACCCGACGGATGATGGGATAGAGTGAGAATTTATCACTACCAGAATGAACAGAAAGCTTAAGCGTGTCGGGCAGGCCGTATTGCTGGACTGCGAAACTACATACGGCAATGTCGTCAGAAAACTCTTGCTCGAATTGTGCAAGGTCGCCAACGTAGTCGACGCCTTTATTAAATCGCCCAGTGAACTTTGGGGCGACGGTTTGTACCGGTATTTTCTCATCAGCGAGCAGGGCTAATATTACAAGTAATTCTGGAGGTGTTTGTGGCTCGTCCGTCTCGTCCATGCTGACTTCGATGACAACGTCGTCACCTCGTTTCTCAGCAATATGGTTGTAGATCGTCGCCGCGTCCCTGCAGGCTTTGTGGTACTTGCGGACAATACTCGCGGTTCCTTCTTCTGAAAGACGTATAACCTTGGTAATGCCAGGGATGGAAACCGGCTTACATAGTTCTGGGTGAGCGGCGATAAACGTTCGAATGTCGGACTCATCCGCAGGCTGTCCGATTGAATCAGCCACATCAATAGTAAAAAAGTCACTGGATTCGAGGTAGCCATCTACCGTATCGAGACGGATGTGGTCAGCATCAACATACCATGGCCCGTCCCAGCTAGACTCAACAATAGCTGAGGCTGCAGCCGCACGCACGTCTTCGGGATGGCTGCCAATGAATCCGTGCTCTCGGTGAGATTTATTCCAGACCGGCGCTACCTGTATGCCGGCCTGTGCTAGTTTTTGGAAGGCTGAGAGTTGTGCTGTGGCTTCATGACCAAAACGGTCGCCGACACCGAATGAGAAACGTGGCAGTGTTCGCATAATAGTCTGTTGGGTAGAGGGTTGGGGGGTGGATAACCGGAAAATAGTTTAAAGCCTCGGCAAATAGCGGAGGATAGTGATTCTTGACTAAAGGATAGCTATTCTTGACCTTATGAAAAAGACACATTCACCGCGAACGAGCAGAAAGAAACTTCCTTTCTTCGTATCACGGCAGGTCGGCGCATCACAGCGGTACTTTCTTGACTTGCTACCGGATCGGTCACAATCACTTGCAGTGGCCTGCGGAGGATATGAACATGTGCGTAAGGATTATGTCATTAGTCGTAAAGACTTTCCTTATTTTTGCCTTGAATTTGTGTGTGCAGGAAAAGGGAAAGTCTGGTTTGGAGAAGCTGCAGCAGCCGGGCAGGCGAACGAAGCGTTACCAATACATGCCGGAACCCTTTTTGCGTACGGGCCGGGAATGCCGCATCGTATAGAGACCAACACGAAGCAGTTACTTCGAAAACACTATGTCGACTTTGTTGGAAGACAGGCGGGGGCAAGGTTGCGGAGAATGGGCCTTACTGCTGGGTCAGTGATGAGGGTGAGTCATCCGGATGAAGTTCGTGAAATTTTTGATTTAATGTTGCGGTGTGGATCACCGCCCTCTGCTCATAGCGAGACACTCTGCACCCAGTTGTTGGGAGTGCTTCTTGCGAAAGTCAAGCAGCGGATCATGCCGGAGGAGGCAGTCGATGACCGAGCATTCAGAAGTTACGAGCAATTTCGACGGATTCTGGTGGATCGGTGTGTTGAATGGCAGTCAGTAGAGGCGGCATGTGGAGTGGCTAAAATTTCCCCCGAATATGCCTGTCGTCTTTTCGTGCGTTTTGGTGAGGACAGCCCATATCAGCTTTTGACTCGCCAACGAATGAGCCTTGCGGCAGATTGGCTGGCACATGAGCAGGTGTTGGTACGAGAGGCGGCACGTCGTCTTGGGTATCCTGATCAATACCAGTTTTCACGAGCCTTTAAACGGGTGTTCGGTATTGCACCTGCAGAATTTCGCCGAGGTCACCGGATTGCAGCGCATCCATCAGGGTAGTTTGGATGTTTTTCTACTCTGCCAACGCTTCTCGAAGGTAGCTCGACGGCTCAAAATTTTCGATGACGACCTCAGTCGTTGTGCCCCGGATCATGCGAGCCTGCGTAACACGAATTTCTGGAGTCTTTGATGGTGAGAAGAGAATGTCATCGTGCGTCGCGTGAAGTTTTTCAGCAAATAGGTCTGGGGTGAGATGGCCACCGAGATGATCGCTGCGTCCGGTGGCGACGTGCAGTGTTCCAAGTACTTTTTCATCCTGAATGTCACGACCCGAAACAGGGAGATCTTGCGTCCCAAAACCGAGTTCACCAATTTCTCCTGTGACGGGGTCAGCTTTCAATTTTGAATTAAAAGCATCAATGACAGACTGATCGCCCGCTACGAATGTCGCCGTGTGAATACGGCCTTTCTCAACGTGCATGACTGCGGTAGTGCCATCGTCAAACTTCATCGGAAAGGTCCCGGTCGCACCGGTGGGCACGAAATAGACTTCACCAGCAGGGAGGTTCGCAATGTCTGGATCTTTTCCAAGGCAGAGTCCGTGGCTTTTCTGAGCTTCTTGGCCGTCGCACTGAATCTTGAGTTGGTATTGCGAGTTGTTCATCTCAAAATCGATCTCAAATGAATCAGCTTTTGTGAGCGCGAGCCGGAGTTTCTCTGCTTCTACGCTCACTTCCCTGTAGTCCACCGCGAGTCCAGTTGCAAGAATAATATCGTTGAGCCCATGGAGGGTTGCGCCGCGGAACCCGAATTCTTTTGCAAAGGCCGTCAGTGGAGCGGTGGCCGAAAAAGTAGAGATGCACAAGATCAGGTCATATTTCGTGTAGACCGAATTTTTTAGAGAAATTGTCTTCCCTGTGCTATCAACTGCCTCATCGGGGAGGTCTAGGTTGCTGCCGCCTGTTTCATGATAGGCAAACATCTCGCCGCCTGAGACACCGAGTTTGTCTGCGGTGCCACTCTGGAGGCCCTGATAAAAAACCGAGTAGGCTTTGTGCTGAATGGTCAGTTCCGGATTTGAGAGGAAAGCAAAATCCTTCATCTGGCTGGTATCCGCTAGATCAATCAAGATCGCAACGCGGCAACCTTGTATTGGGTCAAATACTGTCTCAAGCAGCTTTGCCAAGTCGAAGTTAGGGAAGTCTTCAATTGCACGGCGTGCAATTGGGGTCGGTTTGATTGTTGCAGTACTCATACAATAGTTATAGCAAACTCGTCGCCGCCGTCCGCACTTTCGAATTCATACATTTTTCGACACCATGAACAAATGCACAGATGATGTCGAGTTTCTCAATAATTTGCCTGTCGCTTCAGTACTTCACGACATTCTCAAAGCGGCAGAATCTGGTCCTGTAGTGGTTGGAGCACCTCCAGGTTCGGGAAAAACGTTACTTGTGCCAAGTGCGGTCCATGATGGGCTCAAGCCGGGGGAAAGCCTGGTTTTGGTCCAGCCTCGGCGGTTTGCCGCGAGGGCCATTGCTCGGCAGATCGCCAGGATACGGGGGTGTCGGCTCGGTGATAAAGTTGGGTACCGAGTTCGCTTTGATTCGAAGGTGTCCCATGCAACAACGCTCTGCATACAAACTACCGGCGTGCTTCTCAGGCAATGTGTTGCCGACCCATCGCTGTCCAGTGTTGGGTGCGTCATTCTTGATGAATTTCATGAACGGTCTCTCGAAATGGATCTTCTCATTGGATTGCTGAAGAATCTGCGGGAAACGACCCGGCCAGACCTTCGGGTTCTCATCATGAGTGCAACACTTAATGCCGATGCAGTCGCTCATTATTTAGGGGAAGCAACAGTCATCACTGCGACCGATCGCTCATTTCCCGTCGAGCTCACGTATGCACAACATGTGGGGTCGAAAGTGTCGCCCCGGAATCTTCCGGATCTGATTCACTCGCTAATCCCCAAGGCACTGCGTGATACGCAGGGGCATGTTCTTGTCTTCCTTCCGGGCGTTGGAGAAATATTTGCAACGGCGAACAAAATAGAAGAACTCGCGAGGCGATCGGGCTGCCGACTGGAAAAACTTTTTGGTGACCTGCCACCAGAACAGCAGGACGCAGTTCTTCTAAGTGACGGTAGTCGGAAAATTATTCTTTCCACAAACATCGCCGAGACCTCGGTTACGATTTCGGGAGTGACGGCGGTGCTCGATAGTGGCCTAGCCCGCCAACTTTACATCTCTTCATCAACGGGCCTGCCAGAGCTGCAGACAGTGTCTATATCACAGGCTTCAGCAGAACAGCGTGCTGGGCGAGCGGGAAGAACAGGACCGGGCAAATGCTGGCGTCTATGGAATGAAACCGAACATGCCAGACGTCCCCGGTTTGACTTGCCAGAGGTTGTGCGGGCTGATTTGACGCAAGCATTCCTGACACTGAGTGTGCTTCAACAAGAAAACACATTTCAGTGGCTCCAAAAGCCTTCGGACGATGCACGGATAAGAGGGCTGCAAGTACTCGAAGAACTTGGATGCCTTGAGAAAGACTCTCCTGCTGGTCGGAAGTCCGAACCCGTGACAGAGTTGGGAAAAGAGGTAAGTAGGTTACCGATTCATCCGAGGTTGGCGATTTTATTGATAGAGGGTGCAAAGCGAGGGGTTCTTCAGGAGGTGGCCGTGGCTGCGGCATTGCTTACAGAACGAGATCCATTTCGTGCCGGTGGGCAGAGTGGAAGGGGCCCGCGAGACATGATTCAGAGTCATGTGCGATCAGATATCTATGAAAAGGTGCTTCTTCTTCAGCATTTCCACGCGACAGGAAACGACGTTGATGTGTCGGGTTTGCCGCCACTGAATCATAATGCTGCCCGATCAGTCCTGAGGTCGGCTGATCAATATTTCCATCTCATTTCACAAAAATGTGGACCGAGGGCAGCAGATCCCTCACGTGTTTTGCGAGAAGTCTTTCTCACGGCATACCCTGATCGACTTTGTCGTATTCGAAAAGGGTCTGCAGATCGTGGCACAATGGTTGGGGGCCGCGGCGTACGGCTTGATAAAAAAAGTTCTGTTCGTCATGAAGAATTTTTCCTGGCGATTGATATCGATGACGCGGGCAACGAAGTGACGGTGCGGGCTGCGTCGGCAGTTGAACCACAGTGGCTAACAGAGGGAAGTGATTGGCGGAAACATGTTTCAGTCCACGATGATTTGTTGTTCAATCAATTGAAAAAAAGAGTTGAAGAACGACGGCTTGTTTCCTGGCATGGGCTGATTCTTGAAGAATCTCCACGTGCAGTTGGTAATGAAAGTGCGGCGACGGATCTTCTTTTTCAGGAGGCTCTTCGAAAGCCGTGCGAGGTGCTTCCGGCGGCGAACTCGGAAGCAGGGGGGTTCATGGTGCGGGCAAAGTGGCTCCAGCAAATTTTGAGGGAAAGCAAGAGTGTCCAAGCAGAGCGATTGATAAATATATATCTCAACGATGAAATGCTCGTTCAGCAGGCCAAGAGTCGAGCGAAGGGGCTGCGGTCATTTGAGGATATTCGAACAATGAATTGGCAGTCTGTTTTTGACAGGTACCTCGGAGACGATATGGTTGCAGAGGTCAACAGATTGGCACCCGTAAAATGCATGCTTCAAGACGGAAAAAAATATCGTATCGAGTATGCCGTAGGTAAACAGCCTGAGGTGAGCATCCGAATCCAGAATCTCTTTGGCGTAACGCATGTTCCCCCAATTGTTGATGGTCAAGTGACGCTGCTTCTACAGCTCCTAGGACCAAATAATCGTCCGCAGCAGCGAACCACCGATTTGAAGAGTTTCTGGGTCAATACCTATCCTGGCGTCAAAAAAGAACTGAAGCGAAGGTATCCCAAGCATGCATGGCCTGATGATCCAACGGCAGTGGTACTGAAGAAAAAGCAATGGGGGAAGCATGGCTAGAGAAAATGCCGGGTACCACCACACACCTGCACCCATGACACAGAGAGATATAGACGCCTGGGTTGTGAGGCTTCGCTGCTTTTTAAATAGTTCGCGAAAGAAGATGCGGCCCATTGGGAAAAAGGCAGCAATCCGTCCTCTTCAGTCAGCGAAGGCACAGGATGCCGAAGAAAGGCTTCTTGAAACTCAGATGCGTACGTGGCTGAGCGGGTTGGAGCAGCGTCTTGCCAGTGCAGAGCGGTGGAATGGCCTCATCCCCGCTGTTGTTATCACAACGACACCAGTGGGAATGCGGGCTTGCGAAACGATAGCAGGAGACCAAGAATTCAGAACGCTGTTCGATTCCTGCTGTTGCCTTACTGAATACGAATACAGGTATTGGTGTAAAGAAAATCCTGATCTCAAGTTTCGATTTCATATCAACTATTGGGCGTGGATAAAAACAACAGTACCATCAGCCAGAAATCATGAGTTTCGTACCTACCCAATAGCAGAAGGCAGCAAATATTGGCTTTTACGACATGGGCTCAACGGCCTTGGTGAATACGACTATGCTGATTGTCAGGTGTTTGGGTGGGACGGTACGACCACGAGGTTACTCGCCGAGCATTTTCGTGAAGGTGTTCCCTCCGTGTAGGGGCGCGTATTCACAATATATTTTGTTTCACTA